>NZ_LXFF01000001.1 GCF_001655775.1 Candidatus Arthromitus sp. SFB-turkey
ATAGATCATTGATAATTGAATAGGTAAGAGAGAAGTCAACGTTAATTTTGAGTAATGAGAAGGATGAGAGTTTGATCCTGGCTCAGGACGAACGCTGGCGGCGTGCCTAATACATGCAAGTTGAGCGGAGATATGGAGAGCTTGCTCTTTATATTTTAGCAGCGAACGGGTGAGTAACACGTAGATAATTTGTCCTATATTGGGGGATAGGCCGATGAAAATTGGATTAATACCGCATACAGCTATTTAACCGCATGGGGAGATAGTGAAAGGGGAGACTTGATATAGGAGGAGTCTGCGGCACATTAGCTAGTAGGTGAGGTAAGAGCTCACCTAGGCGACGATGTGTAGCCGGTCTGAGAGGATGATCGGCCACAATGGGACTGAGACACGGCCCATACTCCTACGGGAGGCAGCAGTAGGGAATCTTCCACAATGGGCGAAAGCCTGATGGAGCAACGCCGCGTGAGTGAAGAAGGTTTTCGGATCGTAAAGCTCTGTTAGCAGGGAAGAGGAAGGACGGTACCTGCAGAGGAAGTCACGGCTAACTACGTGCCAGCAGCCGCGGTAATACGTAGGTGGCAAGCGTTGTCCGGATTTATTGGGCGTAAAGGATGCGTAGGCGGTTGAGTAAGTTATGTGTTAAATATATAGGCTTAACCTGTAGAAAGCACATAAAACTGTTTAACTAGAGTGCAGGAGAGGTAAGTGGAATTCCTAGTGTAGCGGTGAAATGCGTAGATATATGGAAGAACACCAGTGGCGAAGGCGGCTCTCTGGTCTGTAACTGACGCTGAGGCTCGAAAGCATGGGTAGCAAACAGGATTAGATACCCTGGTAGTCCATGCCGTAAACGATGGGTACTAGGTGTGGGTTGTGAATAACAATCCGTGCCGTCGCAAACGCAATAAGTACCCCGCCTGGGGAGTACGACCGCAAGGTTGAAACTCAAAGGAATTGACGGGGGCCCGCACAAGCGGTGGAGCATGTGGTTTAATTCGAAGCAACGCGAAGAACCTTACCTAAACTTGACATACCTTGAATTACCTTGTAATGAGGGAAGCCCGCAAGGGCAAGGATACAGGTGGTGCATGGTTGTCGTCAGCTCGTGTCGTGAGATGTTGGGTTAAGTCCCGCAACGAGCGCAACCCTTGTTGTTAATTGCTAACAGGTAGAGCTGAGCACTTTAGCGAGACAGCCTAGGTTAACTAGGAGGAAGGTGGGGATGACGTCAAATCATCATGCCCCTTACGTTTAGGGCTACACACGTGCTACAATGGTGAGAACAAAGAGAAGCAAACTAGCGATAGTGAGCAAAACTTATAAAACTCATCTCAGTTCGGATTGCAGGCTGAAACTCGCCTGTATGAAGATGGAATCGCTAGTAATCGCGAATCAGCATGTCGCGGTGAATACGTTCCCGGGCCTTGTACACACCGCCCGTCACACCATGAGAGTTTGTAACACCCAAAGCCGGTGGGCTAACCGAAAGGAGGCAGCCGTCTAAGGTGGGGACAGATGATTGGGGTGAAGTCGTAACAAGGTAGCCGTAGGAGAACCTGCGGCTGGATCACCT
>NZ_LXFF01000002.1 GCF_001655775.1 Candidatus Arthromitus sp. SFB-turkey
TATATTTATTATTATAATTTTTAGTTTACCTTTATTGGTTATAAATTTGGATAAAAGTTTTTCTAAAGAATTTGAGAATTTAGAAGAAAATAATCTGAAAATAAAATTGTATAGACATGAAACTGATAATGTAGAAGAAATTGATTTAGAAAAATATTTAGAAGGTGTTTTGGTTGCGGAAATGCCTGCAAAATTTGATATGGAGGCTTTAAAAGCTCAGGCGGTTGCTTCGAGAACCTATGCAGTTAGTAAAATTTTAAGTGAAAATAAAATACATAACGTAGCAGATGTTTGTGATACAGTTCATTCTCAAGCGTATATTGATGAAGAAGATTATGAAAATAAATTTGGAAGTAAAGTAGATGAATACATTTCTAAAATAAGAAAAGCTTTAAATGAAACAAGAGGTGAAGTGTTATTTTATAATGGAAATATTGTAAAAAATGCATTATATTTTGCTGTATCTAGTGGAGTTACTGAGGAAGCTTCTGAAGTATTTTCATTTTCTGAACCATATTTAAAATCGGTAGACAGTAAATTTGATCAAGATGCTCCAAATGCTAGTAAGGAATATGTTTTTAAAGAAAAGGAATTTTTAAATAAAATAAATGATAATTATGAAAATGCAAATGTTAAGAATTTTGATGATATTGAAATTGTCGATTATACAACATCGGGATCTATAGAGAAAATAAGATTAGGTAATGAAGTAATTAGGGGACTGGATTTTAGATATTTATTTGGTTTGAATTCAAGTAATATTGTTATGGAAAAAAAAGGTGAAGATATATTTATTAATGTTAAAGGTTATGGACATGGAGTTGGACTTTCTCAGTGGGGTGCTGGGAAAATGGCTGAGCTTGGATATACTTATGATGAAATATTAAAGCATTATTATACAGGTGTTGAAATTAAAATAGGCTCTTTTTAAAAGAGTCTATTTTAGTTTTTTAAAAATATTTTCAATAATTTGTATGTTTTTCTAAATAATGGACAAAATTAGAATGGAGGTGTTTTAATTGAGTAATTATAGAAAATCAAAAATATTTGGTAAGAAAGAAAAATTTAATTTATTTGTATTTGTGGGTATAACATTATTTATAATTTTTATAATGTATTTAACAAGCACGCCATCAAAAGCAGATAAATCTCAAAATGAATTTGGAAAATCTGAGATTTCACAAAATAGCACTGGATTTGAGCAAGAATTAAATGTGAATGAAAATATAATAGATAATGCTGTTCAAGTAAAAGACGATAATGTATTAGATAAACAAGAAATTGATATTAACAAAGAAAAATCTGATGAATTAGATAATAAAAATGAATTAGCAACTAATGATTCATCTAACAATGATTTAGCACAATTAAACAATGAGAGTGTAGAAAATTCTACTGAAAAAAATATAGCAATGGAAACAAATGAGGAGAGTGCGCAAGTTTCTACTAGTGGTAATATTTCATTTGTAAGTCCTGTAGAGGGAGCGGTTATAAGAGAGTATACAAACGATACAATATATTCTAAGACTTTAAATACATGGAGAACCAGAGAAGGTATAGATTTTAAAGCTGAAATTGGATCATCTGTTGTATCAGTTTTAGATGGTGTTGTTGAAAAAATAGATAATGATTTAACTGAACGTGGTGAGTACATAGTTATAAAACATGAAGATGGTTTTAAGACTATGTATACGAATTTAGATGAGGAAGTTAAGGTTGTAATCGGTCAAAAAGTTAGAAAAGGAGAAGTTATAGCTACAGTTGGTAATTCTTCAGGAAATTATTCTAATGAAGATTATGGTGCACATCTTAATTTTGTAATGTATCTAAACAATGAGGAAGTAAATCCATCTGAATATATAAATTTTAAATAGTTATTTAGTCATTTTTGACTAAATAACTACTTTTAAAAGAAGGTAGAGGAAATTATGAAAGATTATATTGAGGAAAGAGTTTTAGGAGTTGCAAAATACATAATAGATTCAAAATCTACTATAAGAAAAACAGCTATGGCTTTTGGAGTTAGTAAAAGTACTATACATAAAGATATGACAGAACGACTTCCTAAAATTAATCCTATTATAGCAAAAGAAGCTAAACATATATTGGATTTAAATAAAGCTGAGAGACATATAAGAGGTGGTAAAGCTACTAAAATGAAATATAGCAGTGGAGAAAATTAAGATTGTATAACAATATAAAGATAATTGGTGAAAAATTAAGAAAAAATATATATATATTAAAAAAAATAATTAGTATAATTCTTGAAAAATAAATTAAAATATAATATAATACCAATTGTTGAGTGGTGTTGCTGGTATAGCTCAATTGGTAGAGCAGCTGACTTGTAATCAGCAGGTTGTAGGTTCAAGTCCTATTACCAGCTCCAAGTTACGGAGGAATTCCCGAGCGGCCAAAGGGGGCAGACTGTAAATCTGTTGTCTTTCGACTTCGTTGGTTCGAATCCAACTTCCTCCACCAATAATGGGCGCATAGCTCAGCTGGGAGAGCATCTGCCTTACAAGCAGGAGGTCACAGGTTCGATCCCTGTTGTGCCCACCACATTTTGCTGGTATAGCTCAATTGGTAGAGCAGCTGACTTGTAATCAGCAGGTTGTAGGTTCAAGTCCTATTACCAGCTCCATTTTTTTATTAATCCTTTGCTTAGTGCTTAGGGTTATTTTTGTTTTTTGAAAAAATTTATTTTTGAAGAGGTGTGTTGATTTTAATGAAGAGATTATTTACATCTGAATCTGTTACAGAAGGACATCCAGATAAAATTTGTGATCAAATATCAGACGGTATATTAGATTTTATTTTATCTAAAGATCCATTGGCGAGGGTTGCTTGTGAGGTTAGTGCTACTACAGGAATTATAAATGTTATGGGAGAAATAACAACTAGTTGTTATGTAGATATCCAAAGTTTAGTAAGAAGTATTGTTAATGATATAGGATATAATAAAGGTGAGTATGGATTTGATTGTAATACTTGTGCTATTGCCAATTTTATACATGGACAATCACCTGATATTGCAGTGGGAGTAAATGAATCATTTGAAAAAAGAAATGATGTTTCTGATGAAAATCAATTTTTAGGAGCAGGCGATCAAGGTATTATGTTCGGATATGCTACAAATGAAACAGAAGAATATATGCCTCTTCCTATAGTACTAGCTCATAAATTGTCAAAAAGACTTTCAGAAGTTAGAAAATTAGGAATTTTAAATTACTTAAGACCTGATGGAAAAACTCAAGTTACAGTTGAGTATGATGGTGATGTGCCTGTTAGGATAGATACAATTTTAATTTCAACTCAACATGATGAAAATACATCACAGGATACTATAAAAAAAGATTTAATGGAGCATGTTATAAAATCTGTTATTCCTGAAAATTTATTAGATGATAAGGTTAAATATTTTGTAAATCCAACAGGAAGATTTGTTATTGGAGGTCCACATGGTGATAGTGGTCTTACTGGAAGGAAAATAATTGTTGATACTTATGGTGGATTTTCAAGGCATGGTGGAGGTGCTTTTTCTGGTAAAGATCCAACTAAAGTGGATAGAACTGCAGCTTATGGAGCTAGATGGGTAGCTAAAAATATTGTTGCTTCTGGAATTTGTGATAAAATTGAAATTCAATTAGCTTATGCAATAGGTGTCGCTAATCCAGTATCTTTGTTTGTTGAAACTTTTGGAACTGAGAAAGTAAGTAAAAGTGATATTTATGAAATAATAAATAAAGTATTTGATTTAAGTCCTGGAAGTTTAATAGAAAATTTGGATTTGAGGCGTCCTATATATAGACAAGTTTCTTCTTATGGACATTTTGGAAGAAATGACTTAGATCTTCCTTGGGAGAGATTAGATAAGGTTGATGAAATTAAGGTACTAATTAATAAATAGAAAGTACTAGTTTTTAGCTAGTACTTTCTATTTTTTTACCATTTACAAATACATGTTTTATATTTATATCTTCATCAAATAAAATTAAATCTGCATCATAATTTTCTTTTATGATTCCTTTAGTTGAATCTGTACCACATACTTTTGATGGGTTTATTGTAAGTAATTTTATTATTTCATATAGTGGTATATTTAAATTATTTTTTACATTTCTAACTGCTTTATCTAAGGTTAATACAGAACCGGCAAGTACACCGTTATTTAATCTTGCTGCAGAATCTTTAACAATAACTTCTTGACCGCCTAGAGAATACTTTCCATCTTTCATACAGCAAGCACTCATTGCATCAGTTATTAAAATTATTTTATCACTTGATTTTATTTTTAATGCTATATCAAGTGAAGCATAATGTATATGTATTCCATCTAATATACATTCTGCAGTAATGTTAGAATTTAGTATTGCTCCAACAGCTCCAGGATCTCTGTGATTAAATGGAGTCATTGCATTAAAAAGGTGTGTTGCATGGGAAACTCCATTTTTTATTCCTTCCATAGCTTCTTCATATTTTGCATCAGTATGACCTATTGAAACAACTATATTTTTTTTATGCAAATATTGTATTAGATTTTGTGCACCTTCTATTTCTGGAGCTAGGGTAACTATTTTTATAATTTCTTCATAATCTTCAGCAATATCTTTAAAATTATCAATTGAAGGTTCTAATAAATAATTTGGGTTTTGTGCACCAATTTTGTTTTTATTTATAAATGGACCTTCTAAATGTACTCCTAAAATATTGTTTACTGTTGATTTTTCTTTCATGACTAAATATACGTTTTTAATAGCATTTCGTATATCTTCTTTCGAACATGTCATTGTAGTTGGAAGAAATGAAGTAACGCCATGTTTTAATATAGCTTGAGAAATCTTTTTTAAACTTTCACAAGTGGCGTCCATTGTGTCACATCCATATGCACCGTGTATGTGTATATCTATAAATCCAGGTGATAAATAAAGATTTTCGCCATCTAAAATATCTCCATCATATTTTGGAGTGTGATTTAAAAATATTTTATAAATTTTGTTGTTTTGTATTATTATGCTTCCAGGGATTATAGAATCAGGAAATATTATTTTTACATTTTTAATTAACAAAATTTCAACTCCTTTTTGATTATTGTAATTTTAATAATTATTTATGTCAAATAAAATGATTTCTATATTTGTGATATAATTCTATAGTATTTTTGAAAATTTGTTATGAGGGTATATATGGAAAAAATAATTGGAACTATTAGAGATATTATATATATTTCTGATAGATTTTCTATATTTAAAATTTTGTGTGATGATAACAAAGAAATTATATGTGTTTGTGATTATGATGATATACAAATTGATGATCGAATATGTGCTCATGGAAATTTTGAAATAAATCCTAAATATGGAGAGAGATTTAAGGTTTCACTTATTGAAAAATTAACTTTAGTTAATGAAAAAGAAATTGAAAAATATTTATCCTCATCTTTATTTGTTGGTATTGGTGTTAAGACTGCAAAAAAAATTGTTGAAAAATTTGGAGTAAATACATTAGATATTATAAATAATGATATAGATAAACTTAAAGAGGTTGAAGGTATTGGTAATAAGAAGTTTTTAGAAATTAAAAGTGCTCTTAGTGGAAGAATAAATGATAAGGAAATAATTTTAGAGCTTACGAAATTAGGATTTTCCTTGAATAATTCAAATAAAATATATAATATTTTTTATGAATCGTCAGTTGATGTTGTAAAAGATGATCCTTATGTGTTAATTGATAAATTGCAAGGGTTTGGTTTTAAAAAGGCAGATGCTATTGGTAAAAAATTAAATATTTTACAAGATTCATTTAATAGGATTAAACATGGAATAATTTACGTGTTAAAAGAGCGTTTGAAGTTTGGAAATACTTTTTTACCTTATAATGAATTAATATGTCTATCTAAAGAATTACTTTTAGTTGAAGAAAAGAAAATTTCTGATGTATATGATGAAATTTTAAGTAAAGGATTTATAATAGAAAAAACATTTAAAAATGAAGATAACGAAATAAGATGTGTTTTTTTGACTAATATATACATGGCAGAATATGAAATATGTTCGAGTTTAATTAGATTATATATATACAAGAAAAATAATTTTAATATTGATGTAAAAAAAGAAATTGAGATTTTTGAAAAGGAAAATTCATTAAAATTTTCCGATGACCAAGTTGAGGCTTTAACTAAAAGTGTAAATAATAGTGTACATATTATAACTGGTGGTCCAGGAACAGGAAAAACAACTATAATAAAATTTATTTTAAATGTATTTATTAAAAGAGGTTTTAAAACAATAATGGTTGCCCCAACAGGTAGAGCAGCAAAAAGAATGATGGAAACAACAGGTTTTGAAGCGAAGACAATTCACAGAGTTTTGGAAATTTCAAGTACTGAGGATGATGAATTTAATTTTGTTGGAAAAAGTGATAAAAATACAATTAAATGTGATGTTATAATCATAGATGAAGCATCAATGATAGATGTACTTTTAGGTAGTAAATTATTTAATTCTTTAGGTATTGGAACAAAAATTATAATAGTTGGTGATATAGATCAATTACCTTCTGTTGGACCAGGTAATTTTTTAAAAGATATAATAAATAGTGGTATTTTTCCAGTTTCGAGATTAAATAAGATTTATAGACAAAAGGAAAATAGCTATATAGTTTTAAATGCACATAAAATAAATAATGGTGAAGAGCTTATATTAAATAAAAAAGATGGGGATTTTTATATTTTAAAAAACAACAATGAAAATGAAATTTGTGATATTTTAAAAGAGCTTGTATTAAAGCGTATACCTAAATTTTTTTCCTATGATATAGATATTTTAAAAGATATACAGGTGTTATCTCCTATAAGAAAAGGAATTTTGGGTGTAAATAATTTAAATTTAGTATTTCAAGAAAGTATAAATCCTAAGAGCAGTGATAAAAATGAAATGATTTTTTTAGGAAATTCATATAGGGTTGGAGATAAGGTCATGCAGATAAAAAATAATTATGAGCTTTTAGGATATTATGTAAAAGATGGAGAACAAATTAAAGGAGTATTTAATGGAGATATTGGATACATAATAGATGTAAATGAAAAAAATATTAATGTTCTTTATGATGGAAACAAGATTTTTAAATATGATAAAACAAATTTAAGTGAAATAGAGCATGCTTACGCTATAACTGTACATAAAAGTCAAGGAAGTGAATTTCCCATTGTTATTATTCCTATTTTTAGGTTTACAAATATTTTAATGAATAGAAATATTTTATATACTGCTGTTACAAGAGCTAAACGTTGTGTTATATTAGTTGGAGATATTAATGCTTTAATGTATATGGTTAGAAATACATCTTCTACGATTAGATATTCATCCTTGAAATATTTATTTAATGAAATTGTTAATTTGTTAGAAAAAAATTAGGGGGAGTATAAAATTTTAATAGATAATATAAAAAGAGAAGTTGATTACAATTATAGAAAGTTAATTAAATGGTTTTTTGATTCAAAAGATGAATTTTTTAATGTTGTATCACATCCATTTTATGATTTAAAACTAATTGTTTCTTTTTTAGTTAGGTTGTTAGGTTATAGGAAAAAAATTTTATATATAACTCATAATGAAATATATATTAAAAATAAATTGAATGAATATAGTGTGAATTTTGAAAATTTAATTTTTTCTACCCCATTATCATCTTTTGATAGTAAGATAAATTTTGATTTGGTTATATTTGATGATATAAGTGGAATTTCAGTTATTGAAGATTCTTTTGTGCTGCCGTTTTTGAAAAATATTTCATCTAATAAGAAAATTATTTTAAGTATGAGTGAGTTATTGACAAATAATAAGATTTATGAAATCAATGATGAGTTGGTTTTATTTAAAGAACCAAGAAGTATTCAAACGAAAATTGATTTAAATTATGATATGCCACATGTTGTTTTTGAATTTTTAGAATGGTTTATGTTAAATGAAACTAAGGTTATATTAATTACAAAAGATAGTGATTCTAGTAAAAACGTGTATAGTTATATGAAAAAATATGTATCTTTTTCATCTAAGTTAAACAACGTTTTTATTGATAATAATTTTAAATCTTTTTGTGATTTTGAGAGTAATGTAAAATTAAATTCTTATATTTATATAACTTCAATTTGTTTTTTTAATGAATTTCAAGAATTTATTTTTAAGGATAAATCTAAAGTACATAATTTTAATATTGTTGTGTTTTTTGCTTCTGATAGAGTTTTCAATTATAAGAATTTATTGAGTTTATGTGGAATGTCTAATTTTTTAAAAGATTGTAAAAATGAAGTCATTTTTGTATCTAATTATGAAAATATGGAAATACTTACGGCAAAAAGAATTTCAAGGAGTTATAATAAGAGACTTTGGGAGTTTGGCTTGAGAAAATATTAGATTCAATTTATCCTAGATTATTTTTATGTGTTGGATGTTTAAGTGAAATAAATAAAGGATTTATATGTGAAGATTGTCTAAATGATATTAGTTTTAATGAATGTTTAGATAAAAAATATTTTGATGATTTTGATGCAAACTATGTTTGTTATTATAGTGGAGCTATTAAAAATATAATATATAATTTTAAGGTTCATAAAAATTTTTATTGTGGAGAATATTTAGGAAATATATTAAGTGATTACATAAAGAAGAGTAACTTAAAATTTGATTATTTAACATATGTCCCGAGAGATATTAACAAAATTAAAAAAGAAGGTTTTGATCAAAGCAGGTTTTTAACTAAATTTTTGAGTAAAAATTTAAATGTTCCCTTCATAAAAGTTGTTTCATGTAAAGGAAAGAATTATGATCAAAAAAGGATGGGATCACGGGATAGAAGTTTAAATGTTAAAGGTAAATTTTTTATAGAGGGTAAATTAGATAAATTGGAAGACAAATCACTTTTAATAATTGATGATGTGGCAACGACATATAGCACTTTGAATGAAGTTTCTAAAGTGATTAAAAAAAGTAGTTCTAAAACAAAAGTAAGTGTATTGACAATTGCAAAAACTTTAATTTAAAATAAAGTAAAGCTAGGTTTGTGGTTGAAAATCGATGCCAGTCGCAGGCAAAACGATCCACGTAAATTAAAAAAATTTTTTAATTATCATGGTGCGGCTTAGAGGTAAGACCTGCCATTTATAAAATGAGAGGGTTAGTAGTGAGGAATTAATTTTTATTAGCGAAATCTCCAGCAGGCGAGTGTGGGGGAAAAGACCAGGTCAACTAGCTTTATTTTATATATTAGGGGGGCTTAGCATGAAAATTGTTATTCATGGAAGAAACATTCAAGTTACTGATGCATTAGAGGATAGTATATGTAGAAAATTATCTAGATTAGATAAGTATTTTTCAGAGGAATTAGAAGCCCAAGTTACTTTAAGTATTGAAAAAAATAATCAAATAATAGAAGTTGCAATTATATTTAATGGTATGTATTTAAGGGCTCAGGAGAGAAATGCTGATTTATATGTTGCTATAGATTTAGTTGTAGATAAAATTTATAAACAAATTAGGAAGCAAAAAACTAAATTATTGAAAAAGTATCATGATAATAAGGACTTAAAAAATTCGCACATATTATTTGATAATATAGAAATTGATGATTCAGAAGAAGAGGAAAAAATTGTAAAAACTAAGAGATTTCCTATAAAACCTATGTATAAAGATGAAGCTATTTTACAAATGGAGCTTATGGGACATGATTTTTATGTTTTTATAAATGCAGAGACTAATGGAGTTAATGTGTTATATAAAAGAAAATCTGGTAATTATGGAATTATAGAGGCGGAATATTAAAAGTTATAATTAAGGTGTTCATAAAAGGACACCTTAATTTGTTTGTTGGGTAGAAAAATTTTTTATAAAATGATATAATTTTTAAAAATAAAATAAATGGAAAATATTTGTAATTAGTTATTATAAATATAAAATTTTAAAAATATTTTTAAAAATATAAATTGTATGTTTAATTTTGCTATAAAATTAAGATAATATAATCATGAAGTGTAATTGTGAGGATGGAAATTAATGGGATTATTAACAAAAATATTTGGTACATATAGTGATAGGGAATTGAAGCAAATTAATAAAATCATAAAAAAAATTAATTCTTTGGAACCGGCTATTCAAAAATTATCTGATGAGAAGTTAAAATCTAAGACTTCTGAGTTTAAAGATAGATATAAAAATGGTGAGTCTCTTGATAAGATGTTACCTGAAGCTTTTGCAGTAGTTAGGGAAGTTTCTAGAAGAGTTCTAGGTAAACGTCATTATGATGTTCAGCTTATAGGTGGTATTGTACTTCATCAGGGAAGAATCGCTGAAATGAAAACTGGAGAAGGAAAAACTTTGGTATCAGCACCTCCTGCGTATTTGAATTCTATTACTGGGGAAGGTGTACATATAATAACAGTTAATGATTATTTGGCTCAAAGGGATTGTGAAATTAATAAACCTATTTATGATTTTTTAGGAGTTAGTGTTGCTCCAATAGTTCATGGAATTACATCTAAACAAAGACAAGAAGCATACGCCTGTGATATTACTTATGGAACAAACAACGAATTTGGGTTTGATTATTTAAGAGATAATATGGTTATCTTTAAAGAAGAGAAAGTCCAAAGAGGATTAAATTTTGTAATTATAGATGAGATAGATTCTGTTCTTATAGATGATGCTAGAACTCCGCTTATTATATCGGGAGCTGCAAATAAATCTACTGATTTTTATAAGATAGCAGATTATTTTGCTAAGACATTAAAAGAAGATGATTATAAAAAAGATGAAAAAACTAATTCTGTAATATTGACTGATGATGGAGTTAAAAAAGCAGAGGCGTTTTTTAAAGTTGACAATTATGCAGATCCAGAAAATATGAGTATTCAGCATCATGTTTCACAGTCTCTACGTGCTAATTATGCTATGAAAAGAGATAAAAATTATATAGTTATTGAAGGTAAAGTTGAGATAATTGATGATAATACAGGACGTGTTATGGAAGGAAGACGTTATGGAGATGGTCTTCATCAAGCAATTGAAGCGAAAGAAGGAGTAAAGGTTGAGAAAGAATCCAAAACTCTTGCAACAATTTCATATCAGAATTTGTTTAGAATGTATAAAAAATTAAGTGGAATGACGGGAACAGCAGCTACAGAAGAAAATGAATTTAGGGAAATTTATAGTTTAGATATAGTGGTAATACCTACAAATAAGCCTATTCAGAGAATAGATCATCCTGATAAAGTTTTTAAAACAGAAGCTGGGAAAATAAAGGCTATTGTTAAGGATATAGAAGAAAGTAATCAAAAAGGACAGCCAGTTTTGGTAGTTGCTCCTAGTATTTCTAAAGCGGAAGAGATGTCTGATTATTTGCGAAGAAAAGGTATGAAGCATCAGTTACTTACAGCAAAATCTCATGAAAAAGAAGCAGAAATTGTTGCGCAAGCAGGTCAAGCAGGAATGATAACTGTTGCTACTAATATGGCTGGAAGAGGTACTGACATAAAGCTTGGAAAAGGTGTTCATGAAGCTGGAGGATTGAAAATAATAGGTACTGAACGTGCTGAATCCCGTAGAGTTGATGGACAAATGAAAGGTAGAGCAGGACGTCAAGGTGACCCTGGAAGTTCTAGATTTTATATAAGTTTAGATGATGATTTAATGAGAATTTTTGGATCTGATAGATTAAAAGGTGTTGTAGATAAGTTAGGTCTTTCAGATGATGATGCTATTGAAAGTAAGTTTGTATCTAAAGCTATTGAAAATGCTCAGAAAAATGTTGAAGGAAACAATTTTGATGTTAGAAAATCTTTACTTGGATATGATGATGTAATAAATAAACAAAGGGAAATTATTTATTCTCAGCGTTCTCGAGTGTTAGAAGGTGAAAATTTAAAAGAACAAATACATTCGATGATTGAAGATGTTGTATCTTATGAAGTGAATGTTCATTTATCAAATCCAAATTCAGAATCAGAAGAGAGTGATTTGAAAAAACTTGTTGAATATATGGAAATGTTGTATGTTCCTGTTGGGCTTATAAAAGTTTCTATGTTGGAAGAATTAAATCATAAAGAAATAATTGATAAGTATGTATCTATTGCTAAAAAGATTTATAAGAAAAAAGAAGAAGAATTTGGAGAAAAACAGTTAAGAGAAGTAGAACGTGTTATTTTGCTTAGAGTTGTTGATTTAAAGTGGATGGATCATATAAACAATATGGATCATTTAAAACAAGGTATTGGTCTTAGAGCGTATAAACAACAGGATCCCATTCAAGCATATCAATATGAGGGAAGTGCTATGTTTGAGGAGATGATTAGAAATATTAAGATAGATACCATAAAATATTTAATGCATGTTAGAAGTGATAAGGCTCCTCAAAGAGAAAGAGTTGCGAAAGAAACGGGAACGAATAAAGCATCTTCATCAGATGTTAAAGGAAAGACAATAAAAAAAGAAGCTAAGATTGGTAGAAATGATGATTGTCCTTGTGGAAGTGGTAAAAAATATAAAGCTTGTTGTGGAAAAAATTCTTAAATTATTTGTAGCTGCTTTTTAGCAGCTTTTTTTATATAGAGGGAGAAATATTATGTTTGATTATCAATATTTTAAAAATGAGCTAAAAAGTGTTAAACAAAATTTTGAAATTATTAGGAGGTCTCTTTGACGTAGATTTTTTAAGAAAACAGATTCAAGAATATGATATTATGATGGAAGATTCTAATTTTTGGAATGATTTACATAAGAGTAAAGAAATTGTTAAAGAATGTAAATTTTTAAAAGATAAAGTTCAAGAGTTTGAAAATCTGGAGAACACATTTAAATACTTGGATGAATCTTTAGAAATTATAAGATATGATGAAGACGATGAATATATAAAGATATTTAAAAATGATTTTTCTGAATTTAAAAATTCATTTGAAGAAATGAGCATTAAGACTTTACTAAGTGGAGAGTATGATAAAAATAATGCTTTTTTAACATTACATGCAGGTGCAGGTGGAGTTGATGCTCAAGATTGGACTGAAATGCTTTTGAGAATGTATATTAGGTGGGGAGAAGGGAATAATTTTTCGGTCCAAGTAGTTGAAGAAATAAGTGGAGATGAAGCAGGAATTAAAGGTGCTACTTTAAAAATTTCTGGAGAATATGCTTATGGGTATTTAAAAAGTGAAAAAGGAATTCATAGATTAGTTAGGATATCTCCTTTTAATTCAAATGGTAAACGTCAAACATCTTTTGCATCAGTTGAGGTTTTACCAGAGATTGAGAATGTAGAAGAAATAAAAATTAATGATGGTGATTTAAAAATTGATACATATAGAGCAAGTGGTGCAGGTGGTCAGCACGTAAATAAAACAGAATCAGCTGTTAGAATAACACACCTAAAAACTGGAATAGTTGTGCAATGTCAAACAGAACGTAGTCAATTATCTAATAAAGAAACAGCGATGAAAATGCTTTTGTCAAAGCTTATTGAGCTTAAAGATAGAACACATAAAGAAAAGCTTGAGGATTTAACAGGTGATTTGAAAGAGATTGGTTTTGGAAGTCAAATTAGATCTTATACTCTTCATCCGTATTCACTTGTAAAAGATCATAGAATAAATGTAGAAACATCTGATGTTCTAGGTGTTTTAGATGGTAAAATTGATATTTTTATAAAGAAATACATAAAAAATTTTTTAAAAAAACGTTAAATATTAGGGGGATTATTGTGGATATTTCTAAAATTTTATCTAATGAATTTAGTATAGACAAAAAATATGTTGATAATGTGATAAATTTGTTAGATGATGGAAATACTGTGCCATTTATATCACGTTACAGAAAAGAAATGACAGGTTCTCTTGATGATATTGTTTTAAGAGAATTTGAATTACGTCTTCAATATTTAAGGAATCTTGAAGAAAAGAAACAAAATGTAATTAGGCTTATTGATGAACAAGGAAAATTAACTGATAAATTAAAAGTGATGATTTTAGATTGTAAAACATTGGTTGAAATTGAGGATATATATAGACCTTTTAAACCTAAAAAAAGAACTCGCGCAATTATAGCAGAAGAAAAAGGATTAAAACCTTTATCAGAAATTATTTTATCTGGAGATGAAAATATAGATATATTTTTAGAATCAGAAAATTATATAAATCTTGAGTTAGGTGTAAAAAATGGACAAGATGCTTTAAATGGGGCAAAAGATATAATAGCAGAGATTATATCTGATAATTATGATTTTAGAAAATTTATTCGTGAATACATATTTGAAAATGGTATTTTACAAACTCAAGGTGAAAGTGAAGAGAGAACTCAATATGAAATTTATTATGAGTATAGTGAAAAGTTAAAAACTATTCCATCTCATAGAATTCTAGCTATAAATCGAGGAGAAAAGGAAAATGTTTTAAAAGTTAAGGTTAATTTTGAAGAAGATGTAATAGTAGATAAAATTTATTCTAAGATGAAAAATGAAAATAAGGAAAGTAGTAAAATTATTTTTGAATCTATAGAAGATTCTCTTAAAAGGTTAATAATTCCATCTGTAATAAGAGAAATACGTAAAGAATTAAGTGAAGTTGCTGAAGATGGTGCTATAATTATTTTTAAAGAAAATTTAAAGGCATTATTAATGCAACCTCCTATAAAAGGTAAATTTGTTATGGCTGTTGACCCAGGATTTCGTACTGGATGTAAAGTTTGTATTTTAGATGATATGGGTAAATATTTAACATCTACTGCTATATATCCAAATGAACCTTTTAAAAAAGTTGATGAGAGTAAAAAGATTTTAAAAGAATTAATTTATGATTATAATGTAAATTTAATATCTCTTGGAAATGGAACTGCTAGTCGTGAAACGGAAGAAATAATTGGAGAAGTCATACAGGAAGTTAAGGATGAAAAAAATATAGACTTATCTTATGTGATAGTTTCAGAAGCAGGAGCTTCTGTTTATTCAGCGTCAGAGCTTGCGAGTAAAGAATATCCAAATTTAGATGTTACAGTTAGAGGAGCAATTTCTATAGGAAGAAGATTACAAGATCCATTGGTTGAACTTGTTAAGATTGATCCTAAATCAATAGGTGTTGGACAATATCAACATGATATAAATTCTAAAAAACTTGAAGAATCCTTAAGAACAGTTATAGAAGATTGTGTTAACTCTGTAGGTGTTGATTTAAATATAGCGACCCCTGCTATATTGTCTTATATATCTGGAATTAATTCTTCTATTGCTGAAAATATTGTAAAATATAGAGAAGAAAATGGAAAATTTAAAAATAGAAACGAATTGTTAAAGGTTAAAAGATTAGGAAATAAAGTTTATGAACAATGTGTTGGTTTTTTAAGAATAAGTGATGGGGATAATGGACTTGATAATACTTCTGTACATCCTGAAAGTTATGATGCTACTAAGAAATTTTTAGAGATATTAAACCTTGATATAGATGAATTGAAATATAGAGGAAAAATAGATAATTTAGATGAGAGATTGAAAAATTTTAATAAAAAAGATATTTTGAGTGAATTAGGTATTGGAGAAATAACTTTAGATGATATAATAAAGGAACTAAAGAAGCCTGCAAGAGATCCAAGAGAAGATTTACCTATACCTATATTTAAAAAGGGAGTTTTAAGTATAGAAGATTTAAAAGAGGGAATGATTTTGACTGGAACAGTAAGAAATATTTCTGATTTTGGAGCTTTTGTAGATATTGGTGTACATCAAGATGGATTAGTGCATAAATCTCAAATGTCACATAAATTTGTAAAACATCCTTTAGATGTTGTAAAATTAAATGATGTTGTTGATGTTAAAGTTATAGATATAGACATAGAAAGAAATAGAATTTCTTTAACTATGAAAATTTAAATTTATTTTAGGAGATAGTTTTAATGGATAGTAGAGTTAATTTTAAATTTAGTACAAAAGTTAAGATTAGCATATTAGTTGCGGTTTCTGTAGTTCTTATGTATTTTAGAGTTAGAGTACCTATTTTTCCAAGTTTTCTAGATTTTGATTTATCAGATATACCTATATTTTTCATTGGTATTATGTTTTCTCCTATTTTAGGGGTATTGGCAATGGGTATAAAAAATATTTTAGTATTTCTTATTATGGGTAGTTTTACTTCTGGAGTTGGAGAATTTGCAAATTTTTTAATGGGATCTTGTTTTGTTTTTGCTGCAAGTTTTGTTTTTAATAGAAAAAATGATATTGGTAAGTATATTTTATCCTTTTTATCTGGAATGATTGCTTTAGTTGTTTCAGGAGTTTTATTAAATTATTTTGTTATTCTTCCGGTTTATGCAAAAGTTTTAGGGGTTAGTATTAGTGGAATTATTGGTGAAGGAACTACAATATTTAAATTTTTGATGATTACTATAGTTCCATATAATATAATAAAAGCAATTATAATTTTTGTACCTACAGTATTTATATTTTCTAAAGTTAAAAAAATAAATTCTAGGAATAATTCCTAGAATTTTTTCATTATTATAGCGTTTTCTGTTGGATTTTTATAATAATTATTCCGTTTATACATTTCTTCAAATTTAAAATTTTTATATAGATTTATAGCGATTTTATTTGATTCTCTCACCTCTAAGAGGATATTAAAATTTTTAAATGAGTTAATTAAATAATTTAACAAATATTTTGAAAAACCATGTCCCCTATAATTTATATCTATAGCTATATTAGTTATTGTTATCTCATCTATTATTATCCAAATGCTTAAAAAACCTATTAATTTATCACCGTATAATAGAGAAAAATATTTTGAGAAAATATTGTTGAAATCCTCTTCATATGAACTTAAGCTCCAAGAGTTTGTAAAAGAGGATTTGCTTATTTTGTATATATACTGTATGTCAGATGGTAAAGATTCTCTTATTGTAATTTTATTTGAATCAATCATAAATTTTTTTCAATAACATTTCTTGAGCTTGAGAAACTCTTATATAAGATGGGGTAGAAATTTTTGAGTTATCAAATAAGTTTAATTTAAATTTTTCAAGCCCTAGAAGTGCGTAATCATAAGATGTTATTGGTTTTTTATTTATGTATGAATTTGGAAAATATTTTCTTATTTGTGTTTCAAATTTAATTGTACCATCTCCAGTAAATAAAATATCGTTAATACTTTTATGTTTTTCCTCAAGATATTCTTTTATTTTGTCTATGTGTATAATATCTCCTTCATAAGAATTAGTAATGATTGATTCTTTATTAGAAAATGAATTTATGTAAATTTCATCTCGCAATGCGTCTATAATCGAGCAAGTTATCCCATTAAAATTTTCTCTAAAATTAAGGCAGTCTAATGAAGATATGGAAATCATTGGTTTATTTAATGAATATGAAAAAGCTTTTATTATTGAAAATGCTATTCTTAGCCCTGTAAAACTACCTGGTCCTTTTGATAAAATAAATCCATCTATTTCATTTAAAGTTAAATTGGAGTTTTTAAGAACTTGGTCTATAGTATTTATTGAATTTATTGAATGATTTTTTAAATTATAAATGTTTATTTCAGAGATTAATTTTTCGTTGTTTGTTATTGAACAGCTTAATATATCTGTATTTGTATCTAAGGTTAAAAGTAACATTTTAAAGCTCCTTATTAAAAATATTTATTGCTTTTATTAATATTTCTTCATAATCTTTTGAAAAATTAAATTTAATAGTTCTGCAATTTTCATTTGTATTTGATTTACATATGTTTATGTAATTTGTATTTTTAGGTAATATATTTTTTATGAGAGATGACCATTCTATGATTTTTATTCCATCGTTTTTTATGTAATCATCGAACCCAATTAAAAATAACTCATCCAAAGAATTTAATCTATAAACATCAAAATGATATAGATTTATTTTCCCATTAGTGTATTCATTTATTAAATTAAATGTAGGACTTTTAATATTATCTTCTATGTTTAGGCCTAAGGCAATTCCCTTAGTTAAATGAGTTTTTCCACATCCCATGTCTCCATCTAAACCAATTAATATTTTT
The DNA here is from genome assembly GCF_001655775.1 of Candidatus Arthromitus sp. SFB-turkey. GTDB lineage: Bacteria > Bacillota > Clostridia > Clostridiales > Clostridiaceae > Dwaynesavagella > Dwaynesavagella gallinarum. Next base: position 18,044 of record NZ_LXFF01000002.1, read on the forward strand.
GAGCTTAATAATGATCCTAAAATTTTTCCAACATAAATTGTTTCGTTTATATTATTTGTAGATAGTGTATATTTCAAATAAACACCTCGTTTCACATATTGTATAAAATAATTGTAATTATTTTTGATTATTATGTAAATTATAAAATTTAAACATTGATTTTTATAAAGATATATATTATACTTAATGAAGTATTTAGGGGTATAGCTCAATTGGTAGAGTAGCGGTCTCCAAAACCGTTGGTTGCGGGTTCAAGTCCTGCTGCCCCTGCCAAAATAAAAAAGAGAGGTGCGTTTGCGTCTCTCTTTTTGCTTATTTGAAATTATTTAGTATTTTTAACGAATGGTAATAAGTGGTTGTACAAAAATTACATAAATCGAAATTAAAATAAGGTAAACTTATAATATTTAATGCTTTTTTATTACAACAATAACAAGTTTTCATTTGTTTCAAACTCCTAAACTTAAATATATTTAAGTTATTTCACATTGTTATAGTTTTATACAAAAAGTGTGTTAAAAAATTAAACAATTATTATGTAATAAATTTTTAAAAAATGTTTAAAAAAATTAAAAATATACATAATAAATTATTATGTAATAAATTTTTTATAGTTAGCATATATTTTACTTTGGAAATAAAGTAGTGGTTATAGTATTTACGTAGGAGGGAATTAAGTTGGATTCACAGTATCAAAATAATAAAAGTTTATGTTTAGATAGAAATCAAAACCTGTTAAATGAAATTATTGATATAGAAAAATTTAGAAAATTAGATGATAAATATATGATTACGGATATATGTAGAAATATAAATTTAAAATATGAGTTTAATGAAAATCAATGTAGTATTTATTATAAATCATTTAGTTGTAGTATTTTATTTGATAAAAATAATTTTAAATCACTGGCATGTTTTATTGATTCAAAATTATTTAATAGTGTAGATAAAGATAAGTTTATTTCATTTTTTAAAAGTATAGTTGAAAATAAACAATTAGATATTTCTGTTAAATATCTTAGAAATATTTTAAATAAAGTTTTAGATGGAGCAGTTAAGGAAGTAAAAGAGATTAAAGATAATGTTAATTTATATATAGAGAAAATTGTAAATGATAATAGAGAGTTAATTTTTATGATGGTAAATTTAAACGCTTAAAAAATTAAGCGTTTTTTTATTTTTTTAAATAATTTTGGTTTAATTAGGAAAAATTAAATATAACTACCAAAGAATGGAGAATGTTAATGTATAAAAAACTTGTAATATTAACAATTATATGTGTTATAATGACTAGGTTGGTCGTGGTAAGATGTGTTGAAAGTGATGTTGATTCTGTAAAATATTTAGATTATATTGAAGAAAAAGTTATATATTTGACTTTTGATGATGGACCAAGTCCAAATACAAATAAAATATTAAATATTTTAAAAGAAGAAGATGTTAAAGCAACTTTTTTTGTTATTGGTAATCAGGTAGATATTTATAAAGATACTGTAAAAAAACTTGAAGAAGCGGGAATGTGTATTCTTCCTCATACTAATACTCACAATTATAGAAAAATATATAAAACTTCTAAGGATTATTTTGAGGATTTAAACATTTGTAGAGAAAAAATAAAGAATGTAACTTTAAAAGATCCTGTTAATTTTGTGAGATTTCCAGGAGGAGTTAATAATGAATTATTAAATAATGATGTTTTAAGTGAGATTAGAGAGAAGTTTTTAGATGATAAATGTTATTTTATAGAATGGAATGTATACGGTTTAGATGCTGAAATTAATCCTAAAGATTCTAATACTATATATAGAGCTACAATAAATCAATTATGTAATATGCCTAAAGCAATAGTTTTATTGCATGATGGATATGGAAATGTGAATACAGCTAATTGTGTAAGAGATATTATAGTTCAAGCTAAAAATTTTGGATATAAGTTTAAAACTTTGGAGGAGATAACAGAAAAAGATTTTGATTATTTTGTAAAGAAAAATGTAATAAATAAAAGAGGATAGTTGTTTTTATTAGTAAATTTTTTGGGGGATAAGAAGATGGTTAAGTTTATTTTAAGTTTAATTTTATCTCTGAGTTTTATGGTTACAAGTGTTAATGCTCAGGAAGATAATAATGTAGATCCTCGTATTTATGGTGAAGCTTATGTTGTTATTGATGGTGATACCAATGAAGTTATTTTAGGAAAAAACGCAGATTTAAAAATGTATCCTGCGAGTATAACAAAATTAATTACAGCTATTTTATTAGCTGAACATAAAGAACCAAATGATGTATTGGTATTTACTCAAGCTGCAAAGCAAATGCCAGAGTATTCTGTTAATTTAAATTATTATCCTATGGAAGTTGGTCAAGAATTAAGTGCTGATTTTGTTATGAAATCAATTCTTATATTTTCTGCAAACGATATGGCACAGGTAGTAGCGGATAATATATCTCAAGAATTAGGTAAACCTTTTGAAGAGATAATGAACGATAAATTAAAAGAGTTTGGTATAAAGAATACAAATTTTAAAAATGCCGTGGGATTACATGATGATGATCATTATTCAACTGCATATGATTTAGCAATTCTTTTAAAAGAAGCATTAAAATATGATTGGATACGGGAAACTATTGGTACAAAAAATGTAACGGTTTCTCTACCTAATGGTTCACTTATAGTTTATGAAAATTCTAATAAATTACTTGGAACTGAGGGAATGATTGGTGGAAAAACAGGTTATACCTCAAGAGCAGGAAGAACTTTAGTTGGGGCATTCGAATATGAAGGTAAAACATATATAAGTACTGTTTTAAAATCCGTTTATGATGCAGATGATACATATGTTTTTGAAGATATGTTAAATTTAATTAAGTTGGCTAGGACAAAAGAGAAGACTTTATTATATGAATCTGGAAGTGCTTATCCTGAATATGTACCTTTAGAGTATAAGCTTTTTGGTTTTTTTGGTTCTAAAAAAGTTGAAGAAGTTCCTGTGATTTTGAAAGAAGATGTTTATATATATGACAATGATTATAATAAGGAAAATATTTTAACAGAAATAGTTTTAAAAGATAATATAAATATTTTTACAAATGGAGATAAGCCAATAGGAGTTTTGAAGGTTTCAATCTTTGATTATGAAAAGACGTATGATATAACGACTAATATATTTAATATAATAGCGAAGAATTTGTATATATATTTTATAGCTTTATTTTTAATTTTATTTATTATAGTTGCTATTATATTTTTGATTGTGAAAATAGGTAGACCTAAAAAGAATAAGAGAATTTGGGGATAAGTTTATAGCTATTGTTTAACTTATTTGTTAAATAATAGCTATTTTTTTCTTTAATATTGCATTATAAAATTTATTAATATAATATATTATTAATGTAACAATTTGGAATTTTTTATATGGATTAATAGATAATTTAACTTGTATCAAGGACGTGTACTTCTATGAAAATTAAAAAGATTAATATAAATAATTTTGGTTTGTTAAGTAAAAAAAGTATAAATTTAGAAAGTGGAATTAATATTATTTATTCTGAAAACAAACAAATAAAAACTATTATTCAAAATTTTATAGTTTGTTTTTTGTATGGAATGGATAATGATAGAAAAGTATTTAAAAGTGTGTTTAGGAGAAGATATTCACCTTTTACAATGGAAAAAACAAAGGGTGAACTTGTGGTTGAAAAAAATAATGTTGAGTATTTAATTGAGAGAAGTTTTGGAAATTCAAAATCACAAGATACAAGTAGTGTAACGCGTATTTCAGATGGAGAAAAAATTTTTAATTTGAATTTAGATCAACCTGGAAAAACATTTTTAGATATGGGATTTGAAGCTTTTCATAGAACTATGTTTGTTAAAAATATAGATGATTTTGTGTTGTTTAATAATAATTCTAAGCTTATGAACGATATAGCTAAGATTCAAGAAAATTTTGATAAAAGGTTTTCTTTTGATAAAGCGGTTGATTTGATTAATAATGCAAAAAGTATAATTAAAGATATAAGAATTTCTGAAAATTTAAATGAATTATATGATAAATATTTGAAATTAAATGGTGAATTGCATAAAGCGAATGAATTAGTATATTTAAATTCTTTGGATAAAAATAAATTGAAAGATTTACATAGAAGAAAAGAGCATTTAATAAATGAATATTCTGTTGTAGAACTTAATAGAAAATATTTCAAATATATGGAGTTAAAGACCATTGTATCTAATATTTGTGATTTAGAAGATGAAATTGATAAGCTTACTCAAGATTTGAAAAATATAAATGATGACATACCTAAATTAGATGATAAAAGTGTGACTGAAGATTTTGTAGATACTCTTAAAGAAAAAGTAGATACATATAAAGAGTGTAAAAAAGATATTTTGAAAGTAAATAAATTGGATTTAAATGAGGAATCAAAGGTTTTTGAAAGGTTTGAGTATTTAAATAAGGAACTTGATAAATATTTAATTGTAAAATCTAATTTATTATTTTATACAGAAAGAATAAAAAAAATTGATGATTTAAATAATCAAATAGATGATATAAAAGGAAATGGTAGATTAAGTTATTTACTTAAAAATATTTCTAGAACTAAAAAAAGTAAGCAAAAAAAGAATTATACTAAGTTGTATATATTTATAATAATTTTTTCTATATTGATTACAATTTTAGCTCCAGTGTTCAATCTTAATGTAAATGGAATTATTTTAATAAGTTTGACTTCATTTATTTTATTGGGACTTATATATGTTTATAGTATTTTTAGGGATTATAAAGATATAGAAAATAAAGATATGAATATTGAAGCAAGTAAATTTTATGATCTTAAAAATCAAATATCTAAAATTGAAAAAGAATTATATCCATATACATATTACAAAATTAAAAAAGATGTTGAAAGTATTAGAAAGATTGAAGAAGAACTTGATACTCTTAGTATTAGGTTTAAAGATGGAGATTTATCTTATATAAATGTAATTAAAAATTTTAGAGAACAAGAAAAAGCTTTAATTGAGATGTTAAGGGATTTTAACTTTGAAGATATTTTCATACAAGATATTGAAAATTTTATTGAAAACATTGAGTTTAAATTGAATCATAAGAAAAATATTGAAAAAGATTTAAAAGATAAGAATAAAGAATTATCTGATATATTAGAAGGTAAAAATAAATATGATTTGATAAATGAGATGGAATCACTTGAGGAATATTCAAATATTGTTGTGGAAAAGACTTTTGAGGAAGTTGATAATGAATATAATATTTTAAAAATAGAGCTTAAAAATATTGATGAAGAAATATTAAGTTTAAAACAAAATTTAGAAAATATTGATAATAATAAGCGTCAAGTTGAAATTATTAATGGGGAAATAATAAATCTTAAAAATACAATAGCTTATTTAGAAAGTAAAATAACAAATGTAGATATGTATATTAATAAAATCACAGATATATATTACGAATTTAAAGAAAATTTATCTTCAGAAATTTCAATGCGTATAGATTATGTAATTAAATATTTAACAAGGGATTCTTTAAATTCAGTACAAAGAAATAAAGTAGATAGAGTTATGAATAATAACGGTGGTTTATTATTAAGGGAAAGACTTGGAATTGAGTTTTTAAATACTGGAATGTGGGATTTAATATATTTTGCTTTAAGAATTACAATTGCAGATCTTATATATGAGGATAAGGGAGAAATACCTTTTATTTTAGATGATTTATTTGTATCTTATGATTTTGATAAAATGAAAAAGGCACTTATGTTACTTGAAAAATATTCAAAAGATAGACAAGTAATATTGTTTGCATCAACAAAAAGAGAAATAGAGTATTTAAAAGGAAATGCATATATTGTGAATATATAAAAGGATGAACTAAATAGTTCATCCTTTTATTGCATTTGGATATGAGTGATTTTTATATAAATTTGAGAGGAGTATAGGAGTTACAATTGTGGTTAATATTACAACTATTATGAGAGGTGAAATTAAACTTTCTTTCAAAATTCCACTTGCAAGTCCAATATTCATTATAATTAAAGCTACTTCTCCTCTGGATATCATACCTACACCTATCCTAGAAGAATCAAGAGAATCAAACCCTAAAATTTTTGATGTTATAAAGCAAGCTATAAATTTGCTTAATGCAGCTCCAATAAATAATATTATTGTGAAAATAATAATTGTTTTATTAAAAGATGAAAGTGTTGTTTGCATACCTATACTTGCAAAAAATATTGGTGAAAATATAAAGTAACTTAAATAATTTAGTTGTTTATAAACAGTATGTTGGAAAACATATTTTGAGAAAACAATTCCTGTTAAGTATGCTCCTATTATTGATGTAACATGAAAAAATTCTTCACTTATAAAAGAAATAGCAAAACATAAAATTAGTGCATACAGAGGCATTCTGTGTTTATGTTCCTTATTTATACTTAAATTATTTATAAATGGAGGAAGGAATTTTATAATTAAGAATGCAAAAATGAAGAATAAAGCTAGTCCAATTATAACTGTTTGAATTTTTACTTCTTGTCCAAGTGACCCACCAAATAAAGTTAAGATAAATACACCTAATATATCATCAATAATTGCAGAACCCATAATTGCAGAACCAGATTTTGATGAAAATACTTTTAAATCTTTAAGTGTTTGAGATGTTATTGAAACAGATGTTGGTGTAAATATAATTCCAAGGAAAATACTGTCTAAATAAGATAGATTCATTATGAAATATCCTATTGAAAAACCTATAATCAAAGGAATTATAACTCCCATTAAAGCTATTAAAAATGATGATAAACCTACTTTTTTTATGTGATCAAGATCAGTTTCAAGTCCAGCATTAAACATTAATAATATAACACCAATATGAGATGCATATTCCCAAAAAACATCGTAAGAAACTATTTTTAATACAGAAGGTCCTAAAATTATTCCTGCAATTAAGGCACCTACGACATTTGTTATTTTAAGTTTGTTTGTGATAGATCCAAGAAGTTTTGTAAGAACTAATATTAAACATAATTCAATTAAAAATTTAGGATCCATGAAACCTCCTTTAGAGATATAATTATTTAATTTTTAATGATTTTAAAATAAAGTTAAAAAAATCTTTTAATTCTATTTGATCATCAGATATGATATTTGACAAAACAAAACTTCCAAGACCAAAAGTTATAAATATATCTTTTATATCAGCTATGAAAAGATTATGAATGTGTAAAAAATCTAAACTTCCACCCCAGAATAGTTTGTCTATTAGTGAACATAATCCTCCTGAGAATAAAAAAATAAATGTCAGTTGTTCTATAGAATTAAGTTGTTTTTTTTGAAGTTTAAACCTATATAGAAAAAATATCAACATTAATATTAAAAAATTTAGAATTGTAAATATTATAAATGGAGCTTCAATATTGAATCTAGATGCTATAAAAGAGCCTTCATCATTTATGTGAGGAGTTATTGAAAAGTAATCTGGTATGATATTTATTGAAGTTAAATTGTTAAATTTGAAAAATATTGATACTATTATTTTTGAAAATTGATCTAAGAAAAATAGTATTAAAATTACCACTGATAATGAAATATTTTTTAATAT
>NZ_LXFF01000003.1 GCF_001655775.1 Candidatus Arthromitus sp. SFB-turkey
TTATAAATCAATTATTTATTTTCGAAAAAAATAAGTGTGAAATTTCTTCACACTTTAAATATAATACGTAAAATTATATTAACAAAAAAACACACTATAAATGCAACACAAGTTGGAATTAAAAATGATAATATCGTCCACTTATTACTTCCTGTTTCCTTTTTTATTGTCCATAAAGCAGTTGAACATGGAAAATGTAAAAGAGAAAATAACATTGTATTTATTGCAGTAATTATTGTCCATCCATTATCCCTTAAAATCATTCCTAAAGAATTAACTGTATCAAAATCAACAAGAGTTCCTGTTGATAAATAACTCATTAAAAGTATTGGCATAACTATCTCATTTGCAGGTATACCTAAAATAAATGCAGATAATATAGATCCATCAAGTCCTATTAATTTCCCAATTGGATTTAAAAATTGTATTATATAATTTATTATGCTAACATCATTTATAAAAATATTGGCCAAAATCCATATAACAATTCCAAATGGTGCTGCAACCATAACGGCTCGTCCTAAAACAAATATAGTTCTATCAATTAGCGATGTATATAAAATTGTTTTTAATTTTGGTTTCCTATACGGAGGAAGTTCTAAAGTAAATGATGAAGGTTCCCCTTTTAATAATGTTTTTGAAAGAATATGAGATATTAAAAGAGTTACACAAACTCCAATTATTATAATAATTGTTACAATTAATGCTGTAATAATAGAATTAAATAACCCACTTGTTGTAACTGAAAAAAATATTGATGATAACACTATTATTGTTGGAAATCTACCATTACATGGAACAAAATTATTAGTAATAATTGCAATTAATCTTTCTCTTTTAGATTCAATTATTCTTGTTCCAATAATTCCTGCACAATTACACCCAAATCCCATACACATTGTTAAACATTGTTTACCATGACATCCTGATTTCTTAAATAAATGATCCATATTAAATGCCACTCTAGGCAAATAACCAAGATCCTCTAAAAATGTAAACATAGGAAAAAATATAGCCATAGGAGGAAGCATAACAGAAATTACCCATCCTGTAACTCTAAAAAGTCCATAAACTAACATATCATGTAAAAATACTGGAAATTTCAAATAATTTAAAAGATCAGATAATTTCAATTCTAAAAAATTAAACATATTTGATAATATAGTTGAAGGAACATTAGACAAACTAATAGTAATAAACAAAATTATAGATAAAACTCCAAGCATTATAGGAATACCATATTTTTTAGATGTTACTATATCATCTATTTTTCTATCTCTTAAATGCTTGTCTCCTTTTTGAGATACATAATTCTTTTTTATATTTCTGCATTTTTCATATATTTTTTCAACAATATGTTCACGTATTTCGTTATTATTTATATTACTAAATTTTTTACGTAAATAATGTAATTTTTCATTTTCTTCATTTGTTAAATAATTTTTCATAAAATCAAAAAAATCATCATCACTATCTAGTATTCTAAGTGCTAACCATCTTTTATTTTTAAAATTCTCTAAAAAACATAATTCACTTTCTATTTTTGAAACATTTTCTTCAATGTCTTCCCCATAATTTAAATTCTGTACATTAAATTCATATTTTCCTTCTATAACATCACATATTTTATCTTTAAGTTCATCTATTCCTAAGTTTTCTTTAACAGAGGTAACCACAATAGGAATCCCAAAATTTTTCTCTAAATTTTCCACATTTACATTTATATTTTTGTCTCTAGCTTCATCATATAAATTCAAACAAAGTATAATCTTAGTATTCATTTCAAGCACTTGAAAAAATATATTTAAATTTCTTTCAATACAAGTCATGTCGCAAACTACAACTAAAACATCATAATGCCCAAAACATATAAATTCTCTCGAAACTTCTTCTTCTTGAGAATATGAAAAAATAGAATAAACTCCAGGTAAATCAATTATGCCATAATCTTTATCTCTGTGTTTATACTCTCCATAAGCATTTACAACGGTTTTTCCAGACCAATTTCCTGTATGTTGATGAAGACCTGTTAAAGTATTAAAAACACTACTCTTACCTGTATTAGGATTACCAACCAAACACACAACTCTTTTATTTTTATCTTTGGTATCAAAAATATCTTTCATAAATTCCTTCTTTGAAGCTACATTTGTAAGTCCCATAACTCCTCCTTAAATTTTTTTACCATAAATAAATTTCGATTCCTCTTCTCTAAGTGCAATCATAGCTCCTCTAACATCAAATACAGTTAAATTTTTTTTAGGTCCAATTCTTATAACCTCAATAATAGCTCCTCTAGTAAAACCAATAGATAACATTCTCTCTTTTTGATATTTCAAAAGATTAACTGATAAAATTTCTATAAAATCCCCTACTTTAAACTCACAAATACTTTTCATAGTTCAATCCTTCTTAAAAATAAATTTTAACCTAAGCTAACTTTTATAAATTATATGTGCTCATTTTAAAAATAGTTCTATTACATTTTAAATATCAAATATGAATAAATATTTATTAATTTAATTAAAAGAGGTTTGAAATAATGATTGAAGAAAAATTTTATACTTTTAGCGATTTCACAAGAAATATAAATAATTCTTTAACTCCATGTGAAGAAGATTACTTAGAAATGATATATAGAATACATCTTCAAACAAATTTACCTATTAGAGTAAATGACTTAGCAAATAAATTAAATGTTAAACCACCTTCTGTAACGAAAATGATTAAAAAATTATCTAACAAAAATATTATTTCTTTTGAAAGATACAAACATATTTTACTTTTAGATAAAGGGATAGAACTTGGAGAATTTCTAATTAACCGTCATAATACTATCGAAAAATTTTTAAAACTTTTAAACGCTAACATAAACCTTACATATGAAACAGAAAAAATTGAACATACACTAAGTAATGAAACCTTAAATAAAATAAATGTTTTAGTTAATTTTTTTGAAAATAATGAAAATATACTAAAATTTTTTCATGATTTCTCTCGCAACTATTAAAACTCATTTTGTTATCTCGATAATTTAAATATAACTATAGAATTTTTTGAAAATTTATATATATTTTTCGGAGGTAACAAATGAAAAAAAATCTAAAATTCCTTTCTGGTATTATAATGGCTTCTTTTATATCAAATATCACTGTAGATACTTCAAATTTTGCTAAAGCAAGAGTATCAAGAACAGTAGTTGTTAATGCAACATCAAACGATTTAAATAATAATTCAAATGATTCACAAGAAGAAATATCAACTAGATCTTCTGAAATAGAAGCTTTAAATGAAAATGCTGATTTAGAAACAACAAACGAAGAAGGTTTAACAGAAAATGAACCTCTTTTAGATGAAAATGGAAACGTAATAGAAGAAAATGAAGATTTAGAAGAGTCTCTTGAAGATGAAGATACAGATGAAGAAGATTCTGAAAGCGAAACAACAAATATTTTACAAATGTTAAATTCAGATGATAGCGTAACTGTAGATGAAATAGTCGACCTTGCTAAACCAATGTCTTACGGATTTGAATTTATAAATGAATTTGATACTACATTTCCCGATTTTGACCCTTTACGTGTACTTTCAGACATGGAAGGTGAACTAAATAGTTATGTAGATGTTAATTTAAATGAACCAAAAACTATAACTAAATATTTAAATGATAATACAACTACACCATCAATTTACTCTGAACAAAATACATGCAATATGTTACTAGGAGAAATAAAATCACTTCTTGAAGAAATAAATGAAGAAATAAGCTTAGAACTTCCTTCTACTATTTTTTCATTAATGCCTACAGTACTAGTATTCGAAGACACATACAAAATACTTTTTGCAGAATATAATTCAATAATTAATAGCAACTCTAAAAATCAAATATCTCTAAATATTTTATTAAAAGATGTAAAAGAAAACCTGGTGTCACTTTTAAAAACAATTAATGAATTTAAATCGCAATTACCTGATTTAATCGATACCTTAAATGAAGTAGCCGAATCTTTTGATTCATCAACTAATACTTCTGATAAAAATACAACTGATGATGAAGAATTAGATAAAGAACTAACTGAAGAAGATGGACTTATTGAAGAAAACATTGAAGAAGAAATAACTGAAGAAGATTCTGAAGAAGAAATAATCGAAGAAGATACTGAAGAGGAAATAACCGGAGAAGATGCTGAAGAAGAAACAACTGAAGAAGAGGTTGAAGAAGAAACAACTGAAGAAGAGGTTGAAGAGGAAGTAGATCCAAATTCAGTTATTGTATATTTTGGAGATCAAGGACAAGAACTTATTTATGATGAACGTACAAAAAAATACTATCAACTAGATCCAGAAAATCCTGATTCTGAAGACTTAATTGAATATAATGGAGAAGTTACTAAAATGACACTTGCGGAATATTTAGATACAGATTTATTCTTTGATAGTGAAGGAAATGAACTAATATATGATTTAGATACTAATAGCTATTTCCTATATAATCCTGAAACTGATGAATTTGTTGTATATGAAGGAGAAGTTACTAAAATGAAATTAAAAGATTTACTTGAATCAAATCAATAACAATTAAGAGATTGGAAGTTAACCAATCTCTTTTATTTTTTTATATACTTCTTAATTCTTTTTTCACTACCTTATTCAATTACCATATATTTTGAAGATCAAGCACAAGAACTTATTTATGATGAACGTACGAAAAAATACTATCAAATAGATTCAGAAAATCCCGATTGTAAAAACTTAATTAAATGTAATAAATAATTTACTAAAGTGACACTTAACAATATATTTAGACACAGATTTATTCTTTGATGATAAATTAAATAAACTAAATATATTTTAAATACCAGCGTTATTTCCTATATAATTCTGAAATTTATTGATTTGTTGTATATAAAAGAAACGTTACTACAATAAAATTAAAGATTTACTTGAATCAAACTAATAACAATTAAGAGATTGGACGCTAACCAATCTCTTTTATTTTTTTACATACTTCTTAATATTTTCTTCTTTGCCTCTCTTTCTTTATTGTTTTTCACTATTCCTTATCTTTCTTCATTCCATCTTTATTAATCAAAAAATTAATAAAGCTATCTTTTTAAAAAGATAGCTTTACTTTACTAGTTAGATAATTCTTCATAAATTTCAAACAAAAGCTCCATAGCTCCCTCATAATATTCGTCAGAAACTTCTCCACTTTCATACATTGAATTTAATACATCTTCATTAATTGTTCCATTTCTTATTCCAAAATCTAATAAAATAATCTCTTCAGCACTTAAAAACCCTTCTTCTACAAGTCTATGATTTTGAGCATCCTTCTCTGACATAAGCATATCTTCATCAACTTCAACATAATCTCCTCCAGTAGTTATTTGTTCTATAACACCATTAAATTCATCACTACCAAAATCAACATCTTTCAAACTCAATCTAACTATATTAGATTCAGAATCACTTTCTACAAACTCTTCATAACTCTCATCTGTATAACTAACATCATCATCTACAATGTCTTCTACTACTTCTTCTTCATTATTAACAATATCTTCAGTTACAACCTCTTCTACTATTTCTTCTTCATTGTTAACAATATCTTCAGTTACAATCTCTTCTACTACTTCCTCTTCATTATTAACAATATCTTCAGTTACAACCTCTTCTACTACTTCCTCTTCATTATTAACAATATCTTCAGTTACAACCTCTTCTACTTCTTCTTCAACTCCAAATCCACCAACATTTACATCTTTAGGTGGAGCTGTTGGTCTTTTTATGCTATTACGTCTTCTTGCACGAGCCATCGCTTCTTGTTGTTGCTGCTCTAAGACAGCTGAATTATCAGCAGAACTCATATCTATAGTCTTCCCTTCTTCTTCATCTTGCTCTTGAAGTCTAACATTATAATTAGGATCTTCCAACGCAGCTTGTATTCTTGCCTCTTCTGCTTCTCTTTCTGCTTGTTTTCTTGCCTCTTCTGCTTGTTTTCTCGCCTCTTCTTCTTGTCTTTTTTGTTCCTTAACAGCTTGATTCTGCATATTTTTCGCAGACTCAGTTTCATAAACTGATTGTCCTATACTAGCAGCTGTAGTAACCCCCGCCACAATGGCCATAATAATAGCTCCGATTAAAGCTTCAGATTCCTTTGGTTTTTGTCCACCAACAGCACAAGCTCCAGTTATACTTGCAACTGTTGCAAGCATCGCTGCTTTTTTCAAAACTTTTTTTCTAAGAGTATTTTCTTTTCCATTTCCACTTACATTTCCCATTTTTTTATCCTCCCTGATTAATAAAATTCCTATATTTTTCCACTTGAATTAAAACTATCTAAAAGTTTTAAAACAACCTCTAATTGTGCAGATGTTAATTGTCCATCTTTTTCCATTTGCTTAGCTATATTTTCATTAAGCTTTGCTGATAAAATTAAGTTAACTATTGCATCATACTCTCTTGCTGTAAAAATACCTTCTTCAACACTTGAATGTGAATGCGACTTAGCAAGCGCTTCATCATAAGCATTTTTATCATAAGCTTTATATCCATAGTTTCCACTTTGGTTTAAAACTTTCATTCCTCCAAACTGAGTATCGAGATGCATTCCTCCAAATCCTACTCCTCCTGATACTCCTTTAACTGTATTTATCTCTCCTGATGGGTGAAAATTACCATCTGAATCAAAATATCCACTTCCATCTTCTAAAACTAAGTTTCCATCTTTATCTACAGTTCCAATTCCATCAAGGTTTATATTTCCATCTTTATCTATAGTTCCACCTCCTGGTAAATGAAGATTTCCATTTTGATCTACCCAACTTCCATCTGGATAGGTCACAATTCCTGTTACCACATTTAATTCACTTCCATCTGGTAAAACTATAACTCCTCTATCAGGATCATACTTTCCTCCAAGTTGTGCTGCTAATTTTTCATATTCTTCTCTTTGCTGATTTTCCGCAAGCTGTTGTTGAGCTTTTATTGCCTCTTCCTGAAGCTCTCTTTGAGCTTCAAGAGATTTTTCTCCTTGTAAAATTCCAGCTACGGAAGTTCCTAAAAACGCTACAGTACTCACAAGTCCAATTACTCCCATAACTTTTCCAAATCTATCTTTACCACCTGTTTGAGTAGTATTAGTTGTATTATTTGTAGTGTTATTTGTTGTTGTACTTGAAACTCTTCTTGTATTTGTAGGGGTATCATCTCCCGCTAACGAATTTGAAGAACTTCCAGATGGTATATTATTTGGTTTTCCAGTATTGTTTGTGGCTCCTCCTGGTTTTGAAGTGTTTTGACCTGTACCACTTGTTCCTGGTTTCGAACCATTCTGACTTGTCCCACCTGTTGTGCTTCCTCCTGGCTTACTTGTAAGACTTCCACTTCCTGGTTTTCCTGCTGTACTTCCTGATGCACCTGCAGAATTTCCACTTCCTGAAGTTCCTGGTTTTGAAGTGTTTTGACCTGTACCACTTGTTCCTGGTTTCGAACCATTCTGACTTATCCCACCTGTTGTGCTTCCTCCCGGCTTATTTGTAAGACTTCCTCCTGGTTTTCCCGCTGTACTTCCTCCTGAGTTTGTTTGTGTTATAACTGGTTTTTTACCTGAATCTAAATTTGTATTACCACCTGGTTTATTTTGACTTAATCCATTTGTTGATCCTGTTGTCGTATTCCCTGTCTGTGGTTTTGATTGTGTTCCCGTATTTGGTTTAGGTGGAGCTGTAGTTGTTCCTGTGCCTGTTCCTGTATTTGGTTTTGATTGTGTCCCCATACCTGTTCCTGTATTCGGTTTTGATTGTGTTCCCATACCTGTTCCCATATTAGGTTTAGGTGGAGCTGTAGTTCCTATACCTGTTCCTGTATTTGGCTTAGGTGGAGCTGTTATTGGTTTATTAGTTGAAGGTGAAGGTGGTTTAGTACTTATAGGAGTATTCCCACTACCATTATTCATACCTTCAAATTTATTAACTAAAGTACCTGTATTTCCAGGTTTTATTGTACTTGTTCCATTATTAGGCTTATTTGTACTTGATGTCACTGGATTCTTTATCGTTGAATTATTTACTGGATTCTTTATCGTTGAATTATTTACTGGATTCTTTATCGGAGAACTTATTGGATTCTTTCCAATACCTACACTAGGTGAAACAGGTCTAAACCCTCCAGTGCTTCCCGCAAACATTCCACCAGGTTTTAATGATGGACTCTGAGGTCTTGTAGTCGGTACTTTCATCATTGCACTAACTTCTTTTACTTCAGGTAAATTTTGTATTCCAATTCCTGTAACTCCAACAAAAGCTGTAGCCATTGCTACTTTATTTAAAAATTTTTTTCTCTTAGAATCTACTTCTTTATCGTGTTTTACTTTTGTTTGATTCTCATCTTTAGATTTCATAAAATTTTATTCCTCCTTGAATAAATTCCCTCTCCCTTGAATGAATTAGGTTAAAAACTTCCTTTTGTTTGAAAATATTGAAGCATTTCAAGTGCAGCATTAGATTGTTCTAATGAAAAAATATCCTGTTCATACATATACTCAATTGTAAAAAAGTTCATCCTTCCAGCTTCTATATTTTCCTTTATAGATTGAAGTTCTCTATGAGTAAAAGTTCCATCAGAAATATATTTCTCAAATCTATCTTGATGTTCTAAAACTCTAGCTCTAGAAACACCGTTTTCATACAATATTTCTTCATCATCTGATTCAGAAGCATCTTCATAATACACAGCATAAGTGCTTTTTCTTGAATCATCAGTATTCTTTTCAATTAAAACTGCATCTTCAAATCTATCATCTTCTTCATCTTCTTCATATTCCTCATCTTCACTATCTTCATCGGAACTTTCATAATCCTCTACATAATTCCCATCTTTATCGTAATGTCCATCTTTATCAGATGGATAAAAATTTCCATCTTTGTCATAATATCCTGAACCATCTGATAAATGAAAATTCCCATCTTTATCTAAATATCCTGTTCCATCTGAATAATGGAAATTCATATCTTTATCGTAATATCCTGAACCATCTGATAAATGAAAGTTTCCATCTTTATCAACATATCCTGAACCATCTGATAAATGAAAATTCCCATCTTTATCTAAATATCCATCATCTGTTTCTTCTCCTGACTCTTGATTAACTTCATCAGAATTTCCTTGTTGAGCTGCATACATAGCTTCCTGAGCTTTTAACATTTCTCTATCATGTTCATGCTGTTTCTCTTGCATTTTTTGTTGTGCCTCTATTGATTCCTTTTGGAGCTTTTCTTGCAGCTTAGCACTTTCAGCTGCTTGAACCGCACCAGCAATTCCTGAAACTAAAAATCCTACTCCCATAACGTTAGATAATATAGCTGATCCAGCTTGAATTTTATCACCAATACTTGGTTTTGGCTTTAAAGTTTGATCTAATTCAGGTTTTTCACCTGTTCCAGGATTATTAGTATTTGCACCGTTATTTCCATTTGGTTTACTTGTACTACTACTATTACCACCTGTGTTTCCATTTGGTTTACTTGTACTACTGTTGTTACTACTTGAATTGTTTGATGAATTTGTTGGTTTACTAGGCTTATTTGTAGTAGTAGAGTTACCATTATTTTGAATTGGTTTGCTTGGTGCAGTTGGTTTATTACTTCCACTTGTCGTTGTTGTAGGCTTTTTTATAGAATTTCCGGTTCCTGAAGAACTTCCAGATGAACTTGATGAACCTCCACCTGGTTTTACTACATTA
>NZ_LXFF01000004.1:0-15288 GCF_001655775.1 Candidatus Arthromitus sp. SFB-turkey
GATCTATAAATTTCTAAAACAACTACATTGTTATATATTTTTTAAACTCTATTATATATACTCTGTTTAGAACCTTCACTTTTTTATATGTTCAACCTTCACTTTTTAAATATACAACTTCAAAACTAAATTAAAATCTAAAAGTTATACACACATTTTTCTCAATATTTACTAACAATATAAATTTAAATTTTATATTAACAAAAAGTGTACAAAGAGTTAAAATTATTCTATATATTTTCGAAAAGTATGGGTACAATATTTTCGATTTTATTTGGAGGATATCTTTATGGTTATAAAAAAGAAATGTGATAATAATTGGGAATACTGTGTATATCTTGGACAAGATGAGAATGGAAAAAAGAAATATAAAAGAAAATTTGGTTTTAAAACAAAAAAGGAATGCTTAGAAGAGGCAAATAAAATTGAAGAGAAAAAATTGATAATTAAAAATAATACAAAAACATTTAAAAATGTATGCTATTTAGTTTTAGAAGATTGTGTTAAGCGTGGATTAAAACCAACAACTGTAATTACATATAAAAGGCAAGTTAATTTTTTTTGAAAAACTTTAAATCAATAAACAAAGACATTAAACAAATTCAAACAAATGATATTTATAATTTAATAAATTCAAAGATTAGTTTAAGAAAGAACATTTCTAGACATAAAACTGTTGAATTTTTAAAATATATATTTACTTACGCCAAAAAAAATAATATTGTATCTTATAATGTTTTTGATGAAATAAAGTTGCCTAAAATAATATATACAACTAGAAATATTTGGAGCGAACAAGAAATAAATAAATACCTACCACTGTTAAAGAAATTTAAATATTACGATATGATGTATTTAGTTTTAGAAACTGGACTTAGAAAAGGAGAAGTATGTGCTTTAACATGGGACTGTGTCGACTTTGAACAAAATATACTAACAGTAGATAAATCATATATAATTTGTGGAGATTTTTCAGGAATCACTCTTCCAAAAACAACTTCATCTGTAAGACAAATTGTTCTTTTAGACAAAAGCATAGAAATATTAAAACAACTCTATAAAAACAAAATATCTAAATACGTTTTCCCAAACCCTAATAATATTAATATACCTGTAAATCCTAATGTTGTTTCAGCAAATTTTAAAAGATTTCTAAGAAGACATAATATCAAGAAAATTAGATTTCATGATTTACGACATATACATGCAACATTACTATTAAACAAAAACATAAATTATAAAATTTTATCCAAAAGACTTGGACATTCAAATGTTTCTTTCACACTCCAAACATATACACATGTAATACCTGAACATGAAATACAACTATTCAAAAATTTATCTAGAATTTTTTAAAAATTTTTCACAAGCAAAAAAAACAGAAAACTTTACAATACCCTACAAAGCTTATATTAACTATACTTCAAGTATGAGTTTTCTGTTTTTAAATTTAAGTTCATCATAATAATTTGTTTTAAATCTCCACACTTGATTTTAACTTACTTGTACAGTTGTACTTAAATATAATATAATATCGTTATCATTGGCATCACTATACTGGAGGAACTATGAAACAGAATTTTAAAGATTTTAAAGCCAATATAAAAAATAAACACGTAGCAATTGTTGGACTAGGTATTAGCAATACCCCTTTAATAAATTTTTTGCTAAAATTTGGTTGTAAAATTACTTTATTCGATAAAAAAAATATTGAAGAATTTACCAATTATGAAATTAAAAACTTTAATAAACTCAATATTAAATTTGTATTTGGAAAAAATTATTTAAATTACATTAATAACTTTGATTATATTTTTAAAACACCTTCAATTAGACCTGATATTTATGAATTTGAAAATGCAAAAAAAAATGGTTGCATAATAACTTCAGAAATAGAAGAACTTTTAAAATATTGCCCTTCAAAAATTTATGGAGTTACAGGTAGTGATGGTAAAACAACAACTACGACCATTTTATATAATCTTTTTAAAATATCTGGATATAAAACATGGCTTGGCGGAAATATTGGAATTCCTTTATTTGAAAAAATTGAACAAATGAATGAAGACCACAAAGTTGTTTTAGAACTTTCAAGCTTTCAACTTATGAATACAACTGTTTCACCTGATGTATCCATAATAACAAATATTTCTCCAAATCATTTAGATTACCATAAAGACATGAATGAATATATTGAATGTAAAAAAAATATATTTAAGTTTCAAAATGAAAGTAATACTACTATTTTAAATGACGATTGCGAAAATACAAAATCTTTTGAAAATGAAATCAAAAGTAGAATTAGAAAATTTTCACTTAAAAAAAATGTTTCCTCTGAAATAATTGAAAATGGAGCTTATTTAAAAGATAATGAACTTTATGTACTAAATCAAAGATTATTTTCAAAAAATGATATGAAAATTAAAGGTGAACATAATTTATCAAATTTTGCTGCTGCAATACTTGCAACAATTCCGGAAGTTTCTTCTTCTACAATTAAAGAATTTGCTAAAAACTTCTCAGGAGTTAAACATAGAAATGAATTTGTTGATACAATAAACAACATACACTTTTATAACGATTCAATTGCGTCAAGTCCAACTAGAACTCTAGCAACTCTTTCATGTTTCGATAGAAAAGTTATTTTAATAGCTGGTGGATATGATAAAAATATATCTTACACTCCTTTAATAAATGGAGTAAACAAAATTAAAAAACTCTATCTTATAGGTTCAACTAAACAAAAAATATATGATGTATTTAAAAAATACACTTCAGATATTGAAATACTAATTTTTGATGATTTTAAAGATTTAATTTTTCATGCATATAATAACGCTAAAGAAAATGATATAATTTTACTTTCTCCAGCATCAGCAAGTTTTGATATGTTTAAAAATTTTGAAGATAGAGGAGATACTTTTAAAAACATTGTAAAATCAATAAAAGCTAGTAAGTAAAATTACTAGCTTTTTTATTAAAATTCAAACTTATTGCTCAAATAATTATAAAGTTCCTGTATTTTAACTCTAGTTTGCTCCATAGTATCTCTATCTCTAACAGTTACACTTTCATCGTTTATTGTATCAAAATCAATAGTTACACAATAAGGAGTTCCTATTTCATCTTGACGTCTATACCTACGTCCAATGGCTCCTGATTCATCATATTCACAATTATAATATTTAGAAAGCATTTCATACACTTTAAATGCTTCATCAGAAAGTTTTTTAGATAAAGGAAACACTCCAACTTTAACAGGGGAAATAAATGGATGAAGTTTCAAAACTACACGCGTATCATCCTCACCTATTTTCTCTTCCTCATATCCATTACATAATAAAGCAAGTAACAATCTATCAACACCTAAAGAAGGTTCAATACAATACGGAACATATTTTTCATTACTTTCTTGATCAAAATATACAAGTTCTTGACCTGAATGATTCATATGTGCTTTTAAGTCATAATCCGTTCTATCTGCAATTCCCCAAAGTTCTCCAAATCCAAAAGGAAATTTAAATTCAATATCACTTGTAGCATTAGAATAAAAAGATAATTCATCTTTTGAATGATCTCTAACTCTCAAATTTTCATTACAAATTCCTAAATCATTTAAAAATTTCAAACAATAATTTTTCCAGTACTCAAACCAACTTATATCTTCCCCTGGTTTACAGAAAAACTCAAGTTCCATTTGCTCAAATTCTCTAGTTCTAAATATAAAATTTCCTGGTGTAATTTCATTTCTAAAACTTTTTCCAATTTGCGCAATTCCAAAGGGAATTTTTTTCCTAGAACTTCTTAAAACATTTTTAAAATTTACAAATATCCCTTGCGCTGTTTCAGGACGTAAATAAATTTCTGCTTTATTATCCTCAGTTACTCCTTGAAATGTTTTAAACATTAAATTAAATCTTCTAATGTCTGTATAATTCATTTCTCCACATTTAGGACAAACTATATTTTCACTTTCAATTATTTCTTTTAACTCTTCCTTAGAATACCCATCAATTCCTGTTAATTCTTTTCCTTTTGATAAAAAATAATCTTCTATAATTTTATCAGCTCTAAACCTACTTTTACATTCTTTACAATCCATAAGAGGGTCTGAAAATCCTCCAACATGACCAGAAGCTTCCCAAACTTCCCTATTCATTAAAATTGCAGAATCAATTCCAACATTATATGTACTTTCTTGAACAAATTTTTTCCACCAAGCTTTTTTTATGTTATTTTTAAGTTCAACTCCCAAAGGACCATAATCCCAAGAATTTGCCAATCCTCCATAAATCTCAGAACCTTGAAATATAAATCCTCTATTTTTACAAAGAGAAAGAATTTTATCCATTGAAACTTTCATAATTCCCTCCAAAAACATAAAACATATTGTTTTATTATATCAAATTATAAAAATATATAAATAAAACTTTAGCTAAAAGCTAAAGTTTTTTAAATTTCTATTTCTTTTTCATCTTTCATAACAAATTCATACAAACTATCTTTAAACATATCATGTATATTTGTTCTTATAGCTCTTGCCCCTAACGGATGGTTTACACATTTAGAAACAATAGATTCAATACTTTTTTCATTAACTTTTACACTTTTTCCCATTAAACTAAAATAATTTGTAATTTCTCTCTCTATTTCTATCTTAGCAATTTTTTTTAATTCTTCTTTATTTAAAGAATTAAGAGATACTATAAGTGGAAACCTTCCAATAAATTCAGTTAAAATACCATAATTAATAACATCATCAATTTTTATATATTTCCTTAAATTATCTTTTTCCATATTTTTATTAGAAGAACTTTCCTCTTCTTTAAACCCAAACCTCTTTTGCTTAATTCTTCTTTCTATATACTCTTCAATACCTGTAAAAGCTCCTCCACCTATAAACAATATATTTTTAGTATCAATTTCAATTGTTTCATTATCTTCATTTTGTATTCTAACAATGGTTCCTTCTAGCATTTTCAAAAGATTTTGTTGAACCCCTTCTCCTGATACATCTTTTGAATCACCACTTGATGTTCTTTTAGATATTTTATCTATTTCATCTATAAATACAATACCAAACTCTGCAAGTTTTGCATCCCCATTTGCTTCTTTTAAAAGATTTTTAATTATATCTGATACATTAAGCCCAACATATCCAACTTGGGTATATGACGTAATATCTATCTCAATAAATGGAAGTTTCACTATATCACATAATGTTTTTATTAAAAGTGTTTTACCACTTCCACTAGGACCAATAAGCATTATGTTGCCTTTATTTAATTTTATAAAATTAGAATTTTTAATTCTTAAAATATGCTTATATATTTCAAAAGATAAAATTCTCTTAGCATACTCTTGACCTATAACTTTTTTATCTAATTCTCTCTTTATTTCATCTGGCAATATAATTTCCATCTGAATATCAACAAATTCATTAAAAAATAAAGATTCGCATTCACTACAAAGTATTAAATCTTCATTATTTGAATCTGTTCTAACAACATAAACATCTGTTTCTTTAGAGCAACACATGCATTTTTTCATTTTTAAATAACCTCATAAAATAAACATTTCTAAATACAAAAACTCTCATTAGTATGTGTTTATTTTAAGTATTTTAAACAAAAAAATAAAGAGTAGATAAACCCTCTACTCTCTAATTTTTCATTTTCATTGTAGGGAATAATATAACATCTCTTATTGAATATGTATCAGTTAAAAACATTATAATTCTATCCACACCAATTCCAAGTCCACCAGTTGGAGGCATACCATACTCAAGCGCATACATAAAATCTTCATCAATTGAATATGCTTCATCATCTCCAAGCTCTCTATCTGATTCTTGTTTTGAAAATCTCTCCCTTTGAATTATAGGATCATTAAGTTCTGAGTAAGAGTTACACACCTCACGTCCAAAAATAAATCCTTCAAATCTCTCGGTAAATTCTTCATTTCCTCTTTTCTTTTTAGTTAAAGGAGAAATTTCCACAGGATAATCAATAACAAAAGTTGGTTGTATTAATTTATCTTCTGCATATTTTTCAAACATAGCATTTAATACTTCCCCTTTTGTACATTTATCAAGTGGCTTTTTAAACTCTAAATGATGCTCTTTTGCAATTTCTCTTGAAGTTTCATCTGTTAAAGTTGAAAAATCAACTCCTGCATGTTCTTTCACAAGATCGAGCATAGAAACTCTTCTCCAAGGAGGAGTAAAGTCAAGTTCAGTTCCTTGATAAGAAATTTTAGTTGTTCCACAAACTTTTTCACAAACATGAGCTATCATATTTTCAGTTAGCTCCATCATATCGTTATAATCTGAATATGCTTCATATATTTCAATCATTGTAAACTCAGGATTATGTTTTATATCAATTCCTTCATTTCTAAAATTTTTACCCATTTCATAAACCTTATCAAATCCAGCAACAATTAATCTCTTTAAATAAAGCTCTGTTGCAATTCTTAAATACATATCTGTACTTAAAGCATTGTGATGAGTTATAAATGGACGAGCTGCAGCTCCTCCAGCAATTAAAGAAAGAACTGGTGTTTCAGTTTCCAAAAATCCTCTATCATCTAAAAATCTTCTTATCTCAGATATTATTTTACTTCTCTTTATAAAAGTTTCTTTAACATCTTTGTTCATTATAATATCAATTTCTCTATGTCTATACCTTAAATCAGGATCAGTCATACCGTGAAACTTCTCAGGTAAAACTCTTAAAGATTTACAAATCATTTCAATTTTTAAAACTCTAATTGTAACTTCCCCAACTTTTGTTTTAAAAACTTCCCCTTCAACATGTACAATATCCCCTATGTCATAAGAAAACACTTCCTCAAGGGTATCTTTTCCTAAAATATCAATTTTAGCAAAAATTTGAATTTGACCTTTATAATCTTGAATAGTTATAAATCCTGCTTTTCCTTGTCCTCTTTTAGTCATTATTCTTCCAGCTAATTTAACAACTTTTCCTTCAAAACTTTCAAAATTATCAATTATATCTTTAGAATAATTTGTTATATCAACTTTATAAACATCAAATGGATCTTTATTCTGTTTTTGAAGATCGTATAATTTTTTCCTACGCACTCTTTCTTGATCATTAAATTGCTCCAAATTTTCATTTAATTCCATAAACTATTCTCCTTAAAAATTTCTATTTTCTCTCTATGTTAACAATCTTATATTTACAATTACCACCAGGAGTATTAACTACAAATTCATCATCAATTTTTTTACCTATAAGTTCAGAACCAACAGGAGATTCATTTGAAATTTTATTTTCAAAAGTATCAGCTTCAGCAGATCCAACTATAGTATATGTAACCTCTTCATCAAATTCAAAATCATAAAGAGTAACTATAGAACCAATTGAAACAACATCTGTAGAAATTTCATTTTCATCTATTAACTCAACGTTTTTTAATTTATTTTCAATTTCAGCAATTCTTCCTTCTAAAAAAGCCTGTTCATTTTTAGCTTCATCATATTCAGAGTTTTCACTTAAATCTCCATATCCTCTAGCTACTTTTATTTTTTCAGTTACTTCTTTTCTCTTAACCGTTTTTAAATACTCAAGTTCTTCTTCTAATTTGCGCAACCCATCATTAGTAATTAAATATTTTTTTTCACTCATAAAAAATCTCTTCTCCTTTAATAAAAAATTACTAACAAAAAAACTATTAGACAATTATAAAATACACATTTTTATATGTCAATGTAATAATTTTAAAATATAAATTATGCATTTTTATATTCTTCTAACAAATTTAAAATTTCTTGTGCATCTAACATAGTGTATATTTTCTTTTTTAAATCCATACAATTATTTAATCCCTTTAAATACCACCCAACATGCTTTCTCATTTCTAAAACGCACTTTTTTTCTTCATCATACTTTAAAGCCTTTTTATAATGCTCTATTAAATTTTCAACAACAAACTTATGACTTCTCTCTTTTGGTATGTACTCTTTATTTTCTCTCTTAGCTTCTAAATACAAATTTAAATCTTCAAAAATCCAAGGTCTACCTTGCGCTCCACGAGCAACAGCTCCAAAACTACACCCTGTATGCTCTAAAATTTTAAATCCATCATCATAATCAAAAATATCTCCATTTGCAATAATTGGAGTTTTAACTAAAGTTCTGGCTTCTTTTATTACATCCCAATTTGAATTTCCTTTATACATTTGTTTTGCAAATCTTCCATGTATTGTTATAAAATCCACTCCATTTTTCTCAAGAATTTTTATAACATCAAAACAATTTATAACATTTTCATAATAACCAATTCTTATTTTAACAGAAAAAGGTTTATTTACAACTTTCCTTATTTCATAAGTTATCTCATCAACTTTATTTAAATCAAGAGTTAAGGCTGATCCATCTCCATTTTTTATTATTTTTGAAGCAGGACAACCCATATTTATATCAAGTATACTAACATAATCAAGTTCTGAAATAACTTTAGCTGTATAAACTAAATGCTCTACATTGCTTCCAAAAATCTGAACCCCAACTTCTTTCTCATCATCTCCCTTTTCAAATATTTTTTCAGTTTTCTCACTTTTAAAAAAAAATGCCGTAGAACTAACCATCTCTGTAAAATTAATACCATCATGAAATTTTCCACACATTTCACGAAAAGCAATATTATTAACTCCTGCCATTGGAGAAAGAATAAATTTACTATTAAACTTACTATATAACATAAAAATCTCCTTTTATACTAATAAAAAGTCTTAGATTTTAAAAAATCTAAGACTTTTTATTAAGAATTTTTAAATAACTCTTCAAATTCCTCTGAATCAAGCTTTTCCTTTTCTAAAAGAGCTTTAGCAACTGCATGAAGTTTTGATATGTTCTCAGATAACAAAGTTTGTGTTCTACCATAAGCTTTATCAACAATCTTTTTTACTTCTCTATCAATTTTAGAACCCAATTCTTCAGAAAAATTTCTACTCTTAGTAAAATCTCTTCCTAAAAATACTTCATTATCCCCACCAAAAGAAATAGTTCCTATTTCTTCACTCATACCATACTCCATAACCATTTTTCTAGCAATATTACTAACTCTATCTATATCATTTTTTGCACCAGTACTTATATCTCCTAAAACTAACTTTTCTGCAACTCTACCACCTAAAAGAGTTATCATATCATTTTCTAAATCAGACTTAGAAATATAATCTTTATCTTCATCAGGTAAGTGCATTGTATAACCACCTGCCATACCTCTTGGAATAATACTTATTTCATGAACTTTATCGTACTTATCTAATAAACGTGATACTACAGCATGCCCAGCTTCATGATATGCTGTAAGTCTATTAGTCTTCTCTGTCCTTAATTTACTCTTCTTTTCAGGACCTGCAATAACCCTTGTTATAGCTTCTTCCATCTCATCCATAGAAATAAATTTCTTATCCCTTCTTACAGCCAAAAGAGAAGCCTCATTTGTCAAATTCTCTAAATCAGCACCTGTAAATCCTGGAGTTCTTTTAGCTAAAACATCTAACTTAACTTCTTCAGATAAAGGTTTATTTTTAACATGTATCTTTAATATTTCTTCTCTTCCTTTTACATCTGGAGCACCAACTATTATTTGTCTATCAAATCTTCCAGGTCTTAAAAGAGCTGGATCTAATATATCAGGTCTATTAGTTGCTGCAATTATAATTATACCTTCATTAACCCCAAAACCATCCATTTCAACAAGCAATTGGTTAAGTGTTTGCTCTCTTTCATCATGACCACCACCAAGACCTGCTCCTCTATGTCTACCTACAGCATCTATTTCATCTATAAAAATAATACATGGAGAATTTTTCTTAGCCTGATCAAATAAATCTCTAACTCTAGAAGCTCCAACACCTACAAACATCTCAACAAAATCTGATCCTGAGATACTAAAGAAAGGAACTCCTGCTTCACCTGCAACAGCTTTAGCAAGAAGAGTTTTACCTGTTCCTGGCGGTCCAAATAACAAAACCCCTTTAGGAATTCTTGCTCCCATTTCTATATATCTTCTAGGTTGTTTTAAGAAATCAACAATTTCTTCAAGCTCTTCCTTTTCTTCTTTGGCACCTGCTACCTCTTTAAAAGTTACTTTTTTAGTATCTTGCGTAGCCATTCTTGCTCTACTCTTACCAAAATTCATAACTCCTCTTCCGCTTCCGCCACCTTGTGACTGTTGCATAAATAAAAACCAAAGACCTAAAGACATCACGATAATTATCAAAGAAGGCACAAACTGAAGCCAAGCAAATACATTACTTTGCTCTTCATAAATTTCAATTACTTCTCCATTTTTAGGATATTTATCGAATAATAAATTCAATCTATTTTGAGGAACAATTGTTACAAACTGCTCTCTATTTTTTAAAGTTCCCTCTATAGCTAAACTTCCTTCACTTATTTTAATACTTTGAACTTCATCATTTATCCAATACTGTTCAAATTTACTATAAGGTATAGTCCTCTCTGTTTTTATCGATTCAAAATAAAAAAGTCCAACTATAAAGACCATAACTACAATAACTATCCATGCTGTTATGTTCGAAAAACTTTTTTTCATTATTTTAAACCCCCCTCCCTTTATTTAAATAAATACTATAAGATTTTATCATACCAAATTTTATTAAACAAGTAAGTTGTAGTATTATTTAATTTTATTTATTTCCATTTAATTCAATATAAAATATTACCAATTTTACCATTATTTATACATACTTTCATTAAGAACACCTATATAAGGTAAGTTTCTATATCTCTCTGCAAAATCAAGTCCGTAGCCAATTACAAATTCATTTCCAACTTCAAATCCTACATATTTAGATTTTATATCTACTTTTCTTCCACTAGGTTTATCTAAAAGGGTAACAATTTCAACGCTATTAGCTCCTTTACCTTTTAAATAATTACATACATATTTTAAAGTAATACCGGTATCTATTATATCTTCAACAATTAAAATTTCCTTATTCTCAATAGACATATCTAAATCTTTTAAAATTCTAACACTTCCAGTACTAACTGTTGAATTTCCATAAGAAGATACGCTCATAAATTCAACCTTAGCATAGATATTTATGTACTTCATTAAATCTCCCATAAACATAATAGATCCCTTTAGAATACACACAAGAAGTAAGTCTTTATCTTTATAATCTCTATTAATTTCATCTGCAAGTTTTTTTACTCTATTTTGAATATCATTTTCACTTATTAAAATTTTTTTTATATCATTTTCCATTTTTAAAAAACTCCTTACAAATATTCCAATTTTATTTTTATTATGGTTTTACTATCACTTAAAACCTTATAATCTTCACTATTTCTAAATTTAAATACCCAAACAATTGTATTATCAAAACAAATTAATGGAATCTTATTTTTATTAACAGCTTTTTCATTAATTAAAAATTCTTTAAGTTTTTTACGAGAATTCATTCCAAAAGGCTTAAAAATATCCCCATGACATCTATTTCTAAAACATATATTATTTTTTACATCATCTAAACTAAAATATTTATAATCTAAAGCCTTCATATTAAAATCATTAAACTTAAAACCATCTTCTAAAGTAACTATAACTTTAATCTTTTGTCCTAAAAAGTCAACTTCTTTAACTATTTTATTTATTTTTCTATTTTTAAAATTTAAAATTTCATTTTCATCAATTAATTGCTCATAAAAATACTTATAATCATCTTCAAAATCAACATTCTTTAAAAATTTTAAATAATTACCATCATTTAAACAAAACAATTTTTTTCTAATCTGTATAACCTTACCATCATTTTTATTTACAAAATCACAAATATACTTTATATGTTTTAAACTTATATCATTAATGTCTCCATAAAATAAAAATATTGCTTCTCTAATCAATCTAAATAAAACAGCTCTATGTATATTAAAACACTTTTTATCAATGTACATATATTCACCAGAAATTTCAACATATTTTTTTATGTAATCTTCAACTACTTCATCAAAAAACTCATTATCATATTTAGATAATTCCTTTAGATTTAAAATATTTTTAGTTATATCCATAGAAAAACTTTCGTTTATACTTGGTATTATAGAAAGTCTTAATTTATTTCTTAAATAATTCTGCGAAAAATTAGTTTTATCAACAACAAACTTTATATTATTTATATTTAAAAATTTTTCAATTTCAGAATTTCTTCTCAAAAATAATATTGGTCTTACATAAAAATTTTCTCGTATTTCTTTAATGCCTTCTATTCCCTTAATCCCTGTTCCTTTAAAAATTCTCATTAAAATAGTTTCAACATCATCATCTGCATGATGTGCAAGAGCGCATTTAGTTATAATATTTTCTTTTTTCAAATCTTCAAAAATTTTATATCTTACTTCTCTTCCTGCCATTTCTATAGAAATTTTATTTTTTTTACTATATTCTTTAACATCAACTCTATAAATTTTAAATTCTATATTATTATGTTTACAAAATTTCTCTACAAACAATTCATCTTCGTAAGCTTCTTCTCCTCTAAGCATATGATTTACATGAATTCCAATAATTTTAAAATTCATTTCATAAGAAATTTTATTTAAAACATAAGTCATAAAAATTGAATCTGCACCACCTGATAAAGCGCAAGCAACTACATCGTTTTCTAAGATTAACTTATTAAATTTTATAAAATTTTTTACCCTATGTATAACATCAAGCATAAGTATTCTCCAAAAATTTAACTTGATTTCAATTATAATATATTTTATAAAAATACAAAAGCTCTTTTGAAATTAATCAAAAGAGCTTAAATTAATCACAATTTTTATATACTTTAGACACAATAACAGTTACATCATCTTGAAAAGAATCTTTATTTAAGATTTTAAATTCTCGTATAATTTCTTCACATAATTTATCCGGAGATACTATAGTAACTTTCTTTAAAAAATTATAAAGCCAAGATTTATTAGATAAATCTTTAAAATGTATTAATCCATCAGTTAAATGTACTAAAATATCTCCATACTTTAAATCAAATTCCCCAGTTAAAATTCTATTTGTACTTTCATCAAAGTCCTCAAATAAATTTATATCGCTTTCTAAAACAAAAACTTCATTTTCTCTTTTTACATAAGTAATAACAGAAGAACATTTTAAATAATTCATTTTTCCATTATATAAATCAATACTAGCAAAATCTATTGTAGAAATTGACTCATCTCTAAAAAATTTAAGAGATATAATAGAAATTATTTCCTTTATACACGATGATAAACTCAAACTAGTTTTAATAAATTTATAAATTAAATCAACTGTAAACTTACTTTTATCATAAGCTTCATTTCCTGAACCAATTCCATCACTTAAAATTATTATGTAATTATCATTACTATTTTGAGTAAATATATAATTATCTCCATTTTTTCCCTTCTTAGATAATTGTAAACAATGAGAAATAATCTTATAGTTATACTTTTCAACATAATTTAAAATTATCTCTTCGTTAGAATTTATATATTGTGATGAATCTTCTTGAAGTATCATTTCTTTTGGCAAAGCTAAATTTACAATATCTAAAATATCTAATTTATACTCACAGTAGACCTTATAAGGCAATATTACTTTAACTTTTATCCTATCATTTTCTTCATAACATACAAGATCAAAATATTTTATCTTAAACTTATTAAATTTACTTATTAAACTTTTCTCATAATTAACTTTTACAATTATATCTTTTTTAACCTCTTTAACACCTTGTTCAATTATATTGTGAATATTTTTGAGTTCATACGAAAGCATGTCTTGTGCTTCATAAATTCTATCTTCATAAACTTTTTGCATATTGTAAAAATTAGAAATCTTAGTTAACTCATTTCTAATATTATCTTTTCGTATACAAATTTTTTCTATGTACTTAGTTAATTTTTTATCTCCTTGTATAAAATTATCTAAACTTAAAAAAAGCTCATTTCTAACTAATTTCATTTTATTTTTCCAACATAAATTAACATTATTACATTCACCACAAACACTTTCAGCAAGAATTTCAATATATATTTTTTTATCCAACATTTTATATTTAAAGTTAACATTTGAAACAATCATATCTGATAATTGTTTAATTATATTGTTAAAATCATTTATTTTTTGTATACGCATATCTAAAGTATTAAATAATCTTTTCTGTGTATAAAACTCTTTTTTATGCTCTTCATTAAAGTAAACCAAAATTTTATTTAAAATTTTATTAGGCAATAATAAAAAAATAATCATAGAAACAAAAATTTCTACTAACAATAAATTTTCACTTATTCCAATAAATGAGATAGTTGAAAGTTTAAGTATAAGTACACATACACAACAAAATAATACAACTGTAAATCGAGATGATAAATATAAAAGTGATGAAATACAAGAAATTAAACTATATGTAGAAATATACTGAAAAGGATCCCCATATATAATTCCAATTATAGCCCCAGAAAAAACAGCAGAGATCATTCCTACAGATATTCCATTTACATAAGACATCATTAAAATAAAAACCATTAAAAAAATATTAGTTATATCTAAATCTAAAAATTTTAAATTATTAAAACCCGATACTACTAAACAAATAGTAATTACTAAACAAATTACTTCTTCCCGAACAAATATTTGATTAGTATTAAAATAACTCATAACTCTAATAAAATTATTAAAAACAAAATATAAAGCCAAAATAATACTAATTTCAGTTACTACAGAAAATAATGAAGAATATATAGAAAATCCAATAATAAAATACTTATATAAAAAAATAAGTATACCTACTAAATTCAATATTAAAATCTTTTTCAAATTATTTTTTAAATTTTTTAAATCTAAGAAATTCAAAAATATCAACAATAAATTGATAATTATGTACAAATCAAAAGTAATAAAATTACTTTTAGTTGTAAAATAACCTAGCATACTAGATAAACAAACTATAATTCCAAATATTTTATCATTTTTTAAAACACATATTATACTAAAAGTAATTCCTATAGGAGCTATATAAAAAAGTATGTTTATACGACTCAATAAAAAAGCTACAAAAAAATAAAATAAATATCTTTTTAAATTTAACAATATACTTACCTTTTTATAATCATTAATCTTTTCATCAATTAATCTATTGTTATAAATCACAGATTCACCTTCTACACCTTTTCCAATTTTTGTAAATAATTATAACATTTATTGCGTTAAAAATTTTAAATTTAACACTAAATTAATATTTTTTTGCAAAAAAAA
>NZ_LXFF01000004.1:15325-68513 GCF_001655775.1 Candidatus Arthromitus sp. SFB-turkey
ACCGCAGGATTTTAAGTCCTGTGCGTCTGCCAATTTCGCCACTTCAGCTTATTCATTTTGTTTAACAACTACCTTATTAGTATAACTTATTTTAACTATACTGTCAATATATTTTTAAATTTAAAAATATACTTATCCAAAATTTCTCTTTCCATATCCTCTTTGCTTAGAATCCTGATTTTTTCTGAAGTCTTGCATCCTTTCTTCACTATCTTTCAAATATTTAGATAGTATATCCTCAAAATTTAATTTATTATTCTTACTAGATCTAACATTATCATTTTCTTTTTTATCATTACTTCTCTTATTGTTATTTTCAAACTTATCCTCAGCTTGTTTAATAGATAAACTCATTTTTCCATTGCCATCTACGGATAAAACCTTAACTTTTACATCTTTTTTATCCTTTAAATACTCTTTTATATCTTTTATATACTTATTTGATACCTCAGATATATGTACTAATCCAATCTCTCCATTTACATCTACAAAAGCTCCAAAATTCGTAACATTAACTATTTTTCCATCATAAATACTTCCTATGACTAAAGCCATATTAATTTTGTTCCTCCTTAAAATAACCTAATTATCTTTAACAACATTAATTATAGATTTTTCTCCATCAAATACATATCCCAGTCTATCTCTAACTAAAACTTCTAAATACTCTTCTGTATTTGATAGCTCTAATTCATCTTGTAATAATTGAATTTCATGATTTATATCACTTAATTTTTCTTGATATTTTATAAGCTGAACCTCTACATTATATCTATCAAAATCATTCTTTAACAAAGTAATCAAACTATAAATTAATATGACTAAAATCATAACATTCCTAATAAAGAAAATACGCTTCCTTTGCTTAATCAAAATACCCTCGTCTATAAAATAATTTTTTAACACATAAATATTTTAATACATATTCGTTTTTTTTCAATATTTTTATAAACTTTTATTGATTTTTTTATTAAAAATTCTCAAAAAAGTATAACACATATTTTTAAAAATTATTCTAAAGACAGTTAAAATACCGTTTATTAATATTTTAACTTTTAAAAATATATTTTTAGAAATAAATTTTAAATAAAAAACAACTCCTAAAAATATATAAAAGTAAGTATAAAAAGATAATATTGCATATTGAGTATATAATAAAAAACAAAATACTATAATTCCTATTATAATCCAAAATATACTACATTTAATAAAATTAAAAAAATTCTTCTTTGAATTTCCAACTAGTATTCTATACACATCAAAACTAATACCAAAAACTATTCCTGATAAAAAACTGTAAAGTAAAATTAAAACTTGTATACCTAAATTTATCATTATTTCTTACCTAAAAACTTTTTAAATACATTAGTTTTAACATTTTTTTGTTTTGTATCTTCTAAATACTTACATTCATGTATACTTCCCGAAATACTTACTTCTCCATTTTTAAGATCTAATTTAGAAATTTTAAGATTATTTCCCACTATTTCAAGTTTTTTTAATACAGTATTTAATAAAACCTTATCTTCATCAAAGGATAAAACTTCAAAAACCCCTGTAATACTTACTTTTTTTCTATTTTCCAAAAACACATTACTTTTTTTTATTAAATCACTATTTTCTTTTTTATAATCCATAGTTAACCTCCATCAAATATTCTTTATTAGAATAATATGAATATTTAATGTAAAGTATTACCTATATATTATATAATTCTATACATATTTTCTGCTTCATCTTTTCTTACATGCTCTTTTATTTCTAAAATTTCAACTTTAAAACTTGAATTTCCAAAATTTATTTCTAAAATATCTCCAACATTTACATTAGATGATGGTTTTGATAATTTCCCATTTATTAATATCTTATCAGAATCACAGGCATCTTTGGCAACTGTTCTTCTTTTTATAATTCTAGAAACTTTTAAAAACTTATCTAATCTCATCTTTCCTCCAAATTTAAAAATAAAGACCCGAGAATATCTCGGATCTTTATTTATTAACTCTTTCTTTAAATTCCTTACCCGCTTTAAATACAGGAACCTTAGCTGCAGGAATTTTAATAGGTTCATTATTTTGCGGATTTCTACCTTCTCTCTCAGCTCTCTCTCTAATTTCAAAAGTTCCAAAGCCTACTAATTGAACTTTGTCTCCATTTTCTAACGCTTCAAATACACTCTTTATAAATGAATTTAAAGCAGCCTCTGCATCTTTCTTACTAAGTTCACTTTTTTGCGACATACTCGCAACTAATTCAGCTTTATTCAACCCTATATCCTCCTTAAAATTAATTTATTTAATTACATAAAACTAAATTTACACAATTAAATAAAACTAAAATTAATTACTAAATTTATTTGCTTCAATTAATGTTATCATAAGTAAAAACATTATTCAATAATATTATTACATAAGTCTTAAATTTATATATATTCTATAATTACAATTTATAAAAATAATATTCATATTTTTATTTTATAGATAAAAATATATTATTTATTTCTTTTCTCTTAAAAATAACTACACTTAAAATATAAACTATTCCTCCAATTATTATACAACTCCCTAAACTTAATATAAGATTATCGAAAATATTATATAAATAATTAAAACTTATTAAAACAATAACAATCATCAATAATGAAGATAATAATGGTGACAATACAACATCTATTATATTAACATTTATTTTTAATTTATTTTTTATAGCCCTGATATTTAAATAACTTGTTAAAATATATGAAAAAATTGTAGCTAAAACCGCTCCATAAATATTAAACTTAGAATTACCTGTTAAACATAATGTTATAACTACCTTTAAAAAACATCCAATTAAAAGATTAATAACAGGTCTTATGTAATTATTTGTACTTTGAAGAATAGAGGTTGATACTTGAGAAAAAATTATAAAGGGTATACTAACTGAAGCATACTTTAAAATATCAAATCCATCAGAATTTTGAGGAAATATTACATTCATTATGGGCGCTGATAAGAAATATAATCCTATAAAACATGGAAAAGCAATATAACTAGATAATTTAAAAGATGTTATTACCTTTTCCTTAAATTGATCATATTTTTTTAAAACAAATAATTTAGATAATGCAGGAATAATAGATGTACCTAAAGCAATAGATAAAGCTAAAGGAACATTTATAAGAACTGAAACTTTACCTGTTAATTGACCATATAAAATAGTTGCTTCTTTATGACCATATCCAGCACTTAAAAGCATTTGAGGTACTAAAATAGAATCTATTAAAATCATTATAGTTGAAACCGTAGCCCCTAAAGATAATGGTATTGCAATTTTCAAAATTCTATTTAAATATAAATTACCATCTTTATTTACTTTAACATTGTAAAAATATTTCTTCTTAAATTTAATATAAACAATGATTATAAATAAAGTTGATATAAACCCTCCAAATGATGCTCCAAAAGCAGCTCCTCCTGCTGCATACTCAATCCCCATTGGAAAAAATATAAATGCCAAAGATACACCAAATATAACTCGTACAATTTGTTCAATTACTTGAGATACTCCAGTTGGAATCATATTTTCCATACCTTGAAATACTCCTCTAAATACCCCTAAAGCACAAACACTAATTGGGGCAATTGAAACACCTATTAATGACCAATACACTTTTGAATCCCATTTTAAAAAATCTATTATAAAATTTGAGCATGTAAACAAAATAAAACTAGTTCCTAAACCTAAAATAATCATAATTTTAAGAGATGATCTTACTATACTTAAAATGGAGCTTCTATCATCATAAGCAATTCTTTCTGACACAAGTTTAGATACAGCAATAGGCATTCCTGAAACTATTCCTATAAAAAACATATATAGAGGATAAGTCATTTGATAATATCCAATTCCTTCATCACCCATAAGCATAACAAGTGGCCATCTAAATAAAATGCCCAAAAATTTAGCTAATATACTGCTTAAACTTAATATAATTGTACTTTTTATAATTTGATTACTCATAACCCCCCCATAACTAAATAATTATATGCTTAATTTTTATTTTAAAATATAGAAAAATATTCTAATAAAAAATAAAAAAAGCTATGAATTCATAGCTTTATATGTATAAAATTATTCCATTTGCTTACCTAAAAATGAAGCAGCTGTTTCTGCAAGCTTTTGCTCAACAATTCCTAACTTTTCATCGCCTTCTTTAGATAAAATTATTACAGCTCCAATAGCATCACCCTCAGCAATAATTGGAGATATTATTTGAGAAGAATATTTATTTTGTAAATTTTCATCTGCACACAAAGGCAAAAATTCATTCTCTTCAGTTATACAAATTGTTTTTCTATTTTCTAATACTCTCTCTAACTCATGACTTATTTTTTTCTCCAAATACTCTTTTTTAGATATACCACAAACTGAAATAAACTCATCTTTATCTGCAATTAAAACTATATTTCCTATAGCTTGTTGTAAAGATTCAGCATATTCTTTTGAAAAATCACTTAACTCTTCTATAGGTGAATATTTTTTTAATATAACTCCACCGTCTCTATCTGTAAATATTTCAAGTGGATCTCCTTCTCTTATTCTAAGAGTTTTTCTAATTTCTTTAGGTATTACCACTCTTCCTAAATCATCTATTCTTCTAACTATACCTGTTGCTTTCATTATTTTTTCCTCCTAAAATTTACATATAACATACTCAACACTAATATTATCTATCATTTTTGCTATTTTATACATTAATTAGAAAAAAAGAGCAGCTTAATTGCTACTCTTTTTTCCCTAATATATTATCTTCGTATATTTTAACACCATATTTATCTTTAGCTTTTTGAATTAAAGAATCCATAACCTCATTTATTTTTTCTGCTTTAAGTGTCTCTTCTATGTTCTTAGAAACTCTATCAAGATCTTCAGTCCACTCATCTTCATTAACATTTTCAACCTTTATAATATGATATCCAAATTGCGTCTTAACAGGTCCTCTAACTTCCCCTTCTTCCATATCTCTAACTTCTTCCATAAACTCTTCAACAAGCTGAGAGTTTTCAAATTCTTGATAACCTAAGTACCCGCCAACACTAGCACTTCCATCTTGACTATGAATTTCTGCAAGCTTTGAAAAATCTTCTCCATTATCAAGTAGATCTAAAACCTTTAGTGCTGAACTTTCTTCATTTAAAAATATATGATAAACATCAGCTCCAGGACCCCTTACAAATTTATCAGAATTTTCTTTATAATAACTCTCTATCTCACTATTTGATACCTTTAAATTTTCAGTTTCTTTAGCTATTAATTCTTCTATAATTAAAGAAATTTTAAGTTTACTTTTGTAATCTTCTTCATCTTTAAATCTACTATTTATAATAGCTGTTGAAAAAGCTTCATCATTTCCAAATACTGATTTCATATTTTCAAATTCTTCATCAACTTTTTCTTGTATATCAGATTCATTAACTACCCCTTCATCTTTAGCTAACTGCACCAATACTCTTTGCTCAACATATTGATCTACTAAATCTAAATAAATTTGTTTAAAATCATCTGATTCTTTATAATCTTCTCCATATTGATCTATAAAACCATTTTCAAGTCCACTGTAATATTCATTAACTTCTTCCTTTTTCACAAACTCTTTTTCAATTTTTGCTACTACTTCAGGATCCTTGTGTGAACTTCCTTTATTAATACAGGAATACAAAGAAAATGCTATTATTACTGGTAAAACTACTGATGCAATTTTTCTAAATTTCATGTTATATTTCCTCCCATACTACCTTGAAACCTTAAAATTATTTTACTTTAAGATTTTTCTCTTTAAATAAATTTTCAGAAAACTCATTCACTAAATTTTGTTTCTTTTCAGTTAAAAGAGTTTCCTCTATATCCACCCTGACTGATTCAATATCATCATATTCAGGTTCACTTTTAATACCTTCAACTTTTATTATATGATATCCAAATTGAGTCTTAACTGGATCAGATATCTCTCCTTCACTAAGATTCTTAGCTCCTTCCAAAAAGTCCGCATCATAACTAGTATTGTCATATTCAACAAACCCTAAACTTCCTCCTGTTTGACTAGTAGCATCTTTGTTTAACTCTGCAGCTATATCTTCATATTTTTCACCTGCTTCAATTCTCTCCTTAACTTTTAATGCTTCCTCTTCCGTATCAACTAAAATATGATACATTGTTGCCCCTGCTCCTGTTTTATATTTTTCATCTTTATTGTTTTCATAATATTCAAGAATTTCATCTTCACTAACACTAACATCTTTTACTAAATCATCAACAAGTTTATTTATTTTTATAATATCTCTTTGCTTTGTTTTATAATCTTCAATATCTACATAAAAAGCTGCTTTCAATGCTTCATTTAATTTTTCTTCATTTACTTTATGTCCATGTCCATCATCTAAAGTTCCATTTTCTTCATCAATAAATAAATGCATAACTTCAGAAACCATATTATCTATTTCTTCATTAATCTCTTCTTCTGTAGCAATACCTCTTTTACCAAATTCTTCTACAAGTATAGAATTTTGCGCATAATTTTCTGCAAAAGCTTTTAATTGTTCATTTAAATACTCACTATTATTTTTATAATCTTCACCATACCTTTCAATTAACGCAGCATCAAACCCTTTAAAATAATCTTCTACTTCACCTCGTGTAATTTTTCTTCCATCATAAGTTGCCAATACTTCCCCTCTTATAGCTTCTTCAGTTTTTTGAACTATACTACAAGAAGACAAAACAAAAAACACTAATGCTATCATGGAAATCTTACTTATTAGTTTGTTAAATTTCATACTAAAATATCCTCCAATTTTCTAACTTTTATTAAATTTTAAAATACTACTTTCTTTTATTAAATTTTCTAACAAAATTATAAATTTATCAAGAAGATAATTTTTTTCTTCACCAATAATTTTATAAGAAAATGAAGGTTTATCTCCAGAATTAAATACAATATTTTCAGAGTAATTATTTAAAATATAATCAAAACTACCATTATCCACGTAATCTTTATTCTCATATTCAAAAATTACATTTTCTCCAACCTCTTTTATTTGAGAAAATCCTAATTTCCTTCCAAGAGCTCTTACATACGATATCTTTATAAGACATTCAACCTCTTTTGGTATATCTGAAAATCTATCTATAAGTTCTTCTCTTATGTATTTAATATCTTTCTTATCTTCAATACAAGAAATCTTTTTATAAATTTCAATCTTTTGCATTTCATCTTCAATATATTGAGATTTTATATATGCATCTATTTTAATATCAACAACTGTATTTACTTCCTCTTTACTAATATCTCCTTTTAAAAGTTTTATAGCATCCTCAAGCATTTTACAATATAAATCGTATCCAACAACACTCATTTGCCCATGTTGAGCTTCTCCCACAATATTTCCGGATCCCCTAATTTCTAAATCTTTCATAGCAACTTTAAAACCAGAACCAAGCTCTGTAAAATCTTTTAATGTTTTTAATCTTTTTTCAGCTACTTCAGTTAAAACCTTATCTTTTTTATAAGTTAAATAAGCATAAGCAACTTTATTACTTCTTCCAACTCTACCTCTTAATTGATAAAGCTGAGATAATCCAAATTTATCAGAATTATAAATAATTATAGTATTGGCATTTTCTATATCAATACCTGTTTCAATTATTGTAGTACAAACTAAAAAATCTATTTCCTTATCTAAAAATTTCATTACAATATCTTCTATTTCTCTCTCACTCATTTGACCATGAATTACAGAAAACCTACATTCAGGGACGAGATTTTGAAGATAAATATTCATTTTATCAATAGTCTCAACACTATTATAAACAAAAAATCCTTGTCCAAATCGTGAAATTTCCCTAATTATAGCATCTCTAATTAACTGATCACTATATTCAACAACATAAGTTTGAACTGGATATCTTTCCTCCGGTGGAGTATCAATAACACTTATATCCCTAACTCCTATCATAGACATATGTAAAGTTCTTGGAATTGGAGTTGCACTTAAACTAAGAACATCTATATTTTTTCTTAATTCTTTAATTTTTTCCTTATGTTTAACCCCAAATCTTTGCTCTTCATCTATAATTAAAAGTCCCAAATCCTTAAATTCAACATCTTTAGATAAAAGTCTGTGAGTTCCTACTATTATGTCAACTTCACCACTTTTAAGTTTTAAAAGAGTTTCTTTTTGTTGTTTTGGAGTTCTAAATCTACTTAAAACATCTACATTAAAAGAAAAATCTATAAACCTTCTCTTTATGTTATTATAATGCTGATCTGCAAGTATTGTAGTTGGAACTAAAAATGCAACTTGTTTTTTATCAACAACAGCCTTAAATACCGCCCTTAAAGCAACTTCTGTTTTTCCATATCCAACATCACCACACAAAAGCCTATCCATAGGCTTATTAGATTCCATATCCTTTTTAATATCATAAATAGCAGATATTTGATCAGGGGTCTCATTATATGGAAATTCATCTTCAAATTGATGTTGCCATTCACCATCTTTTGAAAAAGCATATCCATTTAAAATATTTCTCTCAGCATATAATCTTACCAAATTTTCTGCAATTTCATTTACAGATTTTTTAGTTTTAATTTTAATTTTTGCCCATTCACTTCCACCTAATTTATTAACCTTAGGGCTCTTTCCATCAATACCTATGTACTTTTGAACTAAATCTAGTTGCTCTATTGGAACATATAACTTATCATTTTTTTCATACTCTATATCTAAATAATCACGATTAATTCCTTGAACTTCTATTTGCTTAATACCTTTATATACTCCTATACCATGATTAACATGTACTATATAATCTCCTGGTTTTAACTCTGAAAAACTTTTAATTTTACTAAAACCTTTTTTAACAGAAGAAAAAGAAGTCTTATTTTTTTTATTTTTAGATTCTCCAAAAACTTCTTTATCTGATATTACATATAACTTTAAATCTAAAAAATCATAACCATCATTTAATGATCCTTTACTTATTATAACTTCTCCAAAATTAAATTTATTAAGATTTTCATCATAATACGCTTTTATATCATACTCTTCTAAAAGCTCTTTTAATTTCTCACCTCTCATTTTTGTAGAAGATAATATAACAACTGAATAATTTTTACTTAATTTTTCTTTTATTTCATTTAAAATAACATTTATTTTTCCATCCATTTTTACTGTGTCTTTAGTTTCAAATTCTACAATTGAATTACTATTTGACTCATTAAACAAACTAAATTTTAAATCATATACTTCATTTATCTTTTTATATAAAATACCTTTATCTAAAATTAATTTAATTTGACAAGGTAATACCTCACCACGAAGTATCAACATTTGAAAATTTTCTTGAAATCTTTCATATAAAATATCTAAGGTTTCTATACATTTTTTAAATTCATCAACTACAACAATTGAATCATCCATAAAATCAAAAAAATCACAAAAATACTCCTGAAGATATGGAATTATAACGTTATATTCATCAAAAAAAGGAAATTCTTTTATTCTTTCCAAAATAAACTTAAATTTTTCTTCAAGTTTGTTCTTTATATCTAAATCATTTATAGATTCAATATATTTATAAAAATCTTCCTCAAGATTCTTATATAAAATGTTTCTTTCATTATCTTTCAAAATAAATTCTTTAGCTTGTATTAGTCTAACAGTTTCCTTATTATCAATACTTATTTGTGTAACAACATTAAAACTTCTTATAACATCAACACTATCTCCAAAAAACTCTATTCTATAAGGAAACTCCGAATTTATTGGAAAAATATCTATTATTCCACCACGAACTGCGTATTCTCCCTTTTGTTCAACTTTATACACTTTTTCATATCCTAAATTGTGCACATTTTCTAAAAACTTATTAAATCCATAATCCTCATTAATATGTAAATTAACTTCTAACAATTTTGTAGTTTCTTTATTCATATATAAAGAAACTAAACTATCTACAGAAGTACAAATAATTTTCTTAGATCCATTACATATTTCTTTAAGTGCCTTAATTCTATCCCACTTCAAATCTGAAGAAAATGCTTCTATATTGTAAAAAACATTTTCTTTCCCTTGAAAATAAATACATTCATCTGTATAAAATTTTAAATCTTCATACATATTTTTAGCTTCAAAATTACTACTTGTAATTACAAAAATATTTTTATTAGTTTTTTTATATATTCCATATATAATGGCAGATTTAGAAGAACTCACTAATCCGCAAACATTAATTTTTTGTTCACAATCTAAGTTATACAAAATATTTTGAAATTTTTCAGAATTAAATATTCTCTCATTAATTCCTTTTAACCTCATAAAACACCGCCTATTACTCAATTGAATATATTCATAGCCTCAATTATTTTACCATCTATAATCATCTCAATACATTTCAAAATACTTCCATATTCATCATTAAATAATTCAAGTTCCTGTAATGTAAAATTAGATAATACATAATCTGATAAATTAATATTTTTATTTTCTCCAATTCCAATTTTAATCCTTTTAAATTTTTCTGTATTTATTTTATTAATAATATCTTTTATTCCATTATGCCCCCCATGAGATCCTTTCTGCCTTATTCTAATTTTCAAAAAATCCAAACTTATATCATCATAAATAACTAATAAATCATC
The DNA here is from genome assembly GCF_001655775.1 of Candidatus Arthromitus sp. SFB-turkey. Classification (GTDB taxonomy): domain Bacteria; phylum Bacillota; class Clostridia; order Clostridiales; family Clostridiaceae; genus Dwaynesavagella; species Dwaynesavagella gallinarum. The sequence goes on from NZ_LXFF01000004.1 coordinate 26,007, forward strand.
AAGATTAATTTTAAAATAATTTATAATTTCAACTACAGCATCTCCACTTAAATTCATATAAGTCTTAGGTTTCACTAAAATAACTTTTTTCCCCATTACATTTCCAATGCCATAATTACAAGTATTATTTTCTTTATTAAACTCTATATTAAATTCTTTAGAAAATTTATCTAAAATCATAAACCCTATATTATGACGAGTTTTTTCATATTTTTTACCTATATTTCCAAGACCTACAACTAAAAACATAAACTCATCCTCACTTTTAAAATAAAAATAAAAGTGCAACAAAGCTTATTTAATACTAAGTTGCACCCTCAATCATTTCTTCTATTAATTTTATGATATCCTGTGATGAAATTAAAATAGATGATGTTTCCTTATGTATATTGTAACTATCATTAAATTTAACGCTACTTATACCTAAAATTTCACCATTTACATCAGAAATAGGACCCCCTGTATTTGAAAAATTAACATTAACATCTGTCTTAATAATCTTAATTCCATCATCAAAAATATCAAAGCCACTAATTATTCCCGAATTCACATGGTAAGAATTAAAATCACCTGACGAATTTCCTATAGAAACAACTTTTAAACCATGACTTACATCAGAAATATTTTCCTTAAAAACTCCCTTAACATATTCATTTCCATCAATTTTTAACAAACATATATCATATTTTTCATTATAACCTACAACTTTTGCTTCCTTTACTAAATTAAGAGTACTAGGAATCTTAACATATATCTTATTAGCATTATTTAATCCATAAAAATTAGTAACTATATATCCATCTTCTGAATACAAAATACCGGTCATATTATTTTGTACTAAACTATGATCCCCACGATTGTTAACTTCTCTTATATACGCATTAATTCCAACAACAGATTGATTTAATCTATTTATAACCTGAGTTATATTATAATCATATTTTAAATTTATTTTAGAATCATCTATATTATAAAAATCAAAATAAATTGTAATAAAAATTACAGATCCAATAAATCCAAAAATAATAGAAATAAGAATATTTATAAAAACATTAAGAATTTCTTTTTTAAAACATTTTATATTTTTTTCCTTAAAAATTATACGTCCCTTATGTAAATCTGTATTGCGATTATTAATCCCCAACTTATTACCACCTAAAAGCTAAAATAAATATTCAATTTAATTAGCTAATTGTAATGTAAAGATAAAACTTACTCCCTCTTCTTTTACTCTATTTTCAACCCATATCTCTTCTCTGAATTGTGAAATTATATTTCTAACTATAGACAACCCAAGTCCAGTACTTTCCTTTCCTGTTCTTGATTTATCATTTTTATAAAACCTTACCCAAATATTATTAAATTCCTCTTCACTTAAAAGTTTAGCAGTATTAAAAATACATACAACAGCCTTATTATTCTTTATTTTAGCAGATATATTTATACGTTTCCTATCATCACAATATTTAATAGCATTAGCTATTAAATTATTTAAAACTTGAACAAGCCTATCTTCATCAGCTATTACATTTACATTATCATGCTCAAGAAAAACTTCCATATTTATATTACTTTGTTTTATTTCTTGCTCAAAATTTGTAACTGTATACCTTATTAATGAATTCAATTCTATTATTTTAAACCTTAAAGTAAATTTTCCAGACTCCATTGTTGTTAAATCTAACAAATCATTTACAAGTCTAGATAAACGCTTAACTTCATCATAAACAACTTTGAGTTTTTCCATATGATTTTCTTCAGGTATTATACCATCCAAAATACCACTTAAAAAACCTATAATGGTAGTAAGTGGTGTTCTTAACTCATGGGAAACATTTGATAAAAACTCTCTCCTATTAGAATCTATTTTTTCCAATGATTCCGCCATATAATTAAACGAATTAGCAAGTTCTCCTATTTCATCTTTAGAATTTATTTCAATTCTTTTATAAACATCTCCTAAAGCAAATCTTTTAGCCGTACTATTTATTACTTTAATAGGTGTAACAAGAATCTTTCGAGATAAAAAATACATAAATAAACTTATTATAAATATAGATAACAACACTATTGAAAAAATAATCAAATTAAATCTATGAATTTTATTTAAAATAACACTTTCCCCGAAAAATAAAGTTATTGCACCTTTATAAATACCAGATTCATACAAAGGTTTTACCAATCTATATAACTTTTCACCAAAACCATTATCATAAACATCTAATTCGTTTGAACTAATATGATTAATTTTAAATTTATTATAATAGTCAACTTCATACTGTTTTCCCAACAAATTTTTGTGAGAATCATTAGACACTAAATATACATAATTAAGAGCATCACACAAAACTATATCGACTTCTAAAACTCTACTAACTACATCTACATAATCAGATAAATACTTAATATAATCAGTACTTGGATTATTCATGTAGTCAATTACAGAATCTGATATTATTTCTATCTGAGTTGTTAAATTATCTACTTTAGAATTTATCAAATTATTTTTATACCAATATGATGCAAAAAAGGCAAGTAATACAAAAACACAAGTAACGACAGATAAAAAATACAACAATATCTTATTTACAATACTGTTTTTTGTCATCACTTCACCTCAAATTTATATCCAACACCCCAGACTGTCTCTATCTGCCAATTCATTCCACCATTTAATTTTTCTCTCAACCTTTTAATATGTACATCAACCGTTCTAGAATCTCCAGGATAATCATACCCCCAAACTTCACATAAAAGATTTTCACGAGTAAAAACTTTATTTTTATTTGAAGCGAGATAATGCAAAAGTTCAAATTCTTTTGGTGGCATTTTTATATCCTGTCCCTTAAATATAACAGTATAAGAATTTATATCTATTGTTAGATCTGTAAAAACTAAACTTTCTCTAACATGACTATCTGTATTAAATCTTCTCATAACAGCCTTTATTCTCGCTAAAAGCTCTTTAGGTTCAAAAGGTTTAACCATATAATCATCAGCCCCTAGTTCTAAAGCCAAACATTTATCAAAAAGTTCTCCCTTAGCAGTAAGCATTATTATAGGTACACTAGAATCTCTTCTAATCCACTTTAAAACCTCAGTCCCATCTAAAACAGGCATCATAATATCTAATATAACTAAATTCGGCTTATAATCTGGAAAAATTTCTTGAACTTCTCTACCATCACTACAAGATCTAATATCATAACCTGAATTTCCCAAATACATTTTTAAAACTTCCAATATATTAACATCATCATCTACTATCAAAACCTTAACTGCATTTCCGTCCATCTTAACACTCCCTTATTTTGTGAACATTAAAATTTTGTTCTATATATCCATACATACCACTAAATTTATCATACAAAAAATATTTATTAATGTAAAATTATTTTTAAAATTAACTACTTTTTATAATTTATAACAAAATTTACATTTTTCTTCTATTATAGTTTTCCAATGTTTGAAAAAAATATACTAAAGGCTTTTAAAATTTACCAAATAAAGGACTTAAACTCTTACAATGATGAATTCTTTTTATAGCTTCTGCAAATATTGGTGCCACTGATAACATCTTAAACTTTGAATATTCCTCACATAATTTACATTTAGATATAGTATTTAAAAATACTAACTCTTTTATAGGAGATTTATTTATTCTATCTACAGCCTCTCCCGAAAATACTCCATGAGTACAACAAGCATAAACTTCTTTTGTTCCAAGTTCCATAAGCTTATTTGCAGCATTTACAATTGTTCCTGCTGTATCTATCATATCATCAACTAAAATTGCAACTTTTCCCTTAACTTCCCCTATTACTGACATAACCTCTGAAACATTTTGAGAAGGTCTTCTCTTATCAATAATCGCCATAGGAACATCTCCGCTTAACTTCTCTGCAAATCCTCTAGCTCTCTTAACACTTCCAACATCTGGAGATACAATAACTAAATCTCCATCAAAAACTTTTTTATCATAATATTTTGTTAAAATTGGCAACCCTAATAAATGATCAACTGGAATATTAAAATACCCCTGAATTTGTGGAGCATGTAAATCCATAGTAAGAACTCTATTAGCACCAGCAATTGTTACAATATCTGCAACAAGCTTTGCAGTTATTGGATCTCTAGATTTTGCTTTTCTATCCTGACGAGCATATCCATAATAAGGAATAACAGCTGTAATTCTACCTGCTGAAGCTCTTTTTAAAGCATCTATTATTATTAATAGCTCCATCAAACTATCATTTACAGTTAATTCACTTGTCTCACAAATAGATTGTACAACAAAAACATCTTCTCCTCGTATAGTTTCACTTATATCAACATTTATTTCTCCATCACTAAAATTTACAACTTTAGACTTAACTAGTGATGTATTTAAACTTTCTGCAATATCTTTTGACAACTCAAGATTAGAATTTCCAGCAATTATTTTTATATTGTTAATTTGCTCTAACATGCATTACATCCTCCAACCATTTTTATTTAATTATTTGAATTTTTTAATTACCCAATTTTCTATATTTGTTTGTTTACATCTTCCTATGGCAAGACTGTTTGAATCAACTTTTTCTGTTATAGTTGTACCTGCTGCCACATATGAATTTCTTTCAACAGTAACTGGAGCAACTAAATTAACATTACAACCAACAAAACATTCATCTTCAATAATAGTTTTATTCTTATCTTTTCCATCATAATTTACAGTTACAATTCCACACCCTAAATTACATTTTTTACCCACAACAGCGTCTCCAACATAAGATAAATGAGAAATTTTTGTACCGCTTCCTATTGTAGAATTTTTAATCTCAACAAAATCACCAATTTTAACCGCATCTTCAATAATAGAATTAGGTCTTAAGTATGCAAATGGGCCAATATTTGTATTTTCTCCAACCTTAGAATCATAAATAACCGATGAATCAATCTTAGTATTTTTACCAATAAAACTATTTACTATCTTTGTATTTGAAAATATTTCACAATCTTCTTCTATAACAGTACTTCCATAAATACAAACATTTGGATGTATAATAACATCTTTCTCTATCTTAACATCCATATCTATATACGTAGATTCTGGATTTAAAAATGTAACACCGTTGTTCATATGATTTTCATTTATTTCTTTTCTTAATAATTCATTAGCATAAGATAATTGTTTTCTAGAATCTACTCCTACAACTTCATTTTTATCTGCACATATAGTACCTATTTTCTTATTTTTCCCATTAAAAATTTCAATAATATCTGTTAAATAAAATTCATTTTGCGCATTACAATTTTTTATATTTTTTATTCCATCTAATAAATCCTCAATTTTAAAACAATACAAACTAGTATTAATTTCATTTATAGAAAGCTCTTCTTTAGTACAATCTTTAGCTTCTCTTATACAAAAAACCTTTCCATCTTTTCTTATAATTCTTCCATAACTAAGAGCGTCATCTAACACAGAAGTAACAAAAGTTAAAGAATTCTCTTCTTTAAAATGAACACTTAATAACTCATTAATACTTTCCTCTTTAAAAAGTGGTATATCACAAGCAAATATCAAAACATTTCCTTTTTTATTTTTCAAAAAATCATATGCACTTAAAACAGCATGTCCTGTCCCGAGTTGTTGTTCTTGAAACGAATATGTAACTGACTTATCTTTAGTAACATCAATTAAACTTTCTCTATATTCTCCAACAACTAAATTAATATCATCAACACCACATTTTTTTAATTTATCAATTAAAATATTAATCATTTCCTTACCACAAACTTTATGAGTTCCCTTGTGGTATTTTGACTTCATTCTACTCCCTTTTCCTGCAGCCAAAATTATAGCGCAAACATCCATAGCACACACCTCATAACTAATACTAACTATTATTATAATTTAATAATATTAAAATTTTCAATAACATAAAAAAAAGATAGTTAAATAACTATCTTTGTTAAAATTCTGCAAATTGTGGAGTTCTAGGAAATGGAATAACATCTCTAATATTACTCATACCAGTTATATACATAACAAGTCTTTCAAGACCAAGCCCAAATCCTGAATGTTTTGTTTCCCCATATTTTCTTAAATCTAAATACCACCAATAATTTTCAATTAGAAGTCCACATTCTTCTATTCTATTTTCAAGAACAGTATATCTCTCTTCTCTTTGACTTCCTCCAATTATTTCACCAATTCCAGGAACTAAACAATCAAAAGAAGCAACAGTTTTCTGATCATCATTTAACCTCATATAAAAGGCTTTTATTTCCTTTGGATAATTATATAAAAATATAGGTTTTTTAAAATGGTTTTCTGTTAAATATCTTTCATGTTCAGACTGTAAATCAACTCCCCATTTAACTTCAAACTCAAACTTCTTATTAGATTTTAAAAGTATTTCTATAGCTTCTGTATACTCTATTCTTTCAAAAGTACTATTTTTTACATTGTTTAATCTATCAATAAGACCTTTATCTATAAAATTATTTAAAAATTCTAATTCCTGCTTACATTCATTTAAAACAACATTCACAACATACTTAAGCATATTTTCAGCTAAATCCATAGCACCAAACAATTCTAAAAACGCAGCTTCAGGTTCAATCATCCAAAATTCAGCCGCATGTCTTGAAGTGTTTGAATTTTCCGCTCTAAATGTAGGTCCAAAAGTATAAACTTTTCCAAGTGCAAGGGCCATAATTTCAGCTTCTAACTGTCCACTAACAGTTAAATTAGCTAACTTTCCAAAAAAATCTTTAGAAAAATCTACTTCTTTATTATCTTTCTTTTCAACATCTTTTAAATCTAAAGTTGTAACCTTAAACATTTCTCCCGCACCTTCACAATCACTGGTTGTTATTATAGGAGAATGTATATATTCATATCCTTGTTCTTTAAAATAACTATGTATAGCGTAAGATATAACACTTCGTATTCTAAACACAGACAAAAATGTATTTGTTCTAGGTCTTAAATGTCCAATTGTTCTCAAATATTCAAAAGTATGTTTCTTTTTTTGCAAAGGATAATCCTGATTAGATTTTCCTTCAATGAAGATATTTAATGCTTTTATTTCAAAAGGTTGTTTATTTTCAGGAGTTAAAATCACTTTACCTTTAACAGAAATAGTAGATGAAATAGGAGATGAGCATACTTCGCTATAATTTTCTAAATTATTTTCAATAACTATTTGTATATTTTTAAGCATACTACCATCATTTAATTCAATAAAACCTATATTATTGTTACTTCTTATACTTCTTACCCATCCACATATTAAAATTTCTTTATTATCATAATCTTTAAAATTTTCATATAAAAACCTAGCATTAATTTCCATATAATAACCCTCTCTTTCTAACGAACTCCATTATCATAAGAATTTATAAGTATTTCTGGAAAATTCATCATTTTCATATCCTTTTGAATTTTATGAAAAGAATAATTAATCTTCATAATTTTAAAATTATATAAATTTTCAGACACATCTAAAATTCCAAAAGTTACAAATTCATTACTATAAGATGGTTTTCCAATACTTCCAGGATTCAAAATACATTTACTCTTTGAAATTTTATTTTCATCAGCTAAATGTGTATATCCACAAACTAAAATATCTTCATCAATATCACAAGATTCTTCATAAGGATTTTTATGTATAAATTTTACTTTTAAACCACCAAATTGAAAATTTACTTCTGTTGGTAAAGTCGATAAATAATACAAATTGTTTTTTGTAAGCTCTTCACGAGTAAAATTCATAGAAAAATTATTTACAGTACTTTCATTTATAAAACTAAAATCATTTTTAATAACAGCTAAATCATATATACCTTTCATTGCTATTATTTGTTTTCTTCTCATAAAATTTATAACTTCATTAGGATGAGGACCATATCCAACAATATCCCCAAGGCAAATAACCGTATCTACACCTTCTCTTTCAAATTCAGAATACACTTCCATAAGAGAATATAAATTTGAATGAACATCACTTATAATTCCTATTTTCATAATTTCACTACCTTCTGCTTAAAAATTAAAAGAGGTTTTAAAAAAACCTCTTAACACTTATGACTTTATAAACATATCACATAAATTCCCAACATTACCAGCACCTATTGTTAAAAACAAATCTCCATCTTTTATTTTTCCTCTAGCATACGATAAAGCATCATCAAAATCTTTCGCATTATAACATTTTTGTCCATAAGACCTTATTTTATCCCCAAGTTCCTTTGAATTAATATTTCCCGGATCTTTTTCTCTTGCTGCATAAATATCTAAAAGTATAAGTTCATCTACACCATCAAAACACTTGGAAAATTCATCAAACAAAGCAAGAGTTCTACTATAAGTATGAGGTTGGAAGAAACAAAAAATATCATTTTTAGTAATAGATTTTGCTGTACTAATCGTAGCTCTTATTTCAGTAGGATGATGCGCGTAATCTTCTATAAGTGTTATATTGTCTTTCTTACCTTTTATTTCAAACCTCTTCTTTGGTAACTTAAATTCTTTTAACGCCTTCTTAGTTTTTAAAAAATCAAGATCCATCATAAAAGTAAAAGCTATAGTTGAAAGAGAATTTAAAATATTGTGATCTCCAAGTGCACTTATCTCTACATCTTCATAATACTTGTCTTTGTAAGAAACATCAAAAACTGTTTTATCTAGTTCTTTTCTTATATTTACAGCTTTAACATCTCCATTATTTATGCCATAAGAAATTATTTTACACTTAGCATATTTCAAAATATCTTTAATATTTTCATCATCTCCACACACAATTAAACAACCATCATCAGATATATTTTCAATATATTTTTTAAATGTACTTTTTATATGATCTAAATCTCTATAATAATCCAAATGATCCTTATCTATATTAAGTATAACTCCAATATCTGTAGAAAAATTTAAGAAAGATTCCTTATATTCACAAGCTTCCATTAACAAATATTCACTCTTGCCAATTTTAAAATTACCATCAATAATAGATAACTCTCCACCTAATAAAATTGTAGGATCTAGTTCATTATGAATCATAACATAACTAAACATAGATGTAGTTGTAGTCTTACCGTGTGTTCCTGAGATAGTTACACACTTATTATATCTTTTAGTTAACATTCCCAAAAATTCTGCCCTATTTATCATAGGTATATTTTTCTTTGCACCTTGTTTAATCTCTTCATTATCAGATCTAATAGCTGCCGTATATACAATAAGTCCTACATCATCACTTATATTTTCACTATTATGACCTATATTTATTTTACATCCAGCATTTCTAAGTTTTAATATTAAATCATTCTCCTGCATATCACTTCCAGAAACTTTAAAACCCTTATCTAAAAGTATTGATGCAATACCACTCATACTAATTCCACCAATACCTATCAAATATATACTTTGATTTTTTTCAATAATTTTATCTATAAAATGATCTTGCAAAAAAAACACCCCTTAATTATATAGGACTTTTTATAATTATATACATTTTTTACTAAAAAAAATACATATTTATTAAAGAATAATATATTTTTTTAAAATTTATTGTTATGTGAATATATTTTTTATTTTTTTGCATAGAATACACCTTATATTATTGAAAAACTTATAGAGGTGAATTGAATGCAAGTTACAGATGTTAAAATCAGAAAAATCACTAATGAAGGAAAAATGAAAGCTATCGTGTCAATAACTTTAGATAATGAATTTGTTGTACACGATATTAAAGTTATAGAAGGAGAAAACGGTTTGTTCATTGCTATGCCTAGTAGAAAAACTCCAAATGGAGAATTTAAAGATATAGCTCACCCAATCTCTACGGATGTTAGACAAAAATTTCAAACTGAAATTTTAAAACACTACAATATAGCCTTAAGTGAAAAAGAACAATTATAAAAAAGGAGCAATTAATTTGCTCCTTTTATTTTTTTTCATTATTTTTACAAAATTCATATAAAAACTCTATTCCTGCTCCTGTAGAACCTTTTTTAGGAAATATTTTGCTTGGAAAATCATTCCAAGATACATAAGCAATATCAATATGTGCCCAAGGTTTATTTTCTATAAATTCACCTATAAAAAGTCCAGCAGTTATTGTTCCACCATATCTTCCTCCAAGATTTTTCAAATCTGCTATATCTGATTTTAACAATTCTTTATATTCCTCATCAGCTGGAAGCCTCCAAATACTATCTACAGTATTTTTTGAACTATAATTTAATTTTTTAAATAACTCTTCATTATTATCAATTATTGCTGCATATTTAGTACCAAGTGCAATACCACACGCCCCTGTTAAAGTAGCAATATCTATTATTATATCTGTGTTTAACTTATTTGCAGCATAATAAACACCATCAGCAAGAACAAGTCTTCCTTCTGCATCTGTTGATATTACCTCAATAGTTTTTCCAGATAAAGATCCTATAACATCTCCAGGTTTAAACCCATCACCACTTACCATATTTTCACAAGTAGGTATTATCCCATATACATTTATTTTTAAATTTTGTTTTGATATAAGAGTCATAAGAGATAATACTGAGGCAGCTCCTGCCATATCACACTTCATAGTAACCATTCCATCAGAACTTTTTATAGAATATCCTCCAGAATCATATGTTAAACCCTTACCAACAAAGGAAATAGATTTATTAGTTGTATCATCACCAAAATATTTCATAACTATAAATCTCGGTTTATTAGAAGATGCTTTTCCAACTTCATAAAGTGCCTTTAAACCATTTTCTTTTATCCATTTTTCATCATAAACACTTATATCAACATTTAAATTTTCAATAGCTTCTAAACACCTTTTAGAAAATTCTTCAGGAGTTAAAATATTAGAAGGTTCATTTACTAAATTTCTTGTTAAATTTATAGCATCTCTTATGTTCAAACTTTCTTTTAAATGTTCTTCACTTAAAATGATATTTTCTCCATAAAACTCTACATTTACACAACACTCTTCCTTACGTTTTGTAAAATATTTTGAAAAACTATAACCACAACCACTAATAGCTAAAACAAATGCTTTTATTAAATCACGAGAACTTAAATTTTCACTTTCAAACAAATTAACTAAAATATTTAAAGGTTTATCAAATTTAAAATTTTTAAAACATGAAACAATAGACTTATACATGTTTTCATAATTTAAATCCTTCTTTTTTCCAAGTCCTAAAAAAACCCTATTTAAGATTTCATCTTCTTCATCTTTCATAAAACTATAACTTGTACAACTTTTACAAGAAAATATTTTTTTATCACGTAGTTTATCTAAAATATGAGAATATTTTTGAACTTTTTCATCTGAAAAACATGGAATAACTACAATATCATAGTTTTTATCCACACTATTAGTTATATTAAATTTCATTTAATAATCCCTCCAAGCAAATGAATATTAATTTATTTATTACTTAAAATAACAATGGTGATTCAATTATGATAAATAAAAAAAAGACAATTATATACTTAATAATTTTATTGTTTTTTATGCAATTTATTATTAACTATGGTTTATTTTTTTACAACAAAAAATATAAAATAAATTTTAATATTGAAAATTTTATAGAAAAAACATTTTCTCTTGAAAACAATATTATTACATATTATGAAAGAGATGTTTTAAACAATGATTCCTCACTTAAAAATATTGTTGTTATACACAGTCCATTTGAATCATCCTTTAACTCAAATTATATGTTATCAAATATTTTTAATATATTTAATGATTCAACAAATAATTTTAAAATAATACTAATAGATCTTCCAGCTCATGGAAAATCTTTCAAACAAAATAATTACGATTATTCCTTTAGAAATATCTCCTCATGTATATTGAAACTTTTAGAAAATTTAAATATAAATGATATTTATTTAATATGTGATAAATTATCTTCAAATATAGGTTTAAATATGATTTCTCTAAATGATAAAATTTTTTCAAATACAATATTAATAGACCCTGTATTTAATTACAATTGTTATTTAGAAAATATAAAACTTAGTATGAAAAACAAATTTTTAACCTTAAGCTCCTTTATATTTTTAAATTTAAAAAATAGTGAACTTTATTTAAACAATTATGTAATTTCATATTTCAATAATAAAAATTCATCAAATAAACACGTTAAAAAAATGATAAGTGAAAGCACACCTATATCAATAAAAGAAGTTTCATCAAAAAATATAAATGTTTTTGCTCTTGTTACAAATAAAAAATATTTCAAATCTTCATATTTAAAAAATTTATCAAACAATTTCTCAGTTATATTTTTTCTTCCACACAAAAATTTAGTAGAACAAATAATTAAAAAATAGGTTAATAAACATAACCTATTTTAATTATTTCACCTTAAATTCTTTATAATCATATTCCATTATGTGATATCCTTTTGATTTTTCATAATCATAAACATATTTATTGAAACCTGTTTTCCCATCATAAGGAAATAATGATTCCATTCCTTCATTTACCTCAACACCATAAACAAGATTTGAAATATTTTTATCTTCATCATAATTTAATCCAACTATGAAATATCCCTTATCTTTAAAATATGGATACATAAAAATCATAGGATAATATATAATGGCATACTTTATATTATCATATTTTTCCATATTCTTCATTTGAGAAAAATTATCTATATAAACTTTAAAAAATACATACCCCTCATAATTTAAAGAATGCATTTCATCATATTCATTTAATATATTTAAGAAAAATCTATAATCATAATCCCCATTAATCTCTCTATTTTTTTTGCACATATTAGGCAATATTGATTTTATCATTTTTTCAATTTTACCATCATCTTTTATCAAAAGCTTTTTAAGTGCCTCTATATGATGTTTTGCTTGTTCATATCCTTCCTTAGACATATCTATAATTTTTTTTACATTCTCCTCATGTTTATTATAAATATTTTTTACAAAATTTCTTGACTCACTATGTGAATTATCTATATCCAAAAGATCCAATTGATCATACATACTCATTAAAAATATCCCACTACTTCTAAACTCCATCTCATCTAAATTTTCATCCTCTTCACAACAAAATTCTTCATTTAAATATGTTTTATCTTCTACATCTTTATTTTTAACACTAACATCATCTTTTTCTTTAACATCTTTATCAATATTTTCTGAATCTTCCTGTACATCATGAGCCTCATCATAAGAAGTTTCATTTTTTTTAACATAGACTTCTTTCTTTCTTTCAAATGAATAATTATCTTTTCTAAATGGCCTATTTCTAATTCCTCTAAACTGAGAAACTTTCCAATTAAAAACCCTTTTCTTAGGTAAAAAACCACTTAAAGGAAATTTTAATTCACCTTTTAAATCCTTAACACAAATGGTACTTCCACAAACACCATCTAACATAGATTCATCAAAATCATAGGAAATATCTATTTTACCATTAGAATCTGCTTTAACCTCCCCAATAGAAATTACATCAATTTTGTTAGAATCATTTTTAACAATAAGATTTAAACTATAAGTATTTTCATTGTTAACGTTTTGAATGTAATAAAAAATTTTAAACTTAAAATCTTTACTTTCTATCTTTGTATATCCGGAGGGCTTCTTATTATTAAAAGAAAATCCTTTATCATCTTCTTGAAGTATTATAAATTTTTTATTATCAGAAACACTCATTTAAATCTCCAAAATATTTTTAAATTTAATTGTATATTATGCAACACTAATTTAAAATTTACTAAAATAAAAGCAAACCAAAATTAATTTGGTTTGCTTAATTCAACAAATATTTTTTGAAAATCAAAAACATCTAAATTTTCTGCTCTATTATTAAAATCAATTTGTAATTTATAAGATATATTTTGAAGCTGCTGTTTATTTTTATTAAATTGTGTTAAAACATTAAATAAATTTTTTCTCCTCATACTAAAACATCTTTTTACAAAATTTAAAAACTCATTTTCAATATTATTATCATTAAAAAATCTATTTTTAAAAATTTCAAATTTTATAAAAACAGAGTCAACTTTAGGTTTGGGAATAAAATTATTCGAAGAAATTTTTTTAATCAATAAAGCTTTAGAATAATAATTAACAAAAACCGTAAGAGATCCATATTCTTTTGTAGATGGAGTTGCTAAAATTCTTTCTCCAACCTCTTTTTGAACCATAACTGCTATAAAATCTATATTTAAATTACTTTTAAAAAGTTTCTCAAGTATAGGAGTTGTTATATAATAAGGTATATTTGCTATAACCTTTATAGAATTTTTAAATTCTTCAATTTTATGTAAGTCCATTTTCAAAAAGTCTTCATTTATAAGCAAAAAATTTTTCTTATCTTTAAATTCTTCATTTAAAATAAAAACAGCATTAGAATCAATTTCAACAGATATAACTTTTTTTGCTCTACACAAAAGTTTTTCCGTTAAAACTCCAAACCCTGGCCCTATTTCAAGAACAATATCATCTTTTGATATATTTAAACTTTCAATAATTTCTTCAAGTAAAAAATCATTATTAAAAAAATTTTGCCCTAAAAATGATTTAAAATAAAATCCATATTTTTTCTGAATATCTTTAATATTTATCATTTAATATCTCCTTAAGTTTCTCTAAAGCACATAAAAATTGTTCTCTTGATATATTAAAATAATTAAGTCTAGCTAAAAACTTTTTTCCATTTGCATAACCTATACCTAAAATATCTCCAAGAAGCTCTCTTCTTTTTGATGACTCCTGTGTATTTACTAAGTTATTTTCAATCAAATCCCCCATATTAAATTCATTTCTTTTATATTCTATTGCACACTTAGCATTTTTTATAGATTCAAGTATATCTTCAGGTGATGCATTTTCTACTCCTATATCACCATTTTTAAAACTCTTTTCCCTAGAAATGTAAGCATGTTTAACTCCTAAAACTTTACTTGAAATTATATTTCTTATTCTTTCTCCAGCAGAGTCAGAATCCATAAATAATATAACTCCACATCTTTCTTGTGCATTTTTTATTAATTTAATTGTTTTATTAGAAATTCCAAATCCTGAAACATATATAACCTCAGCATCAACACTTCTTTTAACAGCAATCTCATCTTTTATTCCCTCAACTACAATTACTTCCTTTATTTTTATCATTTATCCTCCTATAAAAATAGCCGCAATACTTGTTAAACAAATATTACAGCCAATTTATTTAAATCTATTCTAAAATATATATTTTAACACCTTTTTTTCTACCCCATGTATAAGCAGCATCTCTACTTGGCATAAACACATCTATAATATTTCCTTTTATAGCTCCACCAGTATCATGAGCTATTCCAAAACCATACCCCTCAACATAAATTCTAGTATAAAGTGGTATAACCTTAGGATCCACAGCTATAGTACTCCATCCACTTGGATTATAAACTGTAGGATTTCCCGTTGCTGTAGTATGATTTCCATTTGATCCACTATTATAAAAAGCTGTAGCCTCAACAGATTTTGTATAAGCTATAGAATATTCTTTACCCAGAAAATTTATTTTATTACCATTTTCATAAGCACTACTTATAACTTGACGAGAACTTGCGTCCTCAACATGAACTACTTCTTTTTTCTTAGTTCCTCTCTCAACTATTTTTTGAACAGGCTGAATTTCTACATTATCATAAATAACTTTGTTATCTACTTCTATTCCATTTTCATAACGTTTTTCTCTTTTTATTACTCTTAATCCACTTTTACCTTCCTGAACTACTTTTTCATTTCCTTCATAAAGATTATCGTTATAATTAATTTTAGTTTCATAACCAATTTCATGTTGTTCTTGCTCCAATTTTATATCCACATATTTAATGTAAATCTCCATATCTGGAACAATAAGTGTATCAATTGAAGGAGTTATTATATCTCCCTCATCAACCTCAACTCCCTGTTCTTGTAAAAAATCTCCAACAGTTCTAGAAATTGTCATAACTTCATATGGATCCATTTTACCTAGATATAAAATAACAGGAACTGGATTTTCAAGAATAATCTTTTCTCCTCTGTCAACTTTTGAGTGTCTAGATGGAAAAACACTACTGCCATCTTGTAAGACTATATCATTCTCCTCTAATACGTCTCCAACAGTTTCTCCACTGGTACGAGTCGTTATTTCAATACCATCTACAACAATTGTAACAGGTTTATTTAAATTTACAACTAAATAAAACAATATTACAAAAATTAAGAAACTAAAAATTGAGAATAATATAGTCTTTATCGATTTTGACTTTATCATAATCTCCCCCTGATAAAACTTTAATATACATTATAAATTCAAAAATTTTAACGCATTTTTATATAACGTATCTGCAATTTTATAGAAGTCTTCATTTTTTACTTCAGAAATTTTTCTTATAATGTGCTCTATATTGATAGATTCATTTCTCTTTCCCCTTAAAGGTACTGGGGATAAATATGGACAATCAGTTTCTGTTAAAAGGTATTCAGTTGGAATTTCTTTTACAACTTCCATAATTTTCACAGCATTTTTAAAAGTTACTACTCCACCTATTCCAAGATAAAAACCAAGTTTTACCCATTCCTTAGCAATATCTAAGCTTCCAGAAAAACAATGAATAACTCCACGAATAGGCATAAACTCCTTAACAATACTTAAAGTATCATTATGTGCATCTCTACAATGAATAATAACAGGTTTATTTAACTGTTTAGCAAAATCTAATTGTTCTTTAAAAATTTCCTTTTGAATACAAACATCTAGATCTTTATAAAAATAATCTAGTCCAATTTCTCCCACAGCTAAAATTTTGTTCTCTTTATGATATTCATATAAATCATCAATATAACTCATTTTATAATAATATTTAGAATAACTTGGATGTATACCACAAGCCCCGTAAATAAAATCATATTTATTTACAAGATTAATCGTTTCTTTACAAGAATCTATATCAACAGCACAATTTAAAATTTTTTTAACTCCAGAATCAAATTGTTTGTTAAGTACATCCTCTCTATCTTCATTAAAACTTTCATCATCATAATGAGAATGAGTGTCAAAAATTTTAAAAAACATTTACTAACTCCTTTCAGTAATTCATGATACAAATATTACTTTTTTATGTCAACTTGACAAAATTTGGATTTTATGTTCAATCTTATAATTAACATGTTTTAATAATATAACTTTTTAAAAAATAGAAATTTATTTAAGTTAAATTATAAATTTTAAAAAATTCAATTTATATAATTTATTTTTGAAAAACATATTGACAAAAACTTTTAAATATTATATACTTTATCAAGTAATTATGGCTCGTTTATGGCTCGTTGGTCAAGCGGTTAAGACACCACCCTTTCACGGTGGTAACACGGGTTCGATTCCCGTACGAGTCACCACTAAAATTTATGGGCGCATAGCTCAGCTGGGAGAGCATCTGCCTTACAAGCAGGAGGTCACAGGTTCGATCCCTGTTGTGCCCACCATTTTGGCCCAGTAGCTCAGCTGGTTAGAGTGCTGGCCTGTCACGCCAGAGGTCGAGGGTTCGAGTCCCTTCTGGGTCGCCAATATAATAATTTGGCCCGTTGGTCAAGTGGTTAAGACACCGCCCTTTCACGGCGGTAACATGGGTTCAAATCCCGTACGGGTCACCAAAAAAGAGGATATATAAATATATCCTCTTTTTTGTATCATGAAAATTTAGTGAAGTGAAGAAATTGTGTTTTATAATGAATATAAAAGACAAATCGCAGCTACTACATATCACTTCCGAACATACAGACTATATTAAAAAATTAATTAATGGAAAAACTTCAACAGAAGCATATATACCAAAATTAAATGAAATATATAAAAATATATCTGAACTCATTATTGCTCATACTTATACAAGATTTTTAGCTGACTTATTTGGAGGAAGAACTTTCTTTTCAATATTAAGTTCAGAATATAAAATTTCTCCTGAAGGATTAAACTATTATAAGTTTAATAAAATAGAAGACTTTAAAACATATGTTGGTGAATATCATGGTAAATTAAATTCACTTACATTATCTGAAGAAATGCAAAAAGAATTTTTAAACGAAATTTATAATGCTTATATATATAACTTAGCTATATCAAATGAATTAGATTGTAAATTAAACAACTAAAAAAGAAGCACAATGTGCCTCTTTTTATTTAAAAATATTTATTATATTTCCTAGTAATATTCCCCATACTCCAAAATCTGAATCTGAAAAAGTTGTTCCAACAAATCCAAATCCTGATAATGTTGGAAGAAGCATTGCAGGTAAAAATGTTATTAAAAGTCCATTTGCAAAAGATCCAATTATAGCCCCTCTTCTTCCTCCTGTTGAATTCCCAAATACTCCAGCTGTTGCTCCGCAGAAAAAATGAGGAACTACTCCAGGTAATATTGCAGGAAAACCAAAAGAAACTAATATAAATAATCCAACTATTCCTCCAACAAAACTACTCAAAAATCCAATTAAAACTGCATTAGGTGCATAAGGAAAAACTATTGGACAATCTAATGCAGGTTTTGCATTAGGAACTAATTTCGTAGCAATTCCTTTAAAAGCTGGAACAATTTCTCCAAGTATTAATCTAACACCTGCAAGAATTATATAAACTCCTCCAGCAAAAGTTATACTTTGTATAACAGAAAATACTATAAAATTTTTCCCCCCACTTAATTCATGTACAAATTCAGCTCCTGCCATAAAAGATACTATTAAAAATAATACAAGCATTGTTATTGATATTGCAACTGATGTATCTCTAAGAAAATTTAAACCTTTAGGAAATTTTATATCTTCTGTTGATTTTGAATTTTTTCCAACTAACTTTCCAACGTATCCTGACAATATATATCCAAATGTTCCAAAATGACCAAATCCAACTTGATCCGATCCAACTATTTTTTTCATAAAAGGATTTGCAAGAGCTGGCATAATCGCCATTGTAAAACCTAATAAAATTGATCCTATAACAACAGCTGTTGTTCCTTTTATATCTCCTGCATATAAAATAGCTGCATACATACATGCCATATATAAAGTGTGATGTCCTGTTAAAAATATATATTTAAGTTTTGTAAATCTCGCAATTAAAATATTTGAAAGCATTCCAAAAGCCATAATCAAAGCAGTTGTTGTTCCTAATTCATTTAATGCAAGTCCAACTATTGCCTCATTATTAGGAACAATTCCCGTTATTCCAAATCCGTATTCAAACATTTTTCCAAAATAATCTAAAGATCCAGTAACAAGACTTGCTCCTCCACTTAAAACTAAAAATCCCATTATAGTTTTAATACTTCCAAGCAAACAATCAGAAAATGATTTCTTTTGTATGATTAATCCAATTAAAGCAACTAATCCAACTAATATAGACGGTTCACTTAATATATCTAAAATAAATTCAAGCATAAATTTTCTCCTTAAGATTTATCATAAAACATTTAATTTTTTTAAAGTTTCTAACAACTTATTCTTTAATTCATCCATATCTATCATATTATTAAGAGATATAACTTCTCCTCCTAAACCTTCTAACTGAGAAGATAAATCTCTCGTGGATACATATATATCTGCACTCATTCCTTTTGCTGATGATAAATCAGAATGTGAAACTTCAATTCCATTTACCCCTAATTCATTTAATATATTTTGTATATTCATCTCAATCATAAAACTACTTCCAAGTCCTGACCCACAACAAACTAATATTTTCATAATTAAATCCTCCTATAAGTCAAATTTTTCAATTATCCTTTTAACGTTTTCAATATTATCTTCATTCATTAAATTTTCAAGATCCTCTTTACTCATTAATAATTTCATTAAATTTGATAATAAAACCATATGATCTTTATTATCTATACTACAAAAACTAAATACAAGTTTTACAGGATCATTTAACTCACTTCCAAAATTAATTGGATTTTTTAATGTTAATATGCTAAGTCCTGTTTTAATTACTCCATCTTCTGGTCTTGCATGTAATAAAACTATTTGAGGTGCTATTACCATATAAGAACCAAACTCATAAAAATTTTCTATTATCTTCTTTTTATAAATTTCATTCACAAATCCATTTTCTTCAAGAAGCCCTACACCTTTAAATACAACCTCTTCCCAATTTTTACATTCTTCTTTTAATTTGATTAAAATATTATTCATTTTCTCACCCCTTTCTTTTTAAAAATATAATTTTTTAAAATATTTTTATGTTTAAATAAAAAAAAATGGAAGGAAAAAAATTTCCCTCTATTTTTTATTTTACTAACTTTTCACACTCTTTAACAATATCATTACAAGTCATTTTATATTTTTCTAGTAAAAATTTCATTGTTCCAACTTCACCAAAATGATCTTTAATACCAATATTTTTTATTAAAGCTGGATAATTTTCACAAGAAACTTCACATACAGCACTATAAAGTCCACCAATTACATTATGGTTTTCAACTGTAATAGCTTTATTTGTTTTTTTCAAAGAATTTATAATAGTTTCTTTATCAATCGGTTTTATAACTGGAACAGAAATGACCTCAGCATTTATTCCCTTAGATTCTAAAATTTTACTAGCTTCAAGAGATGGATTTACCATAAGTCCAGAACAAAAGATTGTTAAATCTTTCCCTTCTTTTAACACATCTGCTTTATTTATATTAAATTTATAATCTTCACTATAAACCTTTGGCATTTCTTTTCTTGGAAATCTTATATAAACAACTCCTTTATAATCAACGGTGTTTAACAAAACTTCCCTTAACTGAATTTCGTCAGCAACATCAATTATTGTAATTCCAGGAATACTTCTTAAAACTCCAATATCTTCAAAACTCATATGAGTTCCACCATTCATTTCAGCTGCAACCCCAGAATCTGTTCCAAGAATTTTTACATTTTGTTTTGCATAAGACAATGAAATCGCTACTTGATCACATATTCTTCTTGATGCAAAAGGAGTAAATGTACATATATATGGATTCATTCCATAAGCACTCATTCCAGCTGCCATACCTGCCATATTAGCTTCACTTATTCCAACATCAAATGCTCTATCTTTAAATATTTTCCTAAGAGTCATTGTTCCATTTGCCTCTGCAAGGTCTGCATCCATAAAAACTATATTTTCGTGTTTTTCCATAAGTTCTTTCATCGTTTCACATAACATTTGTCTCATTTCCATAATTATTTCCCTCCTTAATTTAAATCTTCTATGGCTTTATTTAATTGCTCTTCAGTTAATCCCATACTATGGCTTTTATACCCTGCTTCTTCTATAAATGATACACCTTTTCCTTTTGTTGTGTTTAAAATTATCGCTGTAGGAAGCTCTTGTTTCTTTCCTTTGTTAATTGCTTTACTTATTTCTTCCATATCATGTCCATCAACACTTTTAGTGTAGAATCCAAAAGATTCCCATTTTTTCTCCATATCTCCCATGTCTAAAATATCTTTAAGAGTTCCATCTAATTGCATCTTGTTGTAATCTACAAACACTATCAAATTATTTAATTTAAAAGCAGATGAAGCCATAGCCGCTTCCCAAACCTGCCCTTCATTACACTCTCCATCTCCAACTATACAGTATATATACGCATTATCATTTTTTATTTTTGAAGCTATTGCCATACCAACAGCACAACTAATTCCTTGACCTAGAGATCCTGTTGTCATATCAACACCATTTGTTTTATTCATATCACAATGACTTGGAAGATTTGTGTTTTCTTTATTTAAGGTTAATAATTCTTTTTCATCTATATAACCTTTATCTGCTAATACAGCGTAAAGTGCAGGCCCTGCATGACCTTTTGATAAAACAAGTCTATCTCTTCCTTCCATTTTAGGATTATTTACATCTATGTTCATTTCCTTATTGTAAAGTAAAACAAGAGTATCTACTATTGATAAACTTCCTCCATAATGACCTTTTCCAACACTGTGTATTTCCTTTAATAATAGTTTTCTAACCTCTTTTGACTTCTCTTTTAAAAAATTACCCTCTTTAAAACTCATATTAAATACCTCCATATCAAACATTTTGTTTAAAAACTTTAAATACTTTATTATTTTATCAAATTTAAAATACCGGTTTTACAAATCCTTTGTATTTTTCATTAATAAACTTAAAAGTTTCATAACTATTTAAAAAATGTGCTATTTCTTTCAATTTAACAGATGTTCTCATATCTTCTCTAACTACAAATACATTAACCTTGTCTTCATCTGAAAAAGAATTTTCATAAAATATTCCAGATATATGTGGAAAAATCATATTTTCTAACGCAACATTTGTATTCATAACAACCAAATCTCCCTCATTATAAAAAGAAGGAATAGAGTTAACTTCAACCTCATTCATAACTAAATTCTTAGGATTCTCAGCAACTACATATCTTTGCTCCCCAAAATCCATCATAAGTTTAATAAGATTTGCTTGTTCTAAAAGCTTAAGAGCTCTATCTCTATTTACAGGATCATTAGGTATATATATAACATCTCCTTCTTCTACTTTATCTACAGATTTATACTTATTACTATAAATAATAAGTGGTTCTACATGTACCTCTGCCAATTCAATAAGTTTTACTTCACTATTTAAATTAAAATTATTTAAATATTCCCTAGTTTGAAAAAAATTACCATCAATTTTCCCATTTAAAAGATCATTGTTTAAAGCTTCATAATCTATGTAATTTATAATTTCAAAACCTAAATCAAATATGTCTCTCAAATTTTCAAGTATTTCTCCATGAGGAATTGAGGTAACTCCTATTTTTAATTTTTCTTTATCTTGTCTATTACTTGCATTTGATGAACACGATACTAACAAACAAAAAGCAAAAAACATACAAACACAAATATTTAAAATCCTTTTCATATAAATCCTCCAATTATGATTTAAGGAATCAAAATTAAATACTAAAAATTCCAAAATTAATTTTAAATACATTGTATTTATTTAAAACTTTTTCAAAATCATCTCTTATTTTTTGAAGATTTTTTATTATAATTTCATCATCTGAATTAAATATATCATTTACTAAAAAATCATTATCAATAACTTCTAAAACATCATATAAAATATCTACTAAATATTTTTTATTTAAATCTTCATAATAATCCACCAAATTTATTTCTCTAACAATATCTTGAACATTTAATTTCATATTTGTATAATTATCCCTTATTTCTTTTATAGAATACTTACTTACATAATTATTTTTTAAATAATTATCTATCTCAGAATTTAAAATTTCATCAATTATAGAAAAATTATCAAATACTCCTTCAATTTTATTAAAATACAAATTATTTACATATTTACTGTTGCCAGTATATAAATTAAAAATTCCCAAAAATAAAATTAAAAACAACAAAACTAAAAAATATTTATTAATTTTTACATTCATAACCCACCTCTAAACTATTTATCTAAAAATTCCCCAAAAAAATTATATCATTTATATTTAAAATAATAAATTAAAAAGAAACTAAATATTTTATAAAAAATGCTAAAAAGCTATTGACCTTAAAGTCAATAGCTTTAAAATTTAATATCTTATTGAAGATATTTGTTCAATAGGTGTATATGGTATAAATGTTCTCAAATTTCTATTTAAATCCCCTCTTAACTCTGACATCTCAGTAACTGCAACATAAACATTTGATAAAGCATACCAAGTATCATACTCAACTATTCCTGATACATTAACATTAAATATCTGTTGAAATTTCTTAACTGCATCTCTAGTTTTAGAACCATAAACCCCATCAACTGAAACCTTAGGAATAGCAGGATAATTTTTAGAAATAGTATTTAAATATTTTTGAACTTCTTTAACAGGTGTTCCTTTACTTCCAATTTTTAAAGCATACCCTGGATAAGAAATTGGAATTCCTTTAACTTCTTTTGCTCTTACCAAATCAAGATTTGTTCCATAAAAATTTGTTAAAATTTCATATGGAGTGTATCCTTCATCTGCTAAGTACTTACTTCCCCATTGAGTCATCCATCCAGGACATTTAACTTTTTTCCCATCACAATATTGAGAGAATAATGGTTGCTTTGATCCTGGTCTTTTCATATATGTTGAAAAAATTTCATCTACAATATTTGAAATATTTTTAAATATATTTCTTCCATAGTTAAAAGCATGATCATATGCTGTTGAATTAGTTATAGTAAAATCTTTTCCTTTTCCTCTATACCATTCCGTATACACTCTATTTAATGTAAAAGATACTATTGCATATATATTAGCTCTAATAGCATTTGAGGGCCATGTTGAATAAATTTCACTTGAAGCTACATTTTTTATATAATCCTTATATCCCACAGTATAATTTTTTGCATTAGAATCTGGAGTACCCATGTGAACAGTTATAAGCTCTGGAACAACAACCTCAGATAATACAACTTGTCCTGTTGGTTTTGAAATTGGTTTCTCTTCAGCTTCAGGTATTTTAGGTGGATAATCTCCATAAAGTCTATTAGGTAAAATTTTAATCTCCTGAGATTGATTATTAGAAGAAACATTTCTATTTAACATTTTTAAATCAACTGGCTGAATAGCTTCTTCATCTCCAAATAATTGACATCCTTCTATAAATGTTTGAGAATAACCATCTTTTTCAACTAAAATATCACAAATGCCATAAGGTCTTCCTTCAGCATTCTCATTTAATGAAAGTTCCAAAGGAGGGGTTTGTATTTCATTAATTTCAGCAATTCCAGAATCATCAGTCTTTAAACTAATAACATCTTTAACAATATTATTTGAATCATATAATGTAACTTTTATATTTGCTTTATCCACTGGATTAGCTATATTATTCATGTAAGTTTGAATTTTTAAAGATCCTATAGACATAAAAACTCCTAAAAAGTATTATGTAATAAGAATTTATTCACAAACTAATATAAAGTTACTATTTATTTTTCTTAAAGAAATCCCTTTCCATTTTAAATTCATTAAATAAATCTTCTATTTTCATGTTAATTGAATTTTCAGTTACATTTGCAAAAATTATTTTTTTATTCAATTTTGTTTTAAGTATTTTGTAATAAATATCCAATTCTTTAGGAACTACGTTTTGAAATATAACTACCTTTTCATCTAATAAAAATTCATCTTGAAAAACAAATTTTTCATTTTCTATAACATCTAATAATTTTTTTTCAAAATCCTCATCTAAAATAGTTATGTATTTTATATTTTGACTTACAAATTTAACAAGATTTTTCATTTTAATGATTTCATCTTCTGAAAATCCATAAATTAAAAATTTTTTCAAATTAATTCACCTCCAAATTTAATAAATTATAACATCTATTTATTTTTTGATCATTTAAAGAATTATATATATATACTTTTTTAAAATCTTTGCTCTCAAAATTATTTTCTATATTGCGAATCTTAAGTCTTCTAATAAGCTCTTTATTAGTTCCATAAATACCATCAAATATTTTAACATTATCTCCAAAAATATTTTTAAACACATCTTTTATAAAATTGTAATGAGTGCACCCAAGAACAACACACTCTACCTCTTTAACATATTTTCCCAATTTTTCATTTAAATAGTTATAAATAATATCTGCATCTAAATTTTCCTCAATCATATAGGCAAGTTCTTCAAGAGCAACACTTTCTATTTTAAAATTTTTATATAAACTCAAAGATTTTTTAAACTTATCTCCATTTATTGTAAATGGAGTTGCTAAAACTAAAATTTTACCATTTAATTTATTATTTTCTACGTATTCAATAGCTGGTTTTATAGCAGGTTCTATACCAATAATGGGAATATTAGGTTCATATTTATCTCTTAAAAATTTAATAGCAGCGCTACTGGCTGTATTGCAAGCAACAACAATAGCTTTACAATTATTTTCATAAATTAAAAAATTGCATATATTAGTACATAACTCAATTATTTCATTCTGAGTTTTATTACCATAAGGTGCATTTTTAGAATCACCAAAATATATAAAAACTTCATTTTCTAAAAGCTTTATAGCATTTTTTAAAACAGAAATACCTCCAATACCAGAATCAAAAAAACCAATATTTTTGTGTTTAAAATTCATTTTTGAAACCTCTCAAAATTGACAATAAGTAAAATTTAATTATATCATAATTTAAAATAACATCAAAATAAAAGGAGGACAATAAATACATCTTGTTATGTATTTTAATATCAAAATTTATGGTTAAAGATTTAATATATATAATAAAAAAAGAAAATATATCAAAAGATTTTTTAACTAATTTATTAAATACTCACAGTGAAATTAAATTTGTATCCCTTATAGGAATTGATATAAACGGAAATGATACAGATGAAAAAATACCTTCAAAGGTTTTTATAAACGATATAGATTTATTTTTTGATGGATGTGCAGTACAAACTGATGGTTCTTCAGTTGTCTTAACTGGTATTGCAACTTTAAATGATGCAAAAGTTGATATGGTAATAGATAAAAATTGTAATTGGTTTATTGATTATAATTTTGACAATATTGATGAAGTATCTGGTAAACCTATTGGAACACTTAAAATACCTAGTTTTTTAATTCATAATGAAAAATATATAGATTCAAGATCCGTTCTAAATAGATCTTTAAGTTTCTTGAAAAAAAATTTATTATCACTTCTTAAAAGTAATCCAAATATTTTAAGAACAATAAATCCTGAAGATATAGAGGACATAATAATAAACACAGCAACTGAACTTGAGTTTTGGGTAAAAACTCCTGAGGAATTAATAAATATTGAAGACTTAACTACATCTCAAGATTTACACGAACAATACTGGAATATAACTAAAGGAATAGTTAGAACAGCTTTAGAAAAAACTTTATCAATTATGGAAAACTATGACCTTTATCCTGAAATGGGACATAAAGAAGTTGGTGGAGTAAAATCAAAAATCGATTCAAATGGAAAATATCATATTTTAGAACAATTAGAAATCGACTGGAAATATTCAACTGCCCTTCAATCCTGTGATAATATTTTAATCGTTAAAAGCATAATAAAAGAAACTTTTAAAAGACATGGACTTGATGTAACTTTTTGTGCTAAACCCATAGAAAAAGTTGCAGGAAATGGAGCTCATCTTCATTTTAGTATTTTCCTAAAACTTAAAAATGGTCAAAAAATAAATTTATTTCATGATGAAAATAATGAATTTATGAGTTCAATAGCTTATGGCTCTCTTATGGGAATTCTTAAACACTACAATATTATAAGTCCATTTGTATCAAATACAATTGATTCATTAAAAAGATTAAAACCTGGTTTTGAAGCACCTGTTTGTACTGTAGCTTCTCTTGGAATTTCAAAAAATATCCCATCAAGAAATAGATCCATATTAATTGCACTAATAAGAGATTCCAAAAATCCAAATGCAACTAGGTTTGAACTACGCTCACCAAACCCTAAAACAAATATTTATTTAACATTAGCAGCTATAAATATGTGTGTAGTTGATGGAATTAAATATTCAATAAACAAAAATGAACTTTCTCTATTAAATGAGTTATCAAAAAATTATGGAGATGATTCTACGTATCTAGAAAAAAATAAACTGTATAGAAGTGAAGATAACATATTTGAAAAATATTCAGAAGATGATAGAGATAAATATTTTGGAAAAAGTCCAAAAACTGTATATGAAAATATGCTTCACTTATGTGAAGAAAATAATTATTCTATTTTACTTAAAGATGATGTTTTTACTTTAGACATAATAAATAGCTTTAAATTATCATCATTAGATAGATATATAATGGAAATAGAGCATAGAATTTTTCCTGAATACAAAAAAGATATAGAATTATTAATGAATAATTTTAAATTTAATACAAAATCTTCTTCTTTAATTAATCTCTTATTAAACGAGCTTAAATTTAAATTATTTTCAGATACTTTTGATTATCTAAGTTTACACTCTAAAATGAAAGATTATATAAAAGATAGAGATTTTAAAAATATTTCAAATCTCAACATAGAAATTGAAAAAATCTTAGATATTTTTAAAACTATACACTCTTTATAAAACAAAATAGCTTTAGCAAAATTGCTAAAGCTATTTATTTTTTTTAAATCTATATTTAATAACATAAAACATAAATACAAAACTTAAGAAACCAAAAATAGGATAAATTACTGAAATGAGCTTAGAAAATCCAAAAATAGATATTGGTATAGACACACTTAAAATTATTAATACCGATTTAAAAAATGAATGACCAAACTTATTTGATATACTTCTTGCTAAAGAATATAAACTAGATGTTTCTGTTGAAAGCATTTCAATCCAAATTAAAATTAATATAATTATTTGAAAAGATTTTCCAAATATTTTTGAAATATATAAAAGAGGTATATCATACTGAGCAATATAAGGCATATTAGATAAAATTAAATAATTTATTATAAGACTTATAAGCACTAAAAAAAATGATCCAATTAAAATTCCATTTTTAAAATTTTTCTTTGTATTTTCTGTAGAAAGAGGAGCTAATACTCCAGAAGCACTTAAAATATTAAATCCACCATATAAAAAACTAGATAAAATTATGTTATTATGTATTCTTATTTCATTTTCCAAATTATTTACTATAGATGTTTGAATATTTATTGGATCTGAAAAAATTTCAAACATTAAAAACATTATAAATATTATAAAAATCATTATAGGCACGCTTATAGCGTTTACTAAGAATAATCCTTTCATACTAAACTTTAAAACTATAAGAGTAACTAAAATCATCAAAATGATACCATAAATTTTATGTACTGAAAAAAATTGACTTATTATAGATCCACTTGCTGCAAAAATTATAGATGAAGAAAACAAATAATATAAACTTGTAAATATATTTAAAACCCTAGCTGGAAACTTAGGGCAAATTTCACTTATAAGTAAATTATAAGAAGATAGATTTTTCTTATGAGAAATATTACAGATCATATTTCCTATAAAAATATAAATAAAAAAACATATTATAAATCCAAAAAAACTTTTTAATCCATATATTGAAAAAAATTGATAAATTTCTTTTCCAGAGGCAAGTCCAGCTCCAACAACTGTACCAATAAAAATACTCGCAACCTTAAATATATTTAAAAAATTATTTCCCAAAATATCCCCCACCTTTTTATAATATATTTAATTTTTATTTTTTTTTATGTTAAAATATGATTCTATTATTTTATTTTTAAAAGAAGGTGTATTTTATGCTTTGGGGAGATAAACCTTACTATTCTCTTGATTACTTCCTTAAAAAAACTTTTGGAGAAAAAGTTATGAAAATAACCCTTGATGGAGGTTTTACTTGTCCAAATAGAGATGGAAAAATAGCATTTGGTGGATGCACTTTTTGTAGCTCTCGTGGCTCTGGTGAATTTGCTGGAAATAGATTAAAATCTATTCATGATCAATTTTTAGACCAAAAAAACATGATGAAAAAAAAGTGGAAATCAAATAAATACATTGCATATTTTCAAGCATATACAAACACTTATGCACCTGTTGAATATTTAAAAAAACTTTATGATGAAGCATTAAATGAAGAAGGAGTTGTTGGAATTTCAATAGGAACTCGTCCTGATTGTTTATCTGACGATGTAATAAAACTTCTTTCTTATTACAACAATAAAACATTTTTAACTGTAGAACTTGGACTTCAAACTTCAAATGATCATACTGGAAAATTAATAAATAGAGGCCATGATTCGAAATGTTTTGAAAAAGGAGTTAAAAAACTCAGAGAACATAATATAAACGTAGTTACTCATGTTATTTTTGGATTACCCTATGAAACAGAAAAAGATATGATGGAAACTGTGAGATTTTCAAACAATTTAGACATACAAGGAATAAAATATCATTTACTTTACATTGTAAAAAATACAAAACTTTACTCTGAATATTTAAAAAATCCTTCTATTTATACTCTAACTAAAGAAAAATATATAGAAATCTTAGGAAAAGCCATTTCTTACACAAATCCAAATATTGTAATACACAGAATAACAGGAGATGCAAAAAGAGAAGATATTGTAGAACCTTTATGGAGTATAAAAAAATGGGAATTATTAAATTCAATTCACCATTACTTAAATGAAAACAATTTATATCAAGGTAAATTTTTTAACACCAATGCTTAATTATTGATTTTAATTTAACTATTGTGTATACTTTTTGTGTGAAAATATTTTATATTATGGAGGATTAAAATTGAGAAACTCTTCTTTTTTATCTATTAAAAACATAGTTGCAATCGGTATTGGTTCTGCTGTATTTTTAGTTCTTGGAAGATTTGGTTCAATCCCAACAGGAATTCCTAACACAAACCTTGAAGTAGCTTACGCTTTTCTAGCATTAATGGCTATAATTTATGGTCCCGTATCTGGTTTTTTAATAGGATTTATTGGACATGCTTTAAAAGATATGTTATTTTACGGTACTCCATGGTTTAGCTGGGTTATAGCATCAGCAGTTGTTGGTCTTATAGTTGGATTAAGTTATAAATTTGTAGATTTAGAAAATTTCAATAAAAAGGAAATATTAAAATTTAATTTTTTTCAAATTTTAGGGAACGTCATATCTTGGCTTATAATAGCTCCAACTTTAGATATATTAATATATTCTGAGCCTTCCAACAAAGTATTTATACAAGGTGCTTTTGCATCAATTTCAAATATCTTAACCATAGCTATAATAGGTACGTCTCTTGTACTTATATATTCTAAATCTCTTGTAAAAAAAGGAAGCCTATCTAAAGAATCTTAAAATAAATTTTCCAAAATTAGAGGTACTTATTTAAAATGAAAAAAAAATTAATTGAATTTAAAAACTTTGGTTTTAAGTATGATTCACAACAAAATTACACTTTAAAAAATATTAATTTAGATATATATGAAGGTGAAAAAGTATTAATTCTTGGAGAGTCTGGATGTGGAAAAAGTACCTTATGTAATTCTATAAATGGACTCGTTCCATTTTTTTATAGCGGTATTATTGAAGGATCTTTAAAAATAAATGGAAAAAATACGAAAGATATGTCAATATTTGAAATATCGAAAATTGTAGGAACTGTTTTACAAGATCCTGACAACCAATTTATCGCTTTAACTTCTGCAGAAGACATAGCTTTTAAACTTGAAAATTTATGTGTTAATAAAGAAACTATGTATAAAAAAGTTTTAGAAGTTTCAAAGCTAATTGGAATGGATAATTTTTTAAATTCAAATCCTCATAATCTATCAGGTGGTCAAAAACAAAAAGTTACTCTTGGTGGCGCTATAGTTGATGAAATTGATATTTTATTATTCGATGAACCACTTGCTAGTTTAGATCCAAAAACTTCAAAAAATACAATAGAGTTAATTAACACTATTACACATAAAACAAATAAAACAATGATCATAATTGAACACAGACTTGAAGAAATTTTAAAATTAAATTTAGATAAAATTGTTTTACTTAGTGATGGAGAAATAATTTTTAGTGGAGCTCCCAATGATTTATTAAAAAGTGATTTGTTAAAAAAATGTGGTATAAGAGAACCTTTGTACTTAACTGCTTTAAAATACGCTGGAATTGAAATTTCAAAAGATTTAGATCTTGAAAATTTAAATAACATAGATAAAAATTTAATACAACCATCTTTAAATAAATTTTATAACTCTTTAAATTATGAGTGTGAAGATAAATTAAATAAAACTCCTATTTTTGAGTGTAAAAATATCACTTTTTCCTATAACAATTCAAAAAAAATATTAGAAGATGTTTCTTTTAAAGTATTTGAAAATGAACTTTTATGTATTGTTGGAAAAAATGGAGCTGGTAAATCTACAATTTCAAAGTTAATGTGCGGTTTTATGAAAAACAATTCTGGAAGTTTTATTTTCAATGGTAAAGATATTACAAACTACACTATATATCAGCGTTCAAATATAATCGGATATGTAATGCAAAATCCTAATCAAATGATAAGTCACACAATTGTTTTTGATGAAATTTCTTTTGCTCTTAAAAATTTAAATCTTAATTCTAATGAAATAAAAGAAAAGGTTAATGAAATTTTAAAGATATGCGATTTATATGAAATGCGAAACTGGCCAATATCAGCCCTAAGTTTCGGACAAAAAAGACGTGTAACAATTGCTTCAATACTTGTTATGAATCCTAAAATTTTAATTTTAGATGAGCCAACTGCAGCACAAGATTTTAAACACTACACTCAAATTATGGAATTTATAAAAAGTTTAACAAATCATGGAATAACTTCAATCATGATAACTCACGATATGCATCTACTTCTTGAATACGCTGATAGATGTATAGTTATTTCCGATGGGAAAAAAATTGGAGATGATATTCCTTCAAAAATTTTATCAAATGAAGAAATCATTGAAAAAGCAAATTTAAAACAAACTTCTCTTCATGAACTTTCTATTAAATGTAATATAAAATCTACTGAAGATTTTATAAATAAATTTATAACATATGATAGGAGTATTCGAAATAAATGAAATTAATACTGGAATATATACATAAAGATTCTTTCGTACATAATTTAAATGGAGCAACTAAACTCATATGTTTTTTACTTTGGTGTATTACTACAATGATAACTTATGATACTAGGATTTTATCATTTATGATAATATTTGGATTATTTTTGTTTAAACTATCAAAACTAAAAATACAAGATGTTTCTTTTGTACTCATGTTTATATTATTTTTTTTAGTTTTAAATAATATATTTATATACATTTTTTCACCTAATACGGGAACTGAAATTTATGGAACAAAAACAGTTTTAATTAATTTATTTGGACCATATTCCATAACTCTTGAACAATTATTTTATCAAATAAATATAACATTAAAATATTTTAGCGTTATACCTATAGCTTTAATATTTATACTTACAACAAATCCAAGTGAATTTGCTTCATCATTAAATAAAATTGGTGTAAACTATAAAATTTCTTACGCTGTTTCTCTTTCACTTAGATACATTCCTGATATAATAAACGATTATAAAAACATTTCCATTTCAAAACAAGCTAGAGGTATAGATTTATCAAAAAATGAAAAACTTCATAAAAGAATTAAGAATGTATTTTTAATTTTAATTCCAATAATTTTTTCAAGCCTTGAAAGAATTGAAAAAATTTCATGTGCAATGGAACTTCGTGCATTTGGATACAACAAAAAAAGAACTTGGTATAATCAAAAAGATTTTAAAAAAAATGATTTTATATCAATACTATTTTTCTTATGCATTGTAATAATATCGATAGTTTTTTTGTTTATAAACAATGGTCGTTTTTTTAATCCATTTATATAAAAAAGAGAGAACTTTTTGTTCTCTCTTTTTTATAACACTTTATATTCATTTATTAATTCATTAATTTTATCAATACATCTACGTCCCTTACATCCTCCAGTTGTTGCTCCACACTTTTGTGAAACTTCCTCAACTGTTTTTGCTCCTTCTCTTATACATTCTTTAATTGTATGTTTACTAACTCCTTTGCATAAGCAAACTTTTGTTAATTTATCATTTATCATTTCATTTTTATCCATATTAAACACCTCAAAAATATTATACTTTATTTCAAATATATTTCAATGTATAATATCTTTCATGGTGTTTTGTATTTTTCATAGAGATAATAACATGTCAAAATATTTTAAAGATGAAATTTCCTATAAAAAATATATTTTTTGGTATTTATCACTTTCGATATTTTATTTTATATTAATAGAACTTATACATAGACCAAATATTGAATCTTTCAAAAAATTTTTAACATCAACTAATCCTTTAACAATGTTTTTCTTAATTTTATTTTTTACATTTTCAAGTACTTATGTGTTTATATTCAAAAAACCTATAATTTTATGTAATATACATTATAGTGTTTGGTGTATTCTTGCTTTTGTAAGTAATATAAACTCTTTTTTTAAATCAACTCCTCTTATTTTTGAGGATATTTTTCTTTTTAAAGAAGCAACAAATATAGCTTCAAAATACATAAATAAAGCCGTAATTATAAATTTTCTTCTAATAATAATTTGTATAACCTTAATTTTAACTTTTACAATAAAAAATTTTTATAATATAGACGTTAAATTATTTAACACAAAAAATAAACTTTTAAATTTATTTTGTTATGTATTATTTTTAACTTCATTTTTAATTTTAAAAATAAATTTATTTAATTATGGAAAATCACTTACTTATACAGTAAGTGATTTTAACATCACAGATACATATAACAAAAATGGATTCTTTTATTCATTTTATAGATCAACAGATATATTTTTTTCAAATAACATTACTTCAAATTATAATGTAAACAAAGTAATTGAAATTAAAAATAAACTCAAAGAGTATAATCCATCTAATGAATATCCCGAAGATAACATTATATTAATTCAGTTAGAATCTATATTTGATCCTTTAAAATTAAAAAATGTTAATTTTTCACAAGATCCTCTAAAAAATTATCGTGAACTATGTAAAAATAATAAAAATGGGGAAATTATAGTTCCTGTAATTGGAGGAGGAACAATTCAGACAGAATTTGAAATATTAACAGGAATAAGTATGGAAAAACTATATACAAAAATGCCTTATTTAAATTTATTAAACCACAATTCTGTAGAAAGTATAGCTCATATTTTTAAAGATTACGGATACTCAACTACTTCTATACATAATTACTTTTCAACTTTTTATAACAGAGTTAGAGCTTATGAAAATCTTGGATTTGATACATTTATACCTCTTGAGACTATTTCAAATAGAGATCGAAGTGAAAATTTTTGGTACAAAGATAATTTAATTATTGATGAAATTAAAAATAAAATACTCTCTACTACTGAAAAAGACTTTATATTTGGAGTTACTGTTGAAGCTCATGGACCTTATAACACACAAATAAATGAAGATATCACCGTAGAAAGTAGTGTTTTAACGGAAAAAGAAAGAATAGAACTTCAAAATTATGTAAATATTATTAAACATGTTGATGAGTTCATAATTAATCTAATTAATTCTTTAAATAATTTAAATGAAAGTTATATTTTAATATTTTATAGTGATCATTTACCTACTCTTGGAGAAAATCACAGTACATTTAATAAAACTTTATCAAATGAAGATTTTTTTAAAACTCCTTATTTAATAATAACATCGGATAAATCAAAAAATATTGAATTTAATGATGAAAATCTTCATTCTTATGAATTCCTATCAGAAATTTTAAACTCTTTAAATTTAAACACTACTATATATCAAAAATTTAGAAATATTTTTAAAAAACATGAAGATTTCAATGAATACGAAAAACAATTACTACTTGATATAAAACATAATAACATTTATGAAAATAAAATTTTTCCTCATGAAAAAAAACAAATTAAAATAGGTAATAATTCTCCAATAATAACTAACATAAAAACTGAAAATAATGTTACTTACGTTTTTGGAGATAATTTTACTCCAAATTCTAAAGTTGTTGTAAATAAAAAAGTTATAAACAGTGAATATATTTCTAAAACTTGTTTAAAAGTTAAAGATTATATTCCTAAACCTAAAGATATTTTTATTTCAGTTACATTTTCTAATAAAAATTCCCCTCTTAACTCAAGTAATTTATTTGAATTTTTAAATTAATTGAAAGGATGAATTGAGAATGAAAAATACTTATTATATAACAACACCTATTTATTATGCTTCTGGAAATTTACATATTGGACATACTTATACAACAATAATAAGTGATTGTTTAGCTAGATTTAAAAGACTTCAAGGGTATGATACAATTTTTTTAACGGGAACAGATGAACACGGATTAAAAATTCAACAAAATGCGGAAAAAGCTTCTAAAGATCCAAAAGATTATGTTGATGAAATTGTAGACAAAATAAAAGAACTTTGGGATTTATTTAATATAAAATATGATAAATTCGTAAGAACAACAGACCCTTATCACATTAAAACAGTTCAAAATATTTTTGAAACTCTTTATAAAAATGGAGATATTTATAAAGGAACATATGAAGGACATTATTGCGTACCTTGTGAATCATTTTTTACTGAATCTCAATTAGAAAATGGAAAATGTCCAGACTGCAAACGAGATGTTACTCTTCAAAAAGAAGAAGCTTACTTTTTTAAAATAAGTAAATACGCAGATAAACTTTTAAAATATATAGAAGATAATCCTCATTTCATACAACCTGAATCTAGAAAAAATGAGATGATTAATAATTTTATAAAACCAGGTCTTCAAGACTTATGTGTATCTAGAACTAGCTTTAAATGGGGTATACCTGTAAATTTTGACTCAGACCATGTAATATATGTGTGGATTGATGCACTTTCAAATTATATTTCTGCACTTGGATACAAAAATGATGAAGAAAATTTAATGGAATCTTTTTGGCCTGCAGATTTACATATAGTTGGAAAAGAAATTGTTAGATTTCATGTAATTTATTGGCCAATTATGCTTTTTGCTTTAAATCTTCCACTACCTAAACAAGTTTTTGGACATGGATGGCTTTTAATTGATGGAAATAAAATGTCTAAGTCTCAAGGCAGTGTTATTGATCCAATTATTTTATCAAAACACTTTCCAATTGATGCTATAAGATATTTCCTTCTTCGTGAAGTTACCTTTGGAAATGATGGAATATTTAATAACGAATTGTTTATATTAAAAACAAATGCTGATCTTTCAAACTTACTTGGAAATTTAGTTTCAAGAACAATATCTATGGTTGAAAAATATTTCGGTGGTGTTATTCCTTCTCAAAAAGAAATTCTAGATGTAGATTTAAATTTAATAAATAACGTTAAAAATTTAAAAAATATTGTGACTAAAAATATGGATGAACTTAAAATTTCAAATGCTTTAAGTGAAATATTTAATGTTATTAGTTTATCTAACAAATATATAGATGAAACAGAACCTTGGGTACTTGGAAAAGATGAAAGTAAAAAAGATAGACTCGGCACTGTTTTATACAATTTGTGTGAATCAATAAGAGTTGTATCTATTCTTTTATCTCCATTTATGCCTGATACATCATTAAAAATAAAACAGAAACTTAATTATAAGCTAGATAATTTTGATTCAATTGAAAATTTTGATGGAACAGAATCTGGAGTTTCAATAAATAAAGGAGAAAATTTGTTTCCAAGAATTGATGTTGAAAAAAAATTAGAGGAACTAAAAAATTCTTAAATTAAAACAGGTGAAAATATAAATAATTTTCATCTGTTTTTTTATTTAAATCTATTTTTGGATGAAAATATACAAATATATATATATTTACATTACTTAATTAAGAATTTTTAAATAATTTTTTAACAATACTACATAATATTAATGCAATGAATTTTACCTTTTTAATATTTCTCTAAAATATAACTAAATAAAAGATTTAATAAATCTTGAAAAATAAAAATATTAAAACTAAAATATTAAGTACTAACATAATTTTATTTAACTTTTATGGAGGTATTTTTATGAAAGTTATATTAACAAGTGATATTAAAAATGTAGGTAAAAAAGATGATTTAATAGAAGTATCTGATGGATATGCTAGAAACTTTCTGTTTCCAAAAAAACTTGCAATTGAAGCTAATGACTCAAATTTAAATACATTAAACTATAAAAAAGAAAAGGAGCGTCAAGCTCACGTACAAAAGGTTGAGGAATTTCAACAAATTGCAAAAAATATAAAAGGAAAAGAAATCATAATAAAAACTAAAATAGGAAATAATGGAAAATTATTTGGTTCAATTACTTCTAAAGACATTTGTAATGAAATTAATTCTCTTTTTAATTTAAATTTAGATAAGAAGAAAATATCATTTGATCAAGTGAAAGCTTTAGGTAATTACCCAATTTCTATAAAATTATGCCCAGAAGTTTCAGTAAACATGGTATTAAAAGTTATTAATGAAGATGATAATTAATTTTATACATTTAAGGGGGAGATAATTTGAAATCAGAAGTTACAATAGATGAAATTGAGAAGTTACTACAAAAAAGTAATGATATTGAATTTAGAGTAAAAATATTATACGAAATGCTTGAAAAATTATTTGATAAAAATACTATAAAATCTAGAGCATCTAAATTTAAATTAATTAAACATATTTCAAGTAAAAACGTTAATGAAAAACTTTATGCAATAAATGTAATAGCTAGTGATGGGAAATCTTTAATGGAAATTCCTTCTAATGAACAATTAGAAGAAACATATTTAAAAACAAGAGATATAATCGTAGAAGAAATTAGTAGACGATATATTCAAAGTAAACTTGAAAGCGAAGTTGAAGCAATACTAAATGAAAAACAAGAAAAGTATATTGATGAAATTAAATTACAAATTATAAAGAAAAATAAAGGTCCTGAAAATACAAAAACACTTAAAAAATATGCTCAACTTGAGATGCTCACTAAAAAGAATCTTAATAAAAATATACAAAGTATATTAAGACCTCAATCTTTTGATGAAATAATTGGTCAGAAAAACTCAATTAAGTCCTTAATATCTAAACTTATTTCTCCATATCCACAACATATTTTAATTTATGGACCTCCTGGAGTTGGTAAAACTTCTGCTGCAAGAATTGCTCTTGAAGAAGCTAAAAAATTTAGTTTTACTCCATTTAATGAAAAATCAAATTTTATAGAAGTAAATGGAACAACTTTAAGGTGGGATCCTAGAGAAGTTACAAATCCTCTTTTAGGTTCTGTTCACGATCCAATTTATCAAGGAAGCAAAAAAGATTTAGCAGAAGTTGGTATTCCTGAACCAAAACCAGGTCTTGTAACAGATGCTCATGGAGGAATACTTTTTATAGATGAAATCGGAGAGTTAGATATTATTCTTCAAAACAAACTTTTAAAAGTTTTAGAAGATAGAAAAGTTGATTTTTCATCTGCTTATTACGATCCTGATGATGAAAATGTACCTAAATATGTTAAATTTTTATTTGAACATGGAGCACCCGCTGATTTTATTTTAATTGGAGCTACTACAAGAGAACCTCATGAAATAAATCCTGCTCTTCGCTCTAGATGCGCTGAAATATATTTTGAACCCTTAACGTCCAAAGATATTGAAACAATTGTAATAAATGCTTCAAATAAATTAAATGTTGAACTTGAAGATGGTGTTTCTGAAATTATAAGTGAACACTGCATTGAAGGAAGAAAAGCCACAAATATAATAAGTGATTGTTACGGATATGCTCTTTATAAAAATAAAGATTTAAAAGATAATGAAAAAATTAAAATAACTAAAGAAATTACAAAAGAAGTTTTATCTTCTTCAAGAACTTCTCCTTTTATAAAAATTTCTAAAGATTTTGATGAACAAGTAGGACTTATAAAAGGTTTAGGTGTTTCTGGATTCTTAGGATCAATTCTTGATTTTGAATCAGAAACTTTCAAAGCTAAGAGAACATCAAAAGGAAAGTTTAGATTTAATGAAACCGCAGGATCTATGACAAAAGACTCTGTATTTAACGCATCTACTGTTATAAGAAAATTAACAGGAATAGATTTAAATGATTATGATGTTCATTTAAATGCAATTGGCGGTGGAAAAATAGATGGACCTTCTGCGGGAGCTGCAATAACAATATGTATATTAAGCTCTATTTTAAATAAACCTATAAGACAAGATATTGCTATAACTGGTGAAATTTCCATTAAAGGAAAAATTAAACCTGTTGGTGGAATATTTGAAAAAATATATGCAGCACGAAGAAAAGGCTTAAAATACGTAATAATACCAAAAGAAAATGAAAATGATATACCTAAAGACTTAACAGATATAAAAGTAATTTGTGCTGAGACAATAAATGATATAACAAGTTTTGTATTTAAAGATAGTGATTTAGTTAAAAATATTTAAAAGATTAAAAATTTGGAGGAGTACTTATCCAAAGGACCTGTGCATCAATTGAATTTGATGTGTTTTCTATGTAATGGTCTACTATTGGTGAAAAATAAAAGCACTCTCCTTTTTTTACTCTTATTTTTCTACTTCCAAGATTTAAATATATACTTCCTTGAAACACATATCCAAACTCCTCTCCTTCATGAGGATCCTCTTTTAAAGTTTTCCCTCCTTTTTCTAAATGTACAATAATTGGTTCCATTTTATTTTTTTGAGAATTAGGTACTATCCAGTGTACATTATTTTTAAGTTCCTCATTATTAGTTACAAAATAATCATCACTACTAAAACAAATTTTTTCATTATTTTCTTCACTAAAAAATTCCTTTAAGTTCGTTCCTAAACATTCTAATATATCAACAAGAGTTGCAATAGATGGGGAAGTTAAATCTCTTTCAAGTTGAGATATAAATCCTTTTGATAATTCACTCCTATCTGCAAGCTCTTCTTGAGTTAACCCATTTTTTATACGCAAATGTCTTATCTTCTTACCTATTTTCATAATAATCTCCATAATTAATAAATATTAAACTTAAAGTTTAAAATTATAAACTATTATAATTTAATATTATTTTATTTGTCAATTGACATAACCTCTTTACAATAGTTTAATAGAAGTAAAGTTTTATAAATAAGGACAAGATTATGGAAAATAAAATTTCACCAAACAATATAGAATCAGAACAAACTGTTTTAGGGGCAATGATTATAAACAAAAATATTATTTATGAAGTAATTGAAACTCTAAATACAAATGACTTTTATAAAGATGCCCACAAACATATTTTTAAAACCATAAAAAAATTATTTTTAAAAGATATACATATAGATATAATTTCTCTAATTGAATATTTGAAAAAAGATAATCTTTTAGAATCTTCAGGTGGTTCTACTTACATAACAGAAATTTCAGATTCAATTGCAACTGTTGCAAATATACAAACACACATAAAAATAATAAAAGATAATTCTAAGCTTAGAAAATTAATTGATTTGTCAAACAATACTTTAGAGAAAATTTACAAAAAAGAAGATCCAGATATTTTAATTGAAAACATACAAAAAAATATTTTTGATATGTCTTTATCAGAAGATAAATCTCAAATAGAATCAATAAGCAATATTTTAGATAGAACTCTCTCTAATATTGAAAACTTATATATAAATAAAAATTCATTTGTTGGAGTATCTTCTGGTTTTTATGATTTAGATATGAAAACTTCTGGTTTTCAAAAATCTCAAATGATTTTAATTGCAGCTCGTCCATCTATGGGAAAAACAACATTCGCATTAAATATTGCAGAAAATGTAGCTATTAAAGATAAAAAAACCGTATTAATATTTTCTCTAGAAATGAGTAAAGAACAATTAACAAATAAATTAATATCTTCTATTACAAAAATAGACATGCAAAAACTCCAAACAGGTATGTTAGATGATTCAGACTTAGATAAATTAGCCAGTGGAATAGGAACCTTGGCTGATGCTAAAATTTTTATAGATGATACTCCAAATATTTCAATTTCAGAAATGAGAGCAAAATGCAGAAAACTAAAATTTTCTAACGAAATTGATTTAATTATAATAGATTATCTTCAACTTATGAGTGGAAATACAAGAACTGAAAGTCGTCAACAAGAAGTATCTGAAATTTCAAGATTTATAAAAGCTTTATCAAAAGAAATTGATTGTCCAGTAATTGCACTTTCCCAGCTTTCTCGTGCACCAGAACAAAGATCTGATCACAGACCAATGCTTTCTGATTTACGAGAATCAGGATCAATTGAACAAGACTCAGATATTGTTTTACTTTTATATAGAGATGAATACTACAATAAAGATACTGAATTTAAAAATATTGCTGAATGTATTATTGCAAAACATAGAAATGGAGAAGTAGGAACTGTAAAACTTGCGTGGATAGGACAATATTCAAAATTTGTAAATCTAGATAATGTACATTAAAAGAGTATTTATTTTTTTAAATACTCTTTTTATTTTATTATTATTATTTGTTAATTGATGTATAATTAATTCTAATTAGTTTTTGATAGTTGGAATTTTATAAAAATATTTTAAACAACCATAAAAGGAGAATTTTTTGTATGAGTAATCATGATGAATTTCTATTAGAAGAAAGCAATAAATGTTTATTGTGTAAAAAACCAAAATGTAAATCTCACTGCCCTATAAGTACAGATATACCAAAAATAATTGAACTATATAAAAATAAAAATTTACACGAAGCTGGAGAAATACTTTTTAAAAATAATCCTCTATCTCTTATATGTTCAATTGTTTGTTATCATAAAGATCAATGTTTTGGAAATTGCGTATTAAATTTTAAAAATAATGCTGTAAAATTTTATGAAATAGAAAATCACATATCATCAAAATACCTATATGAAAAAAAGTTCAGAAAAGAAAAATATTTAAATAAAAAAGTTGCC
>NZ_LXFF01000005.1 GCF_001655775.1 Candidatus Arthromitus sp. SFB-turkey
TTTTATACATTATACATCCTTTAAAAAAATAAATATATAATTAGAATATTTTTAAAATTATTATATTATACATTATTTTTTTAAAATATAATTTAAGTTAAGAAGGAAATTTAAATTAAGTATAGAATATTATCTATGAGATAACATTTAAATGTTAATTTTTGTTATTTTTATGTAGAATTATGGAAATATGAATTTTTATATTTTTTTATTAAAATTATTAATAAGGTATAATATTGTTTAAAATTGGAAAAATTAAAAAATAATTTATATTTTTGTTGTATTTATGTATTATTTTTAAAGGTGATTTTATAAATGAGAATTTCTGATGAGATAGTACAACAAGTTCGTGAAAGCAACGATATTATTGACGTTTTAGAGGAATATTTAACCTTTAAAAGGAATGGAGATAATTATTTAGCTCTGTGTCCATTTCATAGTGAAAAAACACCATCATTTGTGGCATCAAGAAAGAAACAAATTTTTAAATGTTTTGGTTGTGGTGAAAGTGGTAATGTAATATCGTTTGTTATGAAATATAAAAATTTAAATTTTGTCGAGTCTATTAAATTTCTTGCTTCTAAGGTAGGTATTGAAGTTGATTCAGACGTAAAAAATAATAGTTTAGATGAGTATTATAATATACTTGTTGATTCTGCTAAATATTTTTACATAAATTTAAAAAAAAATAATCAGATAAAGAAGTATTTGGTAGATAGAGGTTTGAAAGATTCTACTATAACTAAATTTGGATTAGGTTATTCTCCTAATTTTTTTAATTCTTTAAAAAAATATTTGCTTGATAAAGGATATAACATAAAAGTTCTTTTAGAGCTTGGGCTTGTTAATAATAAGAATGGAAAGTATTATGACAAGTTTATAGATAGAATAATATTTCCTATTTTTAATTATTCAGGCAGGGTAATTGGATTTGGTGGTAGAGTTATTAATGACAGATTGCCTAAATATTTAAATTCCAAGGAAAGTGTTGTTTTTAAAAAAGGAAGTAATTTATATGCTCTTAATTTTTTGTTAAAATCATCAAAATTATTTGATAGCATAATAGTGGTGGAAGGGTATATGGATTGTATTGCTTTACATAATCATGGCATAACGAATGTTGTGGCATCTCTTGGTACAGCTTTTACATTTGAACAGGCTAAGCTTTTGAGCAAGTATACAAATAGAATTTATTTATGTTTTGATGGAGATGATGCAGGAAAAAATGCTATTATAAGGACTTTTGATATATTTAAAAATTTTTTAAATCAAAATAGNNATTCAGTTTAATGGAGCTAAAGATCCAGATGAGTTTTTAAATAAATATGGCAATGAAAAGTTTGTTGATGTAATTAAAAATAGTAAGACTTTAGTAGAATATATATTTGAATTTTATAAGGAAAAAATTGATGTAACGACCAACTTAGGAAGAAAGAAGTATTTAAATATTGTTAAAAGTATAATTGACCAATTGGAATTAGTAGATAAAGAATATTATATTAAATTATTAAGTGATAATTTGAAAATTAAAGAAGAACTCATAATTGGTTATGTAAATAAAAATTTTAAAAATATNNAAATAAAAATTTTAAAAATATTTCAGATGATAAATATTTTGAGATAGAAGATAAAATAATTGAAAAAGCTCAT
The DNA here is from genome assembly GCF_001655775.1 of Candidatus Arthromitus sp. SFB-turkey. Classification (GTDB taxonomy): domain Bacteria; phylum Bacillota; class Clostridia; order Clostridiales; family Clostridiaceae; genus Dwaynesavagella; species Dwaynesavagella gallinarum. The sequence goes on from NZ_LXFF01000005.1 coordinate 1,651, forward strand.
ATAAAAGCAGAAAAGCAATTATTAAATTTAATGTTAAATAGAGAATATTTAATGTATATCTTAAATAATAATGTGGATGAGAGTTTGTTTTCTATTGATACACACAAAAAAATTTTTAAAATTATAGTTGATTTTAATGATGAAGAAGATGAAATTTTAACATATTTAGAGAAAAAATTAAATACTTATGAAGAAATTAAAGTAGTAACATACTTTAAAGAAAATATAATGATTTACGATAATAACAATATTACTGATCAGATTGATGACTTTATAAAAGCTTTAAGAAAAAATATAATAAGTAATTTTAAAGAAAAGATTACACATATAATTAAAAAATATGAATCTGATGCTGATGAGAATAAGTTTATTGAATATTTGAGTATGTTTAATATGATTTCTAAGTTAGATGTTGAAGGAAGATTGTCGGAAGCTATAGATTTTATTAAAAGTTTTGAGGTGTGATTGTAGGAAGGAGGACAATTCTGTGAAGGATAATAGTTATGTGATGTCTGTCTTAAAAGGATTATTAACTAAGGGAAAAGAGTCAGGCGGATTATTATCCAAGGACATAATGGATGAATTGGAGGATGTAGATTTAACTCCTGAACATGTTGAAAAATTATATATTACTCTTGATAAAATGGGAATAGAAGTTGTAGATAATTTCTCTAATGAATTTGTAGAAGATTTGGATTTAAATTCTGTAATACCTGAAGGCATTACAATGGATGATCCTGTTAGGATGTATTTGAAAGAGATAGGAAGTGTTCAACTTCTTACATCTGAGGAGGAAATAGTTTTAGCAAAGAAAATAAAAAAGAATGATAGTGCATCTAAAATGGCTAGGAAAAAACTAGCTGAAGCTAATTTAAGATTAGTGGTAAGTATAGCGAAAAGATATGTTGGAAGAGGGATGCTTTTTTTAGATTTAATACAAGAAGGAAATTTAGGATTAATAAAAGCGGTTGAGAAATTTGATCATACTAAAGGATTTAAATTTAGTACTTATGCTACTTGGTGGATTAGACAATCAATAACTAGAGCTATAGCAGATCAAGCTAGAACAATTAGAATACCTGTGCATATGGTTGAGACTATAAATAAGTATACAAGAGTTTCTCGACAGTTGTTACAAGAATTAGGAAGGGATCCTCTTCCAGAAGAAATTGCAAAAGAAATGAATATGTCTGAAAGTAAAGTTAGGGATATAAGAAAAATAGCTCAGGAGCCAGTGTCTTTAGAAACTCCAATAGGAGAGGAAGAAGATAGTCATTTGGGGGATTTTATACCAGATGATGATGCACCTGCACCAGCAGAAGTTGCTGCGTTTACATTATTGAAAGAGCAATTAATGAATGTATTAGATACTCTTAGTGTAAGGGAAAAAAACGTTTTAAAACTTAGATTTGGATTAGATGATGGAAGGGCTAGAACACTTGAAGAAGTTGGAAAAGAATTCAAGGTAACTAGGGAGCGAATTAGGCAAATTGAAGCGAAAGCTTTGAGAAAATTAAGGCATCCAAGTAGAAGTAAAAAACTAAAAGATTATTTGGAGTAGCTTTTTTGCTGCTCTTTTATTATTTGTGGAGATATTTAAAATCATGAAATTAAGTAACAGAATAAACCATATAATCAGAATGTGTAATTCTATAGATACAATCATAGATGTAGGTTGTGATCATGGATATATATCAATTAATTTGATTAGAGAAAATAAATGTAAAAAATGTTATGCAGTAGATATAAATAGATTACCATTATTAAATGCTGAAAAGAATATAAAAAACAACAATTTAGAACTTTACATACAATGTATTCAATCAAATGGGTTTGATTTTTTAGATGAAGTTAGTGAAAATATTGGTTCAGTTATAGCAGGGATGGGTGGGAGTACAATAGCAAATATATTACAAAAAAATATGAGCAAGATATATAAAATGGATTATATTTTAATACAACCTAATTCTTATGCAAAAGATATACGAAAATTTTTAGTTAATAAAAAAATACATATCGAAAAAGAAGATGTAATGTTTAGTGAAGGAGTATACTACGAGTATATACTAATTTTTCCAAAACTACAAGGAATTTTAAGTAAAGAGTATCAAAATTTTTTGTTAGAATTTGGATATGATATTCCAACATGTGTTATGGATAATATTGATGGCAAGTATAATGAGTTTATATTGTACAAGATAAGAAAGTATGAAAAAGTTTTGTTGGAGATGAAAAATAGTAAATTAAAAAATTATGATAAATATGTGAGTTTTAAAAATAAAATTTTAATCCTTAGGAGGTGTATTAGATGAATATTAAAGAGTTTATAAATAAATTTGAGAGAATTATTCCAAATAATTTAGCACTATCTTTTGATAATGTTGGTCTTTTAATTGGAAGCGAAGAACGTGAAATTACTGGAATTTATGTTTGTTTAGATATAAACGATGATATAATTGAGTATGTTAGAAGACATAATATCAATACTATTATTTCTCATCATCCAATTATATTTAATTCATTAAAGCAAGTTGTGGATGATAAATCTGTATCTAGAAAAATAATGAAGTGTATTTCTTATGATATAAATGTGATATCTTATCATACTAATTTGGATGCTGCTATCAATGGAATGAATGATAAATTGGTTGACATTTTAAATTTTGAGTATAAAAGTATAGAAATATTGGAATTAAATAGTATAAATAGTAAATGTGGTATAGGAAGAATTTTAAATTTAAAAAAATCATTAGATATTATGTTTATTATTGATGAGATTAAGAAAAAATTTAATATAGGTAAATTAAAATTTGTAGATTCTGGAAATAAGGAAATTAATAAAGTGTGTGTTATAAACGGATCAGGAAACAGTATGATTAAAACTTGTTTTGGTAAAAATATAGATTTAGTTATAACTGGAGATATTACATATCATACAGCATTTGAATCAATAGAAAATAAAGTAAGTCTGATTGATATGGGACATTTCAATTCCGAGAATATTGTTTATATCGAAGTTATGAAGAATTTTATTCAAGATATAATTGAAAAAGATATTAGTGTTTACTATGATAGTTTGTTAACTGATGTTTATAAGTACGTATAACCTAAGAGATAGTAGTATATTTATCTGGAGGTAATAATGGAGATTAAATTAAAGAAGTTTAAATCTGTTTTGTTGGTTAGTTTCATAATTTTAATGTTAGCTTTTCTAGGATTTTATTTGAGTATTTATAGACCTAAATTTGATTTAAACATATTTAATAGTTATGAATCTGAGTATTTGAATTTTATCGAAAATAGTAGATACATATTTATGACACCTAAAAATAATGTGGGTATTGATACAGGTATAATTTTTTACCCTGGGGGTTTAGTTGATGAAAAATCTTATTTGCCATTGTTGGTAGAATTATGTAAAGATGGGTATGGTGTATATATTTTAAAATCACCATTTAAGTTGCCAATTTTAAATCAAGATGGTGCAGAAAAGATTATTAAAGAAAATTATTTTAGTAAATATGTTTTAATGGGACATTCTTTAGGTGGAACATCCATGCTTAAATATTTTTCTAAACAGACAGAATTATCTAACAAAATTGAAGATATAATTTTGTTAGCTTCTTATAGTGATGGAAGTTATATTTTCGATTCTACTAAAAATGATAATTATAGAAGAGATATTGATATGTTGTCTATAGTTGGGACTAATGATAAAATTATAGATATTGAAAAATACGAATATGATAAGAGTAATTTAGATAGAGATACCAAATATTTATTTATAGATGGTGGAAATCATTCTTATTTCAGTAATTATGGTAAGCAACATAATGATGGTGAAGCAACAATTTCTATAGAACAGCAACAGCATTTTGTGTTAAATGAAGTTGAAAAGTTTTTGAATGAATCTAAATGAATTAGATTCATTTTTTTGTTTTTATATAATATATTTTTACATGAATCTGTTATTTATTAGGAGAAAAAATTATGAATAAACAGTGTGGAATTATGAAAATAATTTTATTATTAGGAGCAGGAGTTGGAATAAAAATTTTAATGGATATGGTGAATAATATGAGATTTAATAATGCAGAATTAAATTATTTGGTTGCTAATGATGATTTTAGTTCTTTCAAAGTTACAAATTCTAGTAGTAGAGATGAAGTTAAAAATGTTATTTCTAGGGTTTATAAAAATATTTTAAAAAGTAGTGTTAATTCTAGTACATTGAATTTATGGACTAATAAATTGTTGGCGAAACAATCAACTTTGTATGATTTTTTAGTTTCAGTTATTACACCTAAAATAAATTTGTTGAATACAACAACTTTAGCCCAATCGTTATATTTAAGCGTTTTAAATAGACAGGCGACTATTAATGAATATTCAAAATTAATTTCAGTATTTAATGAAGAACTTAGACAATATGGATCAAAAGAGAGAGCTTTGAAAAAAATGTTAACTTATTTTGTTAAAATGAGTTCAGTCGTTAGCTATTGTAATAAATTAGGTATAAAAGCAATTTAAATATTTGATTTAAATTAATTTATTTGTTAGAATAAATTTTAGAGTAAATCAGACAATCGCTGCTTAAGATTTTTAAGGAGAGGAAAGTCCGAGCTCCATAGGGCAGGGTGCTTGGTAACACCAAGTGGAGGCGACTCTAAGGAAAGTGCAACAGAAATAAACCGCCTATTTTATAGGTAAGGATGGAAAGGCGAGGTAAGAGCTCACCAGCAGTATGGTGACATACTGGCTATGTAAACCCCACCTGGAGCAAGACTGAATAGGATAGCGTTAAGGTTGCCCGCTTTGCTATCGGGTATGTCGCTCGAGTCTATTGGTGACAATAGACCTAGATAGATGATTGTCTAATACAGAACTCGGCTTATAGATTTGCTCTAAATTTTAAAAAAAGAGATACATTATTAAAATGTATCTCTTTTTTTAGTAAAATAATTCTCTTTTATAAATTCTCAGAATCTCATTTTTTTCATTTTCTAATCTATTTTTTATACCATTGTATAGTGAAACTACACCTGGATTTGTACTGTTAGGAGGGTAGGATTTAGCAATCATATTTAAACGTTCTTCATATACTTTTGCTATAATATCTTCTATATTTGTAGCTAATGGTATTTTTTTAAAAATATTTACAGCTCCGCTAGCTCCATGTTGAACTGAAGTTGACCAAATCATATTAGATGTAGAGTTGAAATCTAATAAATAATCTATATTTAAGTTGTTTTTCTTTACAAGAGTTGAAAATGAGTCAAAATAATTACGTTTTATAAAAGATCTTTGTAATTCATAAAATGTATCGTAATAATTATCTGCAACTTCTTTCCATTTTTCTATAAAATTTTCACCAAAAGTGTTTTTGTCTTGTTTTTTAGCTTCTGTAAGTATCACATAAATTTCAGAATTTTTATTTTTTATAAAATCTAAAAATTCGTCAACACTTCCCATTTTACTTGAAAGTTGCCATACTCCAAAAGATGCTCCTCCTTTATCATTTGGGTTTAAGCCGACTGCTCCAGGATCTCCATTTGATTCTTCTCGTGCAGATATATATCCTAATTGAGAATTTGATATATCATCTTGAATTATGTCTAAGTAACTTGGGATATATCCATTATGGACATTATTTTCAGAATCATAGTATGAAACTTTATAAAAACCTCTAACTATAGAGTTAACTTCAACTAGAGTTCCGTCTGGAATCATTAAATCCGTTCTTGCATCCATTCTTGGTTCACTTCTTAAGTTGACAGAAGTTCTTGTAACTCCAATTATTTTTCTATAGTTTAAATTTTTATTATAAATGATGTTACCATTTTTAGATACAACAATTGAATTATTTATGTTATAAGCATTTTTTACAGCTTCACGTATACTTTTTCCTGTGCTGTGCACTTCATTGTTTGAATATATGAAGTAATTTTCATTATTCCAAACTAAATTATCGTTTGATTTTACAACACCACCATTTTGTGCTGCGAGAGATATTGCGTTTAGTAAATTGTTTTTCGTAAAAGTCCCTAAAACTGAATCGTTTTTGAATACTGTGAAAACATGATCTCCAATTTCGTTTGAATGTATTTGCTTTGCTAGTATTGCTAGGTCAACTGCATCAATTATTCCATCTCTATTTAAATCATATTTTTCTTCATTTGATCCGAAGAAAATTGAAAGTGTTTCTAAGTCTTTTGAATCTATTATGCCATCGTTATTAAGGTCGAAATTTTGAGCGTGTGCAGGCATTGTACAAAAAAATACATAAATTATTGATGAAAGTAGAAATATTTTTGGCAGTAGTTTTAATAACATATTAACCCCCTAAAATATAAAAACAATTACATCTATTAGTTTTATTATCTACAAAAAAATAAAAAAAATTTAAATTATTATTACTAAAACACCAAAATATTGTTAATAAATAAAATAATTGTATAAGCAAGTTTTGGAAATTGGAGATTATAATGTATGGTGATTTAATAGAAAATTTTTCTGTATTTATATGGTTCTTGATATTTATTATATTTTTTTTTATAGAAAGTAAAAGAAAAGATATATTGTTTATATATTTTTCTATTGCTTCATTTTTATCTGGAATATCAGCTATTTTTACAAAAGATGTTGAAGTTCAAATAGTAATTTTTATAATATCTTCTTTAATTTTTATAATTTTTTTGAAAATAATTGTAGATAGAATTGTTGAAAGTAATTTCAAGTTTAAGCACAAAAAGTATATTGAAGATAGATTTTGTATAATTGTTAAAGAAGAAGATGAAAAATTATTTTTATATAAAGTTATAACTAAAAGTGGAATTTATATTGCAAAGTATATATCAAAACAGGAGAATCCTAGAAAATTTAAAATTTGTAGTATTATACATGATGATGGAAAGATTATTTTGATAAAATAAAATTATATGCTTTTTTGTATTTCAAAAAAGCATATAATAAATTTAAAAATGTTTATATATAATCGTTTGAATGTTTATTCAATAATTCTTGATTACTTTTCCATAATTTTTCTGATAAATCTACAAAATATGTTTGTGGATTTTCAAGTCTTATTATTTCAGGCCAAAGCTTTGAAAGTTCTCTATTTTTTATAGATTGTATTTCCATAACATTTGGAGATTTATAAATACATTTTCCTTTATCAAATATTTTTTTGTGAAGTTTTATGGTATAAAAATTTTTAACCACTTTCTTTTTCCAAGTAAAGGTTGGATCAAATAAAGTAAGAGGTTTTGTTTCGTCGATTATTTCATCGAAATCTGTTATCAAGTCTGCTATAGCCATATCATTTGAAGAATCAAAAATTCTATAAACAGTTTTAAATCCAGAAATAGTTATTTTATTGTTGTTTTCACTAATTTTAATTTTAGGTATTAAATTGTTATCTTCATCATATAAGGCACAAAGTTTATACACTCCACCTAAAATAGGTTCACTTTTTGAAGTTATAAGACGCTCACCAACTCCAAAAATGTCTACTTCTGCTCCTTCTGATAAAACATTTGTTATTATGTGTTCATCTAAAGAATTAGAAACGATAATTTTTGCATTTTTAAATCCTTCATCATTTAAAACTTTTCTAACTTTTTTTGTTAAATAAGTAATGTCTCCACTATCAATTCTTACTCCAAAATTTTTAGATTTGGAGGATATTTCTTTAAAAATCTTTATTGCATTTGGTAACCCAGATTTTAAAACATTATATGTATCAATTAGCAGTATGCAGTTATTAGGTGAGTATTCTGCCCATGTTTTGAAGGCTTCATATTCATTGTCAAACATTTGAACCCAACTATGGGACATTGTACCGAAGGAAGGTACATTAAACATTTTTTCAGCAAGTGTGCATGAAGTTCCAATACATCCACCTATTATTGAAGCTCTTGCACCATATATTGCACCATCATATCCTTGAGCTCTTCTTGATCCAAATTCTAGAACATTTCTATGATTTGCAGCTATACAAATTCTACTAGCTTTTGTTGCTATGAGAATTTGATGATTTAATGTAAGAAGCAACATAGTTTCTATTAATAAACATTCAAGTATAGGTCCTCGAACAGTTAAAATTGGCTCTTTTGGAAATATTGGATATCCTTCTTCTATTGCAAAAATATCACAAGAAAATTTGAAATTTTTCAAATATTCCAAAAATTTTTCATTAAAAATGTTTTTACTTCTTAAGAAATTTATATCATCTTCAGAAAAATTAAGATTTTTAATAAAATCTATAACTTGTTCAAGTCCAGCCATTATACAATATCCGCCATTATCTGGAATACTTCTAAAAAATACGTCAAAACAAGCGATTTTATTTTGTTTGTTATCAAGTATAAAATTATTAGACATTGTCAATTCATAGAAATCAATTAGAAGAGAAAGATTTCTTTCATTTTTATCAAACATAAAAATAAACACTCTCCAAAAATTATTATAACTATGATAGTAATTGCAAATAGAAAAATTTTCAATAAAAATTATCTATATTTATTAAAAAATGTTTAAAATTTGTAATTCTTGGAATAATTTTAAAAAATATAAAAGTTAGAGGTGAGAACATGTTTGATGAATACCAAAATAAAGCTATTTTTTGTAATGAAGATAAGGTATTATTGGTTGCATCTCCTGGAAGTGGAAAAACGACAGTTATTATAGAAAAACTTATAAAATTGATTGGAGAAGGAGTAAATGGTGATAACATTTTATTAATCACATTTACTAGAAAAGCCTGCGAAAATATGAAATCTAGATTTATTAAAAAGGTTAGCACATCAACGTTACCAAACTTTTATACTTTTCATGGATTGTTTTATAAGATAGTTAAGGAAAATATAAAATCTGATATAGACATAATAGATGAGAGTTTAATAGAAGAATTTTTAAAAAATTGTTTGAAGAAATATGTTGATGTTGTTACCGAATATAAGATTAAATCTGTTATTTGTGAATTGAATAGATTTAATAGTAGTAATAAGTCTATTGAAGATTTTGATACTAGTTTATCTAAAGATTTTTTAAGTTATATAGTTAAAGAATATAAAAAGTTTAAATTAAAAAATGAATTATTTGATTTCAATGATTTAGCCATTGAAGTTTTAAATTTATTTGATAAAAGAGAAGACATTTTGAATTTATATAGAGAAAAATTTAAGTACATATTGGTTGATGAGTTTCAAGATTGTGATGATATACAATTTAAAATTTTAAAAATGTTAAGTGAAAATTCTAAACTTTTTTGTGTTGGTGATGAGGATCAAAGTATTTACCAGTTTAGGGGAGCTAATCCTAGTATAATGGTAAATTTTTGTAAAATATTTAAAAATAGTAAAAAATATTATTTGAAATATAATTACAGATCAAAATATTCAATTATTGATTTTTCACGTAATGTTATTTTGAACAATAAAATAAGAAATGAAAAACAATTAATTGGAAAAAAAATTGAAGAAGGTGAAGTTATTTGTAAAAAGTTTTTAGAAGATATAGAGCAAGGAACTTATATAGTTAATGACATTGAATGTATAATGAAAAATGGCGGAGAACTAAGTGATTTTGCAGTATTGTATAGAAATCATAGTGATTCTTTCAGTGTATTGAGTGAATTTATTAAAAGAAATATAAAAATTAATTTTTTAGATAGTAATTTTAATATATTTGAGCAATTTTATATAAAAGATATAATAAATTTGCTCTTATTTATAGATGAGTGTACTATAAATAATTTTGAGAAAATTTATAATAAGATAACATTTATTTTTAGTAGGAAGATAATTAATATTATAAAAAAATATGATTATAATGCAGATGTTTTTAGTGTTGTTAATTCCAATATTGATAAATTAAGCACAAGTGATAAAAGAAGTATATATAATTTAGAAAAAATTATTAGTAGGTTAAAGAAATATCCTTTAGAAAGCAAAATAAAAGGGGTTTTAAACAAATTAGGCTATTTAACTTACATTAATAACATTATTACTTCTAAATCTTTAGATGGAGAGGAAGTAAAATATTTTATAAAATATTTTTACAACTTAATGCTTAAATTTAATTCTATAGGTGAATTTGATAAAAGTGTAAGTTCTATTAATTCTATTCATGGAGTTAATTTTGGAACTATTCATTCTTCTAAAGGTATGGAGTTTAAATGCGTTTATATAATAAATGCTCAAAAATTTAAAGATCAAGTTACAAACAGTAATATAAATGTATTCTACGATGAAGAAGAAGAGCGAAGAATATTTTATGTTGGTATAACCAGAGCAATAGATAGATTGAGAATTTTATCACCATATTTTATAAATGGAAAATTTAACGATGAACCATTAAAATTTATAGGTGAAGGTTTAATGAATTTTAGATACGGAAAATTTGGAATTAATGAAAATGATAAGATCAAGAAAATTTCTAAAACTAAAGTGTTATTTTATAACAATGGTAAAAAGAAGCGAATGAATACAAAAGATTATTTAAATATCACATAGAATTTTATTTAAAGGCAATTTATTTTATTGAATTGCCCTTATTTTTTTGAAAAAATATATGGTAAAGTATTGATGCGAAAAGTGTTATAATGTAATTAAAAATTTTGTTAGGAGTGTTAGAGTAGTGGATGAATTAATTGTTTATGTAAATGGAAAATATGTTAAAAAAAGTGATGCAACAATTTCTGTATTTGATAGGGGACTTTTATATGGAGATGGTTTTTTTGAAGGGATAAGAATATATAATGGTAAAATTTTTATGGGTAATGAACATATAGATAGATTTTTTGATGCTGCTAAGTATACGATGATGATTTTAAAACATACAAAAGAAGAATTGATAGAAATCATTAATGAGCTTATAAAAATAAATAATATAAAAGATGGGTACATAAGGCTTATTGCTACTAGAGGCTCCTATAATTTAGGAATTACACCGCCAGATGATGAATTGATTAATCCAACTCTTGTTTGTATTGCTTCAAATATAAGCATGTACAAAAAAGAGTTTTACGAGTTAGGCATTAATGTTATTTTTTCGTCTTTTATTAGAATGAGTCCTTCAATGCTTGATCCACAATGTAAATCTCTTAATTATATGTTAAATGTTTTAGCAAAAATAGAAGCTAGTAAAAGGAATGCACAAGAAGCGATTTTTTTAAATAATGTTGGAGTTGTTACTGAGTGTACAGGAGACAATATTTTTATAATAAAAGATAATAAAGTTTATACACCACCAATTCATGTTGGAATTTTAAATGGTATAACTAGAATTTTGGTAATTAAACTTTTAAGAGAATTAGGATACGAGGTTTATGAGCAAGAATTCACACGTTTTAATGTGTATTCTGCAGATGAATGTTTCCTTACAGGCACAGCAGCAGAAGTCGTAGGAGTTGTTTCTGTAGATGATAGAACAATAGGTGATGGAAAAGTTGGAATTAATACGAAACGTATAATGGAAGAATTTAAAAAATATATAAATAAAGTTTGTTAATTAGATTGTAAAATTAAATCTCTATGATATGTTTTAAAATTTATCATAGAGATTTTTTATGTAGATTATATTTATTAAGTTTTAATGAGGGAAATATGTATGTTTAAATTGTATTTTGTTTGATTGAGGAGGGTTGTATGGTTGTACAATTTCAACTCCTCTTGAAAATGATGATGTAGACTGTAATACGGTAGTTCTTCCTAAAGCTCTATTTTTACGCAAGTTAGATAAGACAGCTGCAGGAGTACCAGATGTAGTATCTAAAATAATAGTTTTTGATGTATATGCCATTCTGCTTGTTGTATATATGGATTTGTATATAGTAGCATTTGCTAGAATTGGAGCTGTAACATTTAGCATCGAAATAGCTGACCCAATTTTTAGAAGCTTTTTATTCATTAATTTATCACCTCTATTCAATAAAATATTAATATAATTTTAAACAATTTTCAATATTTTTTAATAAATTATTGATTTTATTTCGAAAAATATTTAAAATTTTAATTTTAAATTACAACAAAATATAAAAATGGTATAATTTATTTAGAATTTTATTTTGGGGGAAATTTATTATGGATGAAAAAGATTCTGAGGTAGTTGTTCAGTATTTAAAGAGAAAACGTCTTGAAGAATATTTAATAGAAAATCAAAAATATTTGTATAGAATAGCTTTTAGTTATGTAAAAAATACAGATGATGCATTCGAAATAGTTCAAAATACGATATATAAATCGTTATCATCTATAAAATTACTTAAAGATATAAATTCTTTAAAACCTTGGGTTACAAGAATACTTGTAAATAATTGTTTTGATTTTCTGAAGAGTAACAGTAAAATAATATTAAGTGATGAAGTTTTTGAAAAAACTAATGATGATAATAAAAATATTTTAGATAAAATTGTTTTAAAGAAAGCTTTAGATAAATTATCTCCTAAACTTAAAATAATAATTATTTTAAGATTTTTCGAAGATTTTAAAATAAAAGATATTTCTCAAGTTTTAGATATGAAAGAAAATACGGTAAAAACTAATTTGTATAAAGCGTTAAAAATATTAAAAATTAATCTTGGGGAGGATTTGGCTAATGTATAGCAATAAAGATTTAGAATTTTTAAAGCATGAATACATGGAGCAAGATTATCCAGAAGATTTAAATAATCATATTTTAACCTGTATTGCTAAGTCATCTTTGAATTCAAGTTCACAGGAAGTGCACAAGAAAAGTAATATTTATATGAAATTTGCATTGGTTGCATGTTTGTCTATTGCTATGTTTTCAGTATTTCAAAATAGAGGTGGTGATGTAAATCTTGATAAAAATAAAATTGTAACCACAAGAAGTGTTTTTCCAGAAACTAATTATTTATCTGAGGAAGATTCTGTGTATAAGATTTTTGAAAATGATAGTATAATTTCAATATATCCAAGTAACAAAGAAATAACTATTGAAGATAAAATTTATAATATTGATAAAGTTAATGGAAATATGATTGAATTGAAAGATATTTTAGTAGATGATGTAAGAGCTGTTGAAATTGAAGAAATTTTAAAAGATATACTTGAGGATGAAAATAGTAAATTTTATATTGATTTTGATGGAACATATGTAATTATCGGTATGGGAAGTTTGGTTAGGGTTGATACAATTTTGCAAAATAAAATATTTAAAACAGAATACATTTTGAAATAAGAGTCAGTAAATTTTATTTATTGGCTCTTATTATATATATTTTTTTATCTGTATGTTAAAATAACGTATGATTTATTAAACATTTTTTAAAAGGAGAGGTTAATTATGGAAAATGATCTGCAAAAAAGATATGGATTTTGGACAGCTGTTGCTATGGTTGTTGGTATCGTTATAGGAAGTGGTGTATTTTTTAAAGCAGAAAAAGTTTTACAATCAACAGGTGGAGATGTGTTCTTAGGAATACTTTCTTGGGTTGTAAGTGGAAGTATAATGATTGTTTGTGCCTACACCTTCGCTATTTTGGCAGGTAGATATGAAAAAGTTAATGGTATTGTAGATTATGCTGAAGCATCATTAGGAAAAACATATGGATATATTGTAGGATGGTTTATGGCAACTATATATTATCCTGCACTTGCAGCTGTTTTATCTTGGGTTTCAGCTAAATATACAGCAGTTTTATTTAATATAGGGGATCCAGGAGTAAATATCCAGGTTTATTTGATTGCTATATTTTATATGGTTGCAATTTATGTTTTGAATATTGTTGCTCCAATTTTAGCTGGTAAATTTCAAGTTTCAGCAACTTTTATAAAATTGATTCCTTTAGTTCTTATGGCTATTGTAGGTCTTGTTAAAGGAATTTATACTGGACAAACTATTGAAAATTTTAAGTTTGTTACAAATGAAATTTTAACATCGAATCCATTATTTACCTCTATTGTTGCCACTGCTTTTGCTTATGAAGGGTGGATTGTTGCAACAACAATAAATGCAGAGTTAAAAGATTCAAGAAAAAATTTACCTAAGGCACTTTTAATCGGAAGTATAGCTATTGTTGTTGTTTATGTATTGTATTTTATAGGGCTTTCAAGTTCTATGTCTATAAATGAGTTTATTCTAGGCGGAGAAGATTCTATTAGACGTGCATTTTTTAATACATTAGGATCTTTTGGAGGTAGTACATTATTTATATTTGTTGTTATATCTTGTATTGGTACATTAAATGGATTAACTTTGGCTTGTATTAGAGGATTTTATTCTCTTGCTGCTAGAAATATGGGGCCTAGTCCTAAGTTTTTTTCTAAAATTAATGAGAAAAATAAAATACCTGTAAATTCAGGAATTGTTGGACTTATTGTAATTATGTGTTGGCTTTTGGTTTGGTATGGAAGTTTTAAAGGTTGGTGGGGTATGTTTTTAGATTTTTCAGAACTTCCAGTTATAACTATGTATGCTCTGTATATACCTATTTTTATTTGGACTATGAAAGTAATGAAGGATTTAAATTTTATTCAAAGATTTTTAATTCCATTTGCTGCTGTAATTGGTTCTATATTTATGATATTTGCAACGTTTGTATCACATGGTATCAAAGCTGTGTTTATATATATCGGTATATTTTTTCTTATAATTCTTGTAGGGTTAATTTTTAAAAATAATAAATCAAAAAAAGAGAGTCTGTAGTAGACTCTCTTTTTTTTAGTAAGCTATTCCAAGTTCAGATATTATGTTCTTGAATTCTTCACTATTAGTCATTTCTGTAACAACATTTGTAACTGATGCTTTTTGGCTGTTTGTTTTTCTAAAGTCTTTGTTATATTCATTAATCCAATATTTCAAACCTTCAGGGTCTGGAGTTCTATTAAACATTACTGCATATATTCTTGTGATTTTATCGCTAGAATTTTTAGAAACTTCTAAAAATTCATTAGTGTTTAAAAGATTAAGTATGAAATCTCTAGCTCCGATTTTGTGTGAAGAAAGTTGTTCCATCCAAAAATCAAAACCATCTTTATCGATCTCATCTCTATCAAAAGCTTTTTTATAAGCATTTTCAATGTAAGATGAAAGCTTTTCTAAATTAACATTAGCCATAGAAGTTGAAAATTCATTTATAACGAAATTATGTAATTTATTTTCATTATCTTGAACAATAATTTTTAAATCATTGTATAGAGTGTTAGGTTTTAAGTTAAGTAAGATAAGTTGATTTTGATTTATTTCAAATTTTATATTTGGATCTGAAATTTTTGCATTTGAAATTTTTAAATCTTCAGGTAATAAAATCTTTACATTTACATTATCACCATTTTTAACTACTTCGGCGTCAGCATAGCTAAAATTTTTGTTTAGTGTTGAAAATGTATTTAATTTAAAAATGTGCTTTTGATTTTTATCATCTGTTATAGTTACTATTAAATTTGTGTATGTTGTTTCTGGCTTTAATTCAAGAATTGTTACGTCTCCATCAACAGTGTCAATAAGTAAATTTTTATCAGAGATTTCTGCACTGATTGGAGTAATATCTTCTGGAATTAAAATTTCTCCGCTATAGTTATTTTTATAAGATGAAACTTTTACATCTAGAGATTTAATTTCTTTACTTGGAACATAAATTGTATTTAATTTTGAGTTAAATGAATTGTTATTGTTATCAATTATATTTATCGTTAAATTTGAATAAGTTGTATCATTTTTTAGATTGTAAAGAGTTATTACGCCATCAGCAAGATCAACAACTATTGAATCATCAGAAATTTCAACAGATTTAATTTGTTCAATAGGTTTTGAAGGGTTTTGAGGTAAATCTACACGAGCAATAAAATCTCCTTCGTGTAAGTTAACTGATACCTTTGAGTAACCTATAAAATTTTTATTTGGAGTTTTGAAATCATTTATTTTAAATGTGTGATCTTTTCCAGAAGAGTCTGTTAAAGTCACAGATATATTTTTATAATCCGTTTCAGGTTTTAGTTCATAAAGTTCAACTTGTCCATCAACAATATCAACTATTATTGAATCGTCAGAAACTTCAGCTTTAACAAAGTCGTATTTATCAGTGAAAATAAGTTGACCAACAATTATATCTCCTTCATGAACGAAGAATTTAATATTTAAATTATCTGAGTGAGTAGATATTGCTTGAATTTCTTGAGCTGATGCATAATTGTTAGTGTTTATATCAGCACCAACGTTTGTTGATAGACATACCGCTAGTACAATTAATAACTTTAAAAAATTTTTTTTCATAAAGGGATAAATCCTCCTGATTAAAAAAATAATAACGTAATCAATTTGAAATAATAATTAAAAAACAGTTACAAATACATTATATATTATATGAAAATACAGTGTCAATATGTAAACTTATTTTGTTAATATGGAAATTTATGGTGAATTAAGTTTTGAAAAAACAAAGGGTATATTTTAAAATATATCCCTTATTTTGTATGCTTTTTTCTATTTTTTACTAAATAGTTAAAATCATTAAAAAAAACTGGAGTTTATTATATTAATTTTTACCAGTGAAAAGTTGTTTGAAAAATTTTCCTATAGATTTAAAAAAATTCTTAAAATGATTCAAAAGAGTTTGTTTATTTGAATTTGTTTGTTCTATATTTGTTAAATCATTATTTGGTTGATAGATTCCATTTGTATTTTCAGTATTAAAAGTAAAGCTAGGAATTTTATATATAAATTGAGTATCATTTGAAACTTCTATTATAAGAAAAATATCATTATATGTTTCTCCAGGCTTAAGCCCGTATATTATTATATTGTTATTGATAAATGTCTCATTTAAATAGTCAGGTTTATCTTGTAAACTAACATCTTTAATAAAAATAAATATGTTTTCAGGTATAGGAATAATTGCGGCATTTTGTCCATCATAAGTTGTGAATTCTGTTACAGAAGGATGTAGAGATATAAATCTTTGTTCATCATAAGCTCGAACGATTTGTACAGGTAAATTTATTATTCCATTAATTGTAAGAGTTATGAAAAATATTATAGTAGACACGATGGATTTTTTTATAAAATTTAAATACATAAAAATTCTCCTATGTTTATAAAACTTAAAAATTGTTATGATATAATTATAATTTAATTATATTTTTTTAATAAATTTGTTTAAGTTATTTTTGTATTTTGTATATTTGGAAAATTTTTGTTCATAGATGGGAGGTAAAATATCATTTTTAGTAGGAATATAAGTGCAGAAAAAATTTTTGAAATTGAAAATAGTTATATTGTAGATCTTAGGTCTGAGAGTGAGTATAAAAATGGAACAATATACGGAGCAATAAATATCCCGATTTTAAATGATAAAGAGAGGGAAGAAGTAGGTTATGTATATGTTAATAAAAGTGTTTGCGAAGCGAAAAAACTTGGTCTTAGATATGCAGGATATAAATTAGAAAGTATTTTTGAGAAAATTTCACATGAATTTTCTTTGAATAAAAACATAATTGTATTTTGTGCCAGAGGCGGTATGAGAAGTTTTAGTGTACATAATTTGTTTAATTCAATCGGAATTAAAAACTATAAACTGGATAAAGGATATAAAGGATATAGAAAATTTTTAAGAGATAAATTTCCTGAAATTTTGCAAAAAATAAATTTTGTTGTTATACATGGAAAAACAGGTATTGGAAAAACAAAAGTTTTAAATATGTTAAAGAATGAAGGGTATCCTGTTATAGATCTTGAAAGTGCAGCAAATCATAGATCTTCTTTTTTAGGTGGTGTAAATCTTGGTGAACAAAATTCACAAAAACAATTTGAATCTACTGTTTTTCATAAAGTTATAGAAATAGTTGGTAATAAAAGGTTTTCAGAAAATGAAAAAATTAATGTTTTCATTGAAGGTGAAAGTAAACGTATAGGAAAAATAATTATACCTGAGTATATATTTAGTGCAATGAACCATGGAATTCATATATGTGTAGATTTACCTATTGATGTGCGAGTTAAAAATTTGATGGAAGATTATTTTAAAATCGATGAAGATTCTTTAAAAAGAAAAGATTATGAGGTAAGAAAAAATATTTTAGATGATTTTGAAAATAATATGTTTTTCTTACAGAAGTATTCTTCTAAAAATGATATGCAAAGATATTTTTCTCTTTTTAAAGAAAAAAATTATGAAGAACTTGCAGTATCTTTAATTGAAAATTATTATGATTCAAAATATATCAATTCTATGAAAAAACATGAATTTAAATTTAATCTAGAAGTTTCCACAATTGATGAATTTTTGAATGAAATGAAGAAAATATATGATTATGTATAAATTTTACTGTGTAATTGGATAAAATTATTTAGATATGATAATACTATCAATTAAGTTTTCAAAAAATTTTCAAGAGGTATTTTCATGAAAAAAGTAAGTAGTTTTGTTCTAGCATTGATTTTTATTTTAATATCGAGTGTTTGTGTTCAGTCCAAAGTGTTTGTTAGAAATATAGAAATAATGGATATTATTGTTTTTGATAATTTTGAATATAAGCATTTAAAGGACGATTTTTTAAAGCAAGCAGGCATAGATGTTAATTATGTTAGTATATTTAATGACAAACAAGAGGAAGTTACAGAATCAAATTGTAGAGAGTTATTGAATAATTTTGAAAATGTACTTACTTATGAGTATAAAGACATATTTGGTAAAAAAATAGTAAAAAATAGAAAAGTGTACATATTTTCTGAAAGTGAGTTTCAAAAAAGTATTTCTATAGATTCAAAATACAAGATAAAAAATGTTTCTGTTGATACAGTTTACAATGATACTTCGGCAAACAAAATTTTTGTTGGTAAAATATTTACACAACCAAAACTTCAAGAAAGTAAGGATAGTTATATTTTAAAACTTGATCGTAATAATAAAATTGTTTGGGGAAAAATGTTTGAAGATTCAAAAATTAATAAATTCAACAAAATTATAAGTATTTCAGAAGATGAATATTGTGTTATAGCATCTGGATATAGAAATTCAGAATGGACAGATGGTTTTATAGCTAGATTTGATGGAGATGGAAATTTTATTTGGAAAGAATTTTATGGTTCATCTCATATAGATGATTTTAAAGATGTGGTAGCTTTAGATCACGGAGAAATAATTGTATTAGCAGAAGTTAGTAATAATGATGGAGATGTTAAAGCTCCAATAACAATAAATAATCCATTGAATAAAGATTTAGTTTTATTAAAATATGATAGTTACGGAAATATTATTTGGCAAAATAGTGTTGCCAACGAAAATGAAATAACAGCTTTAAAAATTGTTAATGATGATGAAAATGTTATTGTTTTTGGGGAAGTTTTTGAAAATATAGATGGTGAAAATGTGAAAAATATTATTGTTTCAGGTTTTGACTTAAATGGTAAAATAAAATTCTCAACAATTGTCAAAGATTTTGATGAGGAAATTTTAAATAGATTATTTTAGAAATTATGTTTAATAGGGTTTAAAAAAGTCAATAATAAATGGGCATCAGTATAATCTGATGTCCATTTATTTATTTGGGGTATAAAGTATGATTAAATATATAAATTATGGCGGAGCTGATGGAGTTACAGGAGCTTGCCATATGCTAAATACAGAATTTGGAAATATTTTGTTAGATTGTGGACTTTTTCAAGGAAGAGATAGAAAAATTTATTCAAATTTAGAAATGTATTTTGATCCTAGAGAAGTAGATGCTGTAGTATTAAGTCATGCTCATATTGATCATTGCGGAAGAATTCCTATTTTATATGAGATGGGTTATAGGGGAAAAGTTTATGGAACTGAAGCTACAAAACTTTTATCTGAAATAGTATTGGAAGAGAGTTCAAAAATATTTGAAGAATTTTCAGGGGAAAGCTATAAGTTATTTAATTTAGAAAATGTTCAAATGTTTTTAGATAACTATGTCAAAGTAGATTATGGAAAAACTACAAAAATTTTAGATAACGTTTTTATAGAATTATTTGATGCTGGACATTTACTTGGATCAGCTTCAATACTTGTGAAAATAAAAGATAAAAGTGTATTTTATAGCGGCGATATAGGAAAATTGAACACACCTATTTTAAAAGATCCTGAAAAAATTACTGGAGCTGATTATGCGATTATTGAAAGTACGTATGGAAGTTTAGAGAAACATGAGTCAAATGAGTTCTTTGATGAGTTTAAAAATATAATAATTAACACTCTTAAAAGAGGTGGAAAATGTATAATACCTTCATCAACTGTTGGTAAGATGCAAGAAATTTTATATTTAATAAATGATATTTTTGAAGAAAATGATTTAAAGTATAAAGTTTATATAGACAGTCCCATGTCTTCAAAGGTTGTTGATATTTATGAAAAATGTAAATATCTATACGATGAAGATGCGCAAGAGAAATTAAATAATGGAGATAATCCACTAGATTTTACAAATTTAAATTATATAATCACAAAAGAAGAATCAATTGAAATTCAAGAAAATGAAGAACCATATGTTGTTTTATCTGCAGGTGGAATGTGTGAAGGTGGAAGAGTAATTTATCATTTGAGGAAACAAATTGATAATCCTAAAAATTCAATTATATTGGTAGGAAATCAAGTTCATGGAACATTAGGTTGTAGATTATCTAAAGGAAGTAAAGAAATTAAAATTTTTAAAGATAAGTTTAAAGTTAAGGCGGAAATTTATAATTTTCCAAGCTTATCAGGTCATGGAGATAGAAATACTATAGTTGACTATGTTTGTTCAATGAATAAAAAACCTAAAAAAATATTTTTAGTACATGGTGATAGGAAAAACCAAATGGATTTAAGAGAAAATTTGAATTTTAAAAATGTTGAATATACTAAATTTTTGAAAAGATATGAATTAAAATAGATTAAAAAAATAACTTACTTAACAAAAAATACACAATTTATTAAAAAAAAATCAATATAATTTTGTTATACTTGCTCTGTAGTTAAATAATTAGGGTTTTAAGAGTAGTATTCTTAAATTGATATGAAATGTATGGAAAGAAGGAATTAAAGTGATTAAAAGAAAAACAGTTACTGTTGATGGTAATGGAGCTGCGGCGTATGTTGCGTATGCGTTTACTGAAGTTGCGGCTATATATCCAATTTCGCCTTCAAGTGGTATAGGTGAGAACATAGATGAGATGGCATCACAAGGTAAGAAAAATATTTTTGATAGAGTAGTTGATGTTGTAGAAATGCAATCTGAGGCAGGTGCTTCAGGTACTGTTCACGGATTGTTACAAGGTGGTACTTTGACGTCGACATATACTGCTTCTCAAGGATTATTATTGATGATTCCTAACATGTATAAAATTGCTGGTGAATTACTTCCAGGAGTTTTCTATGTAACAGCTAGAGCAATAGCAGCACAAGCTTTATCAATATTCGGAGATCATCAAGATGTTATGGCTACTAGACAGACAGGATTTTCTTTGTTAGCAGTTAGTGGTGTGCAAGAAATAATGGATTTGGCACCAGTAGCACATTTATCTGCTATAAAAGGTAGAGTTCCTTTTATGGTTTTTTATGACGGGTATAGAACTTCACACGAAGTTCAAAAGGTTGAAGCTTTTGAATACGATGATTTGAAAAAATTAGTTGATTTAGATGCTTTAAATGAGTTTAAACAAAGGGGATTGAATCCAGGTAATCCTGTTACTAGGGGGACAGCTCAAAACCCTGATATTTATTTCCAGGCTAGAGAGGCGTCAAATAACTTTTATAAGAATTTACCAGAAGTTGTTGAAGGTTATATGAATAAAATCAATGAGTTTACAGGTAAAAATTATAAGTTATTTAACTATTATGGAGCTCCTGATGCTGAAAGAATAATTGTTTGTATGGGATCTGCATCAGAAACAGCTGAAGAAACTGTTGATTATTTGATTTCAAAAGGTGAAAAAGTTGGAGTTCTTATAGTTCATTTATATAGACCTTTCAGTGTTAAACATTTATTAAATGAGATTCCATCAAGTGTAAAGAAAATCGCTGTTTTGGATAGAACAAAAGAACCAGGGGCTGAGGGAGAGCCACTTTATAAAGATGTAATGTCAGCTTTTTATGGAACAGATAGACATCCAATAATAGTTGGTGGAAGATATGGATTAGCTTCTAAAGAAGTTACACCTACTCATTTAGCTTCTGTTTTTGAAATTTTAAAATCAGATAATCCTAAAAACGGATTTACTGTTGGTATTGTAGATGATGTTACAAATACAAGTATTGATTTGATAGATGATGTTGTTGCTGAAGATTCTTCTTTAATTAGCTGTAAATTCTGGGGACTTGGTTCAGATGGAACTGTTGGTGCTAATAAAATGGCAATTAAGATAATCGGAGATAATACGAAGAAACACGTTCAAGCTTATTTTGAATATGATTCTAAGAAATCTGGTGGAATAACAATTTCACATTTAAGATTTGGAGATAACAGAATTAGATCAACTTATGGAATAGTGAAAGCAGATTTTGTAGCTTGTCATAATCAAGCTTATATGAGTAAATATGACAATATTGTTTCAGGTGTTAAGAATGGTGGAACATTCTTGTTAAATACTCTTTGGTCTGTTGAAGAGTTGGAACAAAAATTACCAGCTCATGTTAAAAGAATTATTGCACAAAACAATATAAAATTTTACACAATAAATGCTGTAAAAATAGCAAGAGATTTAGGACTTGGTGGAAGAATAAATATGATAATGCAATCTGCCTTCTTTAAACTTGCTAATATAATACCAGTTGAAGATGCTATAAAATATTTGAAGGAATCAGCAGAGAAAGCATATGGCAAAAAAGGTGAGAAAATTGTTAAGATGAATTTTGATGCTATAGATGCTGGTGTTAATGCACTTGTTGAAGTTAATGTTCCTGAAAGTTGGAAAAATGCTGTGGATGAAAAAAATGTAGAAACTTGTACTTCAGGTATGGTAAAAACTGATTTTGTTAAAAATATACTTGAGCCTGTTAATAGTCTTAAAGGTAATAGTCTTCCAGTTAGTGTATTTAAAGATAGAGAAGATGGTACATTTGATCACGGTACTTCTAAATTTGAAAAAAGAGGTATTGCTGTTACCGTTCCAAGATGGAACCCAGAAACTTGTATACAGTGTAACATGTGTGCTTTTGTTTGTCCTCACGCAGTTATAAGACCATTTTTATTAAACGATAAGGAAATAAAAAATGCTCCTGAAGGTTATTTATCTGCAGATGCTAAAGGCATAAAAACTGATGAGAAATTAAGCTTTTCTATGCAGGTTTCTATAGAAGATTGTACTGGATGTGGTAACTGTGTTGATGTTTGTCCATCAAAACCAAAATCTTTAGAGATGGTATCTACAGATGAAGAACGTTCGTTAAATAAACAAGGACATTACGATTATTCATTTGATTCGTCTAAAGTTAAAGTTAAGAAAAATCCACTTCCACTTACTACTGTTAAAGCTAGTCAGTTTGAAGAGCCTTTAATGGAATTTAGTGGAGCTTGTGCTGGTTGTGGTGAGACACCTTATTCTAAACTTGTAACTCAGTTATTCGGTCCAAGAATGATTATTTCTAATGCTACAGGGTGTTCTTCTATTTGGGGAGGTTCTGTACCAGCTATGCCTTATACTAAGAATCATGAAGGAAGAGGTCCAGCTTGGGCAAATTCATTATTTGAAGATGCTGCAGAATTTGGATATGGTTTGTATTTATCATCTAAGAATAAGAGATATCAAAATGTTAAATTAGTTGAAAGTTTGATAAATGATTCTAGTGTTTCATCTGAATTAAAAGATTTATTAGGTGAATGGAAGAATAATTTTAATGATGGAGATCGTACTTTAGAGCTTTATAGAAAAATAGTTCCTCTTTTAGAAAAAGAATCTGGAAATAATATAGTAAGAGAAATCTTAAATAATAAGGAGTCTTTAGTAAAGACGTCTAACTGGATTTTTGGAGGAGATGGTTGGGCATATGACATCGGATTTGGTGGATTAGATCATGTTATTGCTCAAAATGAAGATATTAATATATTGGTATTTGATACTGAAACTTATTCAAATACTGGTGGTCAGTCTTCTAAGTCTACACCATTTGGTGCGATTGCTAAGTTTGCAGCTCAAGGAAAGAGAATTAAAAAGAAAAATCTTGCTGCTATGGCTATGAGTTATGGATATGTTTATGTTGCTCAAGTTTCATTAAGTGCTGATTTTAACCAAACATTGAAGGCTATAAAGGAAGCTGAAGCTTATCCTGGTCCATCAATTGTTATTGCGTACAGTCAGTGTATAAGTCATGGTATCTTGACAGGTATGGGTACTGCACAAAAACAAGCTAAGAGAGCTATAGAAGCTGGACACTGGACTTTATTTAGATATAATCCAGAGTTAAAAGAGCAAGGTAAAAATCCGTTTATGTTGGATTCTAAAGAGCCAACTCAAGATTTCAAAGAATATATGAGAAGTGAGATAAGATTTAGTGCTTTATCTAAGGTTGCTCCAGATAAAGTAGAAGAAATTTTTGATCAAGCGGCTAAAGACGTTGAAGAGAAAAATAGACAATATAGAAATCTTGCAGGATTAGAATAGATTTAAATTTTGTATGTGTGAGTTATAGTTTTATAACTCACACTTATTTTTTAAGGAGATGGTAGTTATACTTGGTAAAATTTTAATTAACATATTTTTATGTGTGTTTGTTTTAAATTCATGTTTATATGAAAAAAATCAAGCTGATGAAAAAGTTACTAAAGTTTCTGAAATAAAAGAAGATGAGATTTTAAATAAGGTTATGAATATGAGTTTGGATGAAAAAATAGGTCAATTATTTATAGTTGGTTTTGATGGAAATACTTCACTTAGTGAAAAAGATATTTCTTTAATAAAAGATTTTAAAGTTGGTGGATTAATATTTTTTAGGAGAAATATTACTACAGCAAATCAAACAGTAGATTTAATTAATAAAATTAAAACTATTAATTCTGAGAATGGAAATGTACCTTTATTTTTATCTCTTGATCAAGAGGGAGGATTGGTTACTAGATTACCTGAAGAAATAATTAAATTTCATAAAGCAAGTGTTATTGGTGAAAAAAATGATGAAGAATATGCCTATGATATTGCAAAACTTATGGGAAGTATAATATATTCAATAGGTTTTAATATGAATTTTGCACCTGTGCTTGATATTTATACAAATCCTAATAATGAAGTTATTGGTTCAAGAGCTTTTTNNCTAAATTGGGTGTTGCAACGATTAAAGGGTTTAAAGATAGTAATATTATAGCTGTTGGTAAACATTATCCAGGGCATGGAGATACTAGTGAGGATTCACATTATGAATTGCCAATTTTAGAACATGATTATGAAAGAGTTCGTAATATTGAACTTTATCCTTTTGAGCAAGCTATTAATAATGGTTTGGATGCTGTTTTAGTATCGCATTTATTATATGAAAAAATAGATTCTGAGAATATTGCTACATTATCAAAGATTTTTTTGTATGAAATTTTAAGAAAAGAATTAGGATTTAGAGGTATTGTTATAACAGATGATATGATAATGAAAGGACTTACTGATACTGAATCAATATCAGAGGCTTCTCTTAAAGCTCTTAAAGCAGGAGTAGATATTTTATTAATTGGATCTGGTTATGAAAATATTTCTAATTCTATTCAAAGGATTAAACAGGCAGTATTTGATGGAGAAATAGATGAATTTGAAATAGATAGGAAAGTTTATAATATTTTGAGAGTTAAAAGAGATTATATGATAAATAATAACGAAATTTCCGAAGTAAATGTTATCGATATAAATAGTAAAATAAAAGAAATATTAAATAAAAATTAACTAAAATAACAAAGTATTTACATAATTTTAATAATATGCTATAATCTTGGTACATTGCAATGTTTTTAAAAGAGGTGAGTTAATGGCAGTTAAAAGAGAATGGACAGAATATGAGAAACAAAGTCTTTTAAAACATGTATCGGAGTTAAAAAAAAGAGGAGTTACAATTAAGGATGCTGCACATGAGTTTTCGAAAATTAATCCTCACATAACTTCGGGGCAAGCTAGGGTTTATTATTATAAATTGATAAATGAAACTGAGAATTTTAAAAAGAAATATTCACAAAGAGTTTGGACTCAGGAAGAAAATGAGACTTTGTTTAGTTTTATGGAACAATATAAAAATAAGAAGAAAATAGAAATATTTAATATTTTATCGGAAAAATTAAATAGACATCCGAAAGCAATAGCTTCTCATTATTATTCTATAAAGAACAGATCGTCTAAATTAAATTCTAAATATTATTTTAATTTGTGGAATAATTTTAAATCTCAACAATTCAAAAATTTATTTCTAAAAATTGATAAAATTCAAGAAGTATATGAAAAGGCGATGGAACTTGAATCTATTTTGCAAAAAGAAAGAATTATTACTCAGCTTAATAAAGAATTACAAGAAGCTAGAATTAAGATTGAAATGTTAGAACAAAAAATATTGGTTTCTTGAAAAAAATAACAAAAAAATGATTTATGGAACTTCTAGTTTTTTAAGGTTTTACTAGAAGTTTTATATTTGCAAAAAAACTTAATTGACTAATGAATATATATATAATAGAATTGTCATTATAAAAATAAAAGTTTTTAACACTTTAATTTTAAAAATGGAGATGTGAAATTATGAAAAAAGTTGATATTTGTGAATGTAATTTTGTTTTAGGAACTGAGAAGGTAAAAGATGAGTTAGAGAAATCTAATGATTTTGAGGTTGAAGTTCATGGTTGTTTAGGTCATTGTGGTGAGTGTTGTGAAACTCCGTTTGTTTTATTAGATGGTGAGTTTGTTTCATCTGACTCTGCTGAAAATTTGATTGAAGAAATAAAAAAATAACATATTTGATTGTTGTTTTGGAAAGCATAAAATATAAATCCTAGTTTTTAGAGTGGAGGTGTATTCCTTTTTAGGATTAATATGATGAATAACGATAACGAAAAAGAAATTTTAAATGAGAATGAACATATAGAAGATGGCGTAGATGAGCCAGTATTTGTTGAATTTGAAGATGAAAATCATAACACTATAAGATGTGAAGTGGTTGATGGATTTGAATATAAAGGTAAAAACTATTGCGTTGTTTGTAATAACGAAGATGGATCTTCTTATGTTTTTAGATTGACAGATGAAGATGAATTGGTTGTACCAGATGAAAAAGAATTTGATGAAGTTGCTGCTTATTATGATAGTATAGTGGATGAAGATTAGTTTGTAGTGTCCTTTTATAAAAGGGCACTTTTTATTTTTAAAATTAAGGAGGTTTTGAAAATTGAGGTTTGCTATTTTTGATGTTGATTTAACATTAACTTCTAAAGATACATTTATTGAATTTTATAAATTTTTGTGTAAACAAGATAAAAGGTTTTTAATTTATTTTAATAAAGTTGTACATGCGGGTTTAATGTATTGTTTGAAATTCTATGATGAAAAGAAATCTAAAGAACAATATTTATCTTTTTTAAATGGTTTATCTGTTGATGTGGTTAATGAATTTTCAAAAAAGTTTTTTGAAGAACATTTATTAAAAAAATTGTTATATAAAGATGGTATATTAGAAATTGAAAAATGTAAAAGTAAAGGATATAAAGTTATATTGATATCTGCTTCTCCAGAATTTTATCTTAATAATTTTAATCAATTGTATTCTATTGATTATGTTTTAGGAACGAGGTATGAAATAAAAGATGGATTTTATACAGGTAAGATGTTAGGTTATAACAATAAGGGAGAAGAAAAAGTATTAAGATTGTATGAATTTTTACATAAAAACAATATTGAAAATGTTGATTTTCAAAATTCATGTATGTATTCGGATTCTTTGAATGATTTACCTCTTTTTAATTTGGTTGGAAATAGATTTTTAATTAATAGTAAAAATAAAGTTGATAATATTGTGAATTTATATTGGAAGTAATGCTATGGATTTAATTGGTGATAAGTTTTTATTTAATGATAAAATTTTAGATAAAGAAGAGTTTTTAAAAGTTTATTGTTACAGTTCAAATAATGTGTATGAAGTTATTAGAATTATGGACTCAAATATTTTGTTTTGGGAGGATCATTTTAAGCGATTAAAAAATTCGATTTTTAAATTTAATGGAAAAGATATTGGAATTGATGATTTACTTCAAAAAATAAATATTGTAATTAATGTAAATAAAATTGATTCAGGGAATTTAAAGATTGAATTTGTATTTGATGATTATAAGTGTAAATTATATATTTATCCTATTAAATTTTATTATCCTGATAAAGAAATGGGAGTTGATGTAATTACTTTTAATATTGAGAGAGAAAATCCCAATGTTAAAACTTATAATTATGACTTTAAAACTAAGGTACAAAAAATTATTAATGAAAATAATGTTTATGAAATTGTATTGGTGAATAAGCAAGGTTTTATTACGGAAGGAAGTAGAACTAATGTTTACTTTATAAAAGATAATTGTTTTTTTACTGCACCTGAAAATATTGTTTTAAAGGGTGTTACTAGAATGAAAGTAAATAAAATAATAAATGAATTAGGATTTGTTTTGGTTGAAGAAAGTGTTTTTAAAAAAGATATTTTTAAATTTGATGCATGCTTTTTAACAAGCACTTCTTCAAATGTTTTGCCAGTTAATAAAATTGATGGATTGTGTATGAATTCATTGTCTAATATGTATTTGAAAGAAGTAATGTATTCTTTTGAAGAATATTTAAAAAAATAAATTAAGATAATATTATAGACTATTTGTGAAATAATAAAAACAAATGGTCTTTATTTTTTATGTCGATATAGTTGGTTTTGTTGATAATTATTAAATTTATACGAAGGAGAACTAAGTTTTAAATGTTAACGAGTAAACTTTTAATATTTAAATTAGGAAATGGAAAGTATGCCTGTAATACGGTTTGTGTAGATAGAATAATAAAATATGAAAATTTAACATACTTACCTTCAACTCAACCTACATTGGAAGGATTATACAATCATGAAGGAAATGTGATAAAAATATATAGTTTAGCTAAAAGATTAGGCATAGAAAGTGATGATGATAGAACACATAAAAAAATAATAATTGTTAAAAATAATGATGTATTAGTTGGGATTGTAGTTGATGAAGTATTAGAAGTGTTTAATTATAATAAGGAAGATTTTGACAAAAAAATTGATGTAAAAAATTCAGAAAATTTAAAAGGATTGGATTTTAAATATGTTAAAGATATGATACTGATTAATAATGAAATTGTCATTTATCTTTCTATATCTAGGATAGTTGAAATGGAGTTAGAAGAAAACTAGTTATGAATATTAATGTAGGTATTGGAGATTTGACAGTTAGTAAAGCTCCTTTTATTTTAGAGACTAGAGGTCTTGGGTCGTGTGTTGGAGTAACATTGTATGATAATAAAAAAAAGATAGGAGCTTTGGCGCATATAATGTTACCGCGAATTACTAGTTCAATTCAAGAAAATGTAAGTGAAAATATGAAATTTCGTTACGCGGAGTATGCTTTGCCATATATGTTAAACAAAATGTTTTTTATGGGAAGTGAGCGTAAAGATATAGTTGCCAAAATAGTTGGTGGAGCTTCTATGTTTAAACGTAAATCAGGTACTCTTAATATTGGTGAGAAAAACATTGAGGCGGTAAGAACTTTTTTGAAAAATAATTTTATAAAAGTGCAAGCTGAAGAAGTTGGTGGAGATATGGGGAGAACTATATTTTTTGATTTAAATAATGGAGTTGTTATTATGAGAATTTATGGTAAGGTAAAGCAGGAAGTTAAGATTTAGAGATATGATAACTAAAACTAAAATTGTAATTTTAGATGAATCCCCATTAATGAGAAAAGTAATTTCTGATATATTTTCAAAAGATGTTGGAATAGAAATAGTTGGAATGTTTAAAAATTATTATGATATGAAAGAATTTTTAGACAAATTGAAGTGTATAGTTGATTGCATTATTATAAATTTGATTTTTGACAAAAAAGATCTTTTGAATATTTTATTAAACCTTAAAGAGTATGGAGTTAATATTATATTTGTAGCTAATATTGAGCCAGAGAGAATTAATTTTGCTCAACAAAATCTGGGTGTTAAAAATATAAAATTTATAGAATATTTTGGAAAACTAAATCTTGGAGATATTTCTCAAATAAAGGAAGAAATTAGAGATGAAGTATACAAAATAAAAAATAGCAGGGTAAAGAGGGCCCTATTTGATGTACAAAAGGCAATTGTTATTGCTTCATCTACTGGAGGACCTAAGGTTTTGGAGTATATTTTTAGTAAGCTAGAAACCAAAATTGATATACCTG
Organism: Candidatus Arthromitus sp. SFB-turkey; assembly: GCF_001655775.1. Lineage (GTDB taxonomy): Bacteria > Bacillota > Clostridia > Clostridiales > Clostridiaceae > Dwaynesavagella > Dwaynesavagella gallinarum. The sequence goes on from NZ_LXFF01000005.1 coordinate 31,989, forward strand.
TATTTGTTGTTCAACATATGCCAGATGGATGTACGAAACAATTTGTAGAAAGACTTGGTGAAGTTTGTAATTATGATTTTTGTGAAGGTAAAGATGGAGAAGTTGCTAGATCCAATGTTGTCTATGTTGCCCCGGGTGGATATCATATGCAAATTGATTTTGGAAAGAAAATAAGTTTAAATCAAAATGAATCTGTAAATAATGTTAGACCATCTGCTGATGTTTTATTTTGTTCTGCAGCAAAAGTATATAAAGAGGGGCTTTTGGGTATAGTATTGACAGGAATGGGAAGAGATGCAGCTCATGGAATTAAGTGTATAAAAAACAGTGGTGGAACTACTATAGCACAAAATGAACGAAGTTGTGTTGTTTTTGGAATGCCTAAATCGGCGATCGAAACTGGAAAAATAGATAAGGTTTTGTCTGTAGATGAAATAATATTTGAAATACTTAAACATTCGGGAAAGTTATAAAGTTATTTAAGATGGAGTTATATATGTTTGATATTAATGAGCTTTATGATTATGTTTATAAAGAATTTAAGATTAAGTTAGAAGCATATAAAGAAGTACAAATGCATAGACGAATTGAATTTTTCATATCAAAAACTTCTGCAAAATCAATTAAAGACTTTATTGATTTGTGTAAAAAAAATAATATTATTAAAGAGCAATTTTTGGATTTGATAACTATAAATGTCACTGAGTTTTTTAGGAATATGGATATATTTTTACAGATTAAAGATGTATTTAGAAAGGCGTTACCTAAGAAAGAAAAATATATGATATGGAGTAGTGCGTGTTCTAATGGAGCAGAACCTTATTCTGTTGCAATGATTCTTGAAAACATAAATGTACATAATTATAAGATTTTAGCAACAGATATTGATAAAAATGTATTAGATTATGCAAATAATGGAATCTATAGTGAAGATGAAATTGGAGAAGTTCCGAATTATTATCTGATAAAGTATTTTGAAAAATATGGAAATAAATATAAAATTAAAAATTTTATAAAAGATAAAGTTGTATTTAGAAGACATGATTTAATATTAGATGAGTTTCCGGTTTGTATGGATTTAATTTTATGTAGAAATGTTGTTATATATTTTAAAAAAGAAGAAAAAATGAAAATATATAACAAATTTTATAAATCTTTAAATGATAATGGTATTGTTTTTATTGGAGCTACTGAAAATATATATGATTACCAACAGATTGGATTTAATAAATGGGGTACATTTTTTTATCAAAAGGTGGTGAGATAATTGGATGTTTCACAATATTTATCAATGTTTTTAGAAGAATCCTTAGAAAATTTAAGCAAATTAAATGATTGTCTTTTAGAACTTGAGCAAAACCCAGAAGATTTAGATGTTGTAAATGCTATTTTTAGAGTTAGTCACACGATAAAAGGTATGTCTGCAACTATGGGTTATATGAAAATGTCGGAATTGACACATAAGATGGAAGATGTTTTATCAAAATTTAGAGATGGAACATTAAAAGTTAATAGAGATGTGGTGACTATACTTTTTAGATGTTTAGATACTCTAGAATCTATGGTTAATAATATAAGTGATGGAAATTCTGATGATATGGATATAGAAGAAATTATGAGTTCATTATCATCTGTCATCGAATGTAAAATTAATAATTTTGATGATAAAACTCCTTTACAACCTACAATAGAAGAAAAACTCAAATTAGAAGAACATCATATGAATATCATAAATAAAGAAAAAAATCCGTATTCTGTTTATGAAATAAAAATAGTATTAGCAGAGACTGTGTTATTAAAAACGGCTAGAGTGTTTATATTCTTCAGAGAGATAGAAAAATTTGGTGAAATAATACATACACTTCCTTCTATTCAGGATATTGAAACAGAAAATTTTGATTTAGAAGTTGATGTTGTATATATCACACCATTATCTGAAGAGAAACTCAAAGATATTATTAAGACAATATCGGAAATTAACAAAGTTGCCATTAAAGAAATAAATTCAGAAAATGTGAAAAAAGCATATGGAGAAGAAGTTTTTATAAATTTAGAAGAAGCAAAGGAAAATATAAAAAATCAGTTAAAAGAGGATAATGGTGTAGAAAATTCAGAAGAACAAAGTAAACCAAAAAATAACAGTAAGGTTAATAATGAAAATATAAATAAAGTTCAAATAAATGCAGATAATAAACAAGTAACTAAGGAAAAGATTGTTTCACCTAAAAAGCAATCTGTTACGCAAAAAAAAGGTGCACAGTCAGTAAGAGTAGATTTAGAAAGATTAGATATGTTTATGAATATGGTGTCAGAACTTGTAATTCATAGAACTAGACTTGAGCAGATAAGCAATACATATAGTTTGCCAGAACTTAATGAAACTTTAGAGCAGATAGCTAGGTCTACATCTGAATTACAAGATCTGGTTATGAAAATTAGAATGTTACCTTTGGAGGTTGTTTTTAGTAGGTTTCCTAGAATGATAAGAGATTTATCACTGGAGTTAAATAAAGATATACAATTCTTGATTGAAGGTGCTAGTACTGAATTAGATAGAACAGTTATTGATGAAATTGGAGAACCGCTTATACATTTACTTAGAAATGCGGTTGATCATGGTATAGAAACAAAAGAAGAAAGAGTTGAAAGTGGAAAAAATCCAACAGGAAGGATAAGACTTTATGCCTATCAAGAGGGTACCAAAGCGGTTATAAAGATAAGAGATGATGGAAGAGGTATAAATGTAGATAAAGTTAAAGCAAAGGCAGAAAAAATTGGTATAAACGTTGATGGAATGTCAAATAATGATATAAAGAATCTTATTTTTTTAGAAGGATTTAGCACAAATGATAAAGTTACAGATGTTTCAGGCAGAGGTGTTGGTATGGATGTTGTTAAAACTAAAATATCATCACTTGGCGGAACAATAGATTTATATAGTGAATTGGGAAAAGGTTCAACTTTTGTAATAAAATTACCACTTACTCTTCAAATAATAAAGGCACTTCTTGTAAAAATTAAGGGAGAAACTATGGCAATTTCTCTTGGTTTTATTGATAGTGTTATTAATTGGAAAGAGGATTTAATAAAGCGAAGTAACAATAAAGAAGTTATATCTTATAGAGAGGAAATTATTCCACTTATAAGAATGTCAGAAAAATTTAACTTAGATTCGTATGATGAGAAGAATGATGAATGTAATAATTATATAATAGTTGCTAAAGTTGGCGAAAAGATAGCAGCATTGTTGGTTGATGATTTATTAGGGCAACAGGAGATTGTTATAAAAAATTTAGGAAGAAGTTTACAAGGGTTAAAAGAATATATAGGAGCAACTATACTTGGAGACGGTCTTGTCACTCTTATAGTTGATGTTGCGACTATAATATCTTAAATGAAAAAATATGGAAGGATTGATTCTATGCTTGAGTATTCTTCAGACCAATTAGATATTATAAAAGAAGTATCTAATATAGCTTTAGGAAATTCGGCAACATCATTATCTGAATTACTTAATGCTAGAATTAGTATGTCTGTTCCGAATATTAATATCGAATCTATAGGTGATTTTATAAGTAGTATTAATGAGACTGAAGTTATAGGGAAAATATTAATACTTAAAGGACAAATAGAAGGAAGTATATTGATATTATTTGATATTGATACAGCAAAAAAAATAGTTAGTAATATTGGTCAAGGTAAATTATTATCTCAAGATAAATTAGATGATATTAAGGTTTCTTTTATAGAAGAGGTATGTAATATAGTAGGATCAACTTACATTAGAAATATAGCAGATTATTTAAATATTAAAATAGAAATTGAAAATAGTAGTTTGTTGTATGATGAGCTTACGGCAATATTATCTTATACTTTGATGGAAGAAGAACAGTTTTATAGTGAAGTAATTAATATTCAAACAGATTTTAAGTATGAATTTAATTCTGAATTTATGAATGTATATTTTTATTTTGTTCCTAGAAAGGGAAATATAGACAAAATATTTAATTAAATAATAAAGTAGATTTTGGGAGGAATTACACGTGAGTAGAATTTTAATAGTGGATGATGCTGCTTTTATGAGAATGATGCTTAAGGATATATTAGAAAAGAATGGATATCAGGTTATAGGAGAAGCTAGTAATGGGCTTAAGGCTGTTGAATTATATAAAAAAGATAGACCTGATATAGTTACAATGGATATAACAATGCCAGAAATGGATGGAATTGAAGCGTTAAAAGAGATTATGACATTTGATCCTAAAGCAAATATTATTATGTGTAGTGCTATGGGGCAACAAGGAATGGTTATGGATGCAATAAAATCAGGTGCTAAAGATTTTATAGTTAAGCCTTTTCAAGCAGAAAGAGTTATTGAATCTGTTAAAAAGGTGTTAGGTTGATTTTTGAAATATGCAGTTAGTAGTATTTAAAATTAGAGAAGAGTTTTTTGGAGTTGAAGCTTCAAAAGTTTTAAGTATAAATGATATGATGAGTGTTACGAAGGTTCCTAATGCACCTAAATATATTAAAGGATTAATAAATCTTAGGGGGATTATAATTTCATTACTTGATATTTCAATACTTTTAAATCTTTCTAGTCATAGTGTAGATGAAATTGATTGTGAGAGTAGCAGTATAATAATATTAGATGTCGATTATGAAGAAGTTGGTATTATAGTGGATAAAGTTGATGAAGTTTTAGATATAGATCATAACTTGATAAAGAAGTCTATAGATAATAAACTACCGTTTGTTAAAGGTGTGTTGGAGTTAAATTATAAACTAATTACACTTATAGATATTAATAAATTTGTGTCAATTAATTAATGAGGTGATGAGGTTTGGGTGGTAATGTTTTAAGTCAAGAAGAAATAGATAAGTTATTAAAAGTTATTGAATCTGAGGGTACCGCTGAACCGAATAAATCATATCAGATTCAGAAAAATGTTAAGAAATATGATTTTAAACGACCGCAAAAATTTACAAAAGAGCATATGAAATCTCTCGCTATTATACATGATAATTTTACAAAGTATATTTCGAGTTATTTTGTTTCTGTTTTTGGAACTCAGGTTAAAGTTGAAATAATATCAACAGAGCAAATAACTTTTCATGAGTTTATATTTTCTATGCCCAATCCAACCACCATAATATCTTTTGAAATGAAACCATTAGTTGGAAATATTTATATAAGTTTAGAGTCATCATTATCTATATTGTTATTAAATTCGTTACTTGGCTCTAATGATAGAAAAAATTTGGGTATACCTAGGGAGTTTAGTGATATTGATAAGAAGATTTTAACACAAGTTTCTAATGAAATATTAAATACTATAAAGGGTTCTTGGGAAGATGTAATAAAAGTAGAACCGAAGTTTATTAATTTAGAGACTAATCCATCTACCATTCAATCGCTTGGACCAAATGAACCTATATTATTTGTAACGTTTAAAATTGAGATTGAAGGTAATGCTTATTTTATGAATATTTGTTTACCATATATATCTATTGAAAAAATAGGAGATAAATTAAATAAGGATTATATGGTTAAAACAAGTACTCCGGAGGAAGCAGAAAGTGTAAAAAAATTAATAAGGAAAGAATTGAATAGTGTTAAGATAGAGTTAGAAGCTGTATTAGATAAAAAAATAATTAATATTCAGGATTTTTTATCTCTTCAAAACAATGATATTATAATTTTAAATAAAAAATGTAATAGTCCAATTGAAATATATATAGAACAAAAGTTGATTTTTAATGGAGTTTTAGGGTTGGTAGGAGATAATAAGGGGATAAAGATTTTAGATGTTTATTATAGTGAGGAGGTTATAAATAATGAAGGATGATGAAAAAGTTGATGATAGTTTAAAATCTTCGCCTGATAAAATCACAAATAAACTAAACTATTTCTCTGATGAAGAAAAAGACTTGCTAGGAGAAATAGGAAATATATGTATGGGAAATGCATCAACAAGTTTTTCTAAATTATTACAAAAACCAGTTACTATAACTACACCTAGCGTTGAAATTGTTAGTATTTCAGATGTTGTGAAAGAATTTGTTCAACCACATATAGCTCTTAAAGTTAAATTTTTAAGTGGAATTGATGGAGATAATGTCTTAGTTATGAGTATAAAAGATGCCATTATTATTGCTGATGTTATGATGGGTGGTGATGGCAAAAATGTTGAAGATAGGGAAAATTTAAATGAAATTGAAGTGAGTGCTGTATCTGAAGCGATGAATCAAATGATAGCGTCGTCAGCTACTTCTATGTCAACAATGTTTCAAAAAACTATAGACATTTCTACTCCAGAAACAATTATAAGTTATAAATCTGATAGTAGTGAAAGGTTATTTTCAGATTATAATAGTGAAGAAGTTGTTAAAATTAAGTTTCATATGAGTGTTGGAGATCTTATTAATAGTAAGATTGTACAAATTTTGAGTATTGATACAGGAAAAAATATTATAAATACGATGTTGAATGACCAAAATGGATTTAGAGAAGGTTCTAAAGATCAAAGATATGATGATGAAAGTTTAGATAATCAAAATTTAAAGGCTGTTAATGATAATTATAATTCTGCTTCTAGCATGAGAAAAAATTATAATGTTAGCGAAGCAGTTTTAATGCCATTAACGCAAGGTTCAAATCCTAAAGGTTCGAATAATATAGATTTAATTTTAGATGTTCCGTTAGAAATATCGGTTGTTCTTGGAAGAACTAAAAAAAATGTTGGAGATATTTTAAATCTTGGAACAGGTTCTTTGGTTGAATTGGAAAAATTAGCGGAAGAGCCAGTTGATATTTTAGTTAATGGAAAACAAATAGCTACTGGTGAAGTAGTTGTAGTAAATGAAAATTTTGGTGTTAGAATAACAGCTATAATAAGCAATGCAGAACGAGTTAAAAACTTAAATTTGTAAATATTTAGTTTTTAACTTTTTTTATATGGAAATTTATTTATTTGGAGGTAATTTTATTGAAAAAAGAAGTTAATAATATGTTGATTGATCAAATTAAATTATTTAATGTTTTGCAAGATGATTTAGAAAAACAAAAAGATTGTGTTAAAAATAATAAATTATTTGAATTGGATAGTATTGGAATTAAGATTAATAGTGTTTGTAAGAATATTGCGGAGATTGAAATAAAACTTAGGAATTTACTTGGGAAGCAAACAATAAAAGAGTTTGTTATGGAAAATAAAGATGATGAAGAGCTTTATGGTAGTTATATTTTTTTGGTTTCTCAAGTTGAACGTTTGAGTTTGATTAAAAATGATAATCAATTCCTTATTAAAAAATCGTTAACTTTTATAAATAAATTATTATCTTCAATAAATAATAATACTAATCAGTGTAATGTCTATACTAGGAAAATGAGTTATTAATTTTTAAAACTTTTTGAAAGAAGGTTGGTTTTATATGGCTGGGTTGTTTAACACATTAAATATTTCTAAGCGTGGAATAAATGTTATGCAGGCTGGGCTTAATGTAACTTCTCATAATATCAGTAATGCCTCTAGATCGGATTACACAAGACAACGTATTAGAGTTCAAGCATCTTCACCTTTAACAACTATAGGAAGTGCAGGTCAAATTGGAACAGGTGCTCAAGTTGAAATGGTTGAGAGAGTTAGAAATACATTTTTGGATTATCAAATTAGAAATGAAAATTCTGCTTTAGCTGATGTTAATGTTCGTCAAAATGTTTTGGCTGAGATAGAGAAGCTTGTTAATGAAAGTGGAGATGTTGGGCTTAGCAAAATGTTTGATAAATTTTTTGATAGTTGGCAAGAACTTTCAAAAAATCCTTCTGACATTAATGCGAGAACTATTGTTCTTCAGGAAGCAGCTAATATGACAGATGAATTTAATAGAATTTATAATGAGCTTCAAGAATCAAAAAATGATATAAATGACACAATTAAAAATTCTGTAGTTGAAGTTAATTCTATTTTGAATGAAATTAATGAATTAAATCAAAAAATTCAAGAGACGTCTTTAATGGGAAATCAACCAAATGATTTTTTAGATAGAAGAGATATGTTACTTGATGAACTTAGTGGTAAATTGGGTATAAGCATAGACACGAAAAAAAACAATGGCATAAATGTTACCTCTAAAGATATAAATTTAGGAAATTTGGTTAGTAATAAAAATACTGAAAATGATCTTAGGTTGACTTTTGTGGAGTCTATAGAGACTGGAGGTGGAGATTTTCCTAAAGATGTAACTATAACTTATTATAAAAACAATGATTCGACTGATGAAAATAATAAAGTTGAGTTAGTTATTAAAGGTATGACAAGTGAAAATTTTAAGTCACTTGAAAAAAATAGAGTTATTTTATCAAATCAAGAGGGTTTTGCGGTTGATTCAACTGGAAAAGCAATCACATCAAAAGAAATTGACAATTCTAATTTTTCTTCTTTGAGTTTAAGTTCTGGTGAACTTGGTGGTCTTCAAAAATCTCATTTGGAAATTGATTCATTTACAAATCAAATTAATCAATTAGCGAAAGCATTGGTTTTTTCTGTTAATGCTATTCATAGTGGACAAAGTTCTGCAACTTCCGGTGGAGCATTTGGACATGATACTTTGCCTTTTTTTGTAAATTCATCTGTTGCTAAGTATGATAATGATGGTAATTTAATAAATTCATCTGACGTTGCTAATGGTGAAGTTGAAATAAATGCTGGAAATATAAGTATTAATAAAGAACTATTAGAAGAACCTCTAAAATTAAAAGTTAGAGAAAATGATCATATGTTTCAAGATGGTACAAAAAATAATCTTGATGGACAAGGCAATGGAGAAAGAGCGTTGGCGATTGCTTCTTTAAGAGAAACTTTGTTTAATATTTCAGATATCGGCAAAACTATTAACAGTAGAGAAGATTTTTTTGATCAAACAAAGGATGGAAGTGAATTTTCAAATAATGGACTTTCTATTGGAGATTCAAGTAAGGGTACAAAGATAGAATCACAATATAAAAATATTGTTACGACTTTAGGAATTAAATCTCAAGAAGCTTCTAGAGAAGCAGATAATTTTGAAGATTTGGTTTACAATCTTGAAATATCGAGAATGAGTGTTTCAGGTGTTTCTCTTGATGAAGAAATGAGTAATCTTATAACTTTTCAGCATGCTTATAATGCTAGTGCTAAAGTTATTTCTACGGTTGATAAATTATTAGATGTTATTATAAATGGTCTTATGAGTTAAGTTAGGAGGGATAAAAAATGAGGGTTACAAATGGAATGACGCATAAAAGTTTTAATCATCATCTTCATAAAAATCTTTCAAGAATGAATAAGATAGATGAACAATTAAATACAGGAAAAGAGATAAATAGAATTTCTGATGACCCTGCTAAGGCTGCAAAAATAATGAGATTAAAAAAAGATATAGCGAAAAATGTACAGTATAACAAAAATATAGTTGATGCAACAAATCATTTAGATGTAACTGATAAGGCTTTAGAACAAATAAATGATGGACTTCAAAAAATAAGGGAGCTTTTAGTAAATGCTGGTAATGCTACTTATGGTTCAGAAGAAAGAGCAGCTTTAAAACAAGAAATATCTCAAGTTGTAAACAAAATGGGTGATGTTATGAATACAACATTTGATGGAAAGTATATTTTTGGTGGTGAAAGGACGAATGAAAAGCCTATACAAAGTTCAACTGATGCTATCACAGGAAATATAACTCTTTCTTATAACGGAAAAGATGGCCAAGCAATAACTGATGTAGAGTTAAATCAAATAAAACAATCTTTGGAAATGGAAATATCTACAGGTGTTAAAGTTGAGTATGGAGTTAATGCAGGTGAAATTTTGGAATTTCAAGATAAAGAAGGAACAGATTTTAATTTAATGGATGTTTTCGATAATATTTTGGAAAATTTAGATTCTGTTGATCAAGATTCTTATAAAGAGTTGATAACGGATAATTTAAGTCAAATAGATAGTGCACTCCAAAATGTATTGTCAATTAGAGGTGAAATAGGAGCAAAACAAAATNNAAAACAACAACAAAAACAAATAATTAAAACAAAACAAAACAAAATAGAATGGAAGATGCATTAGAAAGAAATGAGGAAGAAAAATTTAACATAAAGGAAATTTTGTCAAGTATAGAGGATATAGATTTTGCAGAAAAAACAATTGAATATGTTACGGCATCTACAATGTATACGGCTTCACTTCAAGCAAGTTCAAAAATTATGCAACCATCTTTAATTGATTATTTAAGATAAAGTTATTTGTATATATTTTTTAAACAAGACCATAATAATATTAAAAATATTTTAAAAAAGTATTTTTAAATTGTTTTATTGTAGGAGGAATTTTGTTAAATGGGAGAACAAATTGTTTTAAAAACTGGAAGCATAGTATTTAAAAAAGGTTTGCCTGGGTTTGATGGACTTAAGAATTTCGATTTAGTTGCTTTAGAACAAGCGGGATTCTTTAATTTAAGTTCTTCAGAAGAAAAAGAAATCTCTCTTTTGTTGGTTGATCCATATATGTATTTTCCTAACTATGAAGTAGAAATTGATGACTCTGTAATGAGTAGATTGAATATAAAAGATGCAAATGATGTTTTGATTTTAAGTGTGGTTACATTAAATAACGATGTAGAAAAAATTACTATTAATTTGAGAGCACCTATAATTGTTAACATAAACACAGGGGATTCAGAACAAATTATTTTGAGTAGAGAAGATTATTTAGTTAGACAGTCATTAGTTGTCAAAAGAGGGTGATTTATAAGTGTTAGTTATTTCACGTAAGCGTGAGGAAAGTTTAGTTATAGGAGATAACATAGAAATTAAAATTGTTAAAATTGAAGAAAATTCAGTTAAAATTGCTATTGATGCTCCTAAAGAATTAAAAATATTAAGAAAAGAATTAATTCAGGATGTAAGTGCTCAGAATAAGAAATCTGTTTCAGGAAATATGATGGATGTTATTTCTAAAATCGAACATTTAAACAAGTAGTTTAAAAGGAATTATTATTTGAAAATAGGTAGGTAGTATTTATGTTGAATGCAAGAGATACTTATAAAAATAATAGTATTAACACAGCATCTAAGGAAAAACTTTTAATTATGTTAGTTGATGGGGCTGTTAAGTTTTGTAAAATAGCAAAACTAGCCTTTAAGACTAACAATTTAAAAGAGATTCATACAAATTTAGTTAAAGCTCAAGATATTTTTTATGAACTTATGATAACCCTTGATACTAGTAAAGGTGGAGTTTGGGCTGAAAATTTGAAAAGTATATATGCTTTTATAATAGATAGACTTTCAAGATGTAATATTGAAAAAAGTGAAGCTATACTTGATGAAGTTTTTCCTGTTGTCCAAGAAGTTAGTGATATGTGGCATGAGGTTTATGATAAATTACAGCAATCAAAGTAAGGTAAGGAGGGGAATTTTATGGCATCTATTCAGATGACTGGTATGGCCTCTGGACTTGATACTAAAGCTATTGTTGAAAGTATGCTTCAAACTGAAAAAAGTAAAGTAGACAGAATAAATCAAGATAAGCAAATCCTAGAGTGGCGACAAGAATTATACAGAGAAATGATTACCAATGTTAGAAATTTTACAAAGAAGTATTTTGACCCTTTAAATAAAGAAACATATATAATGGGTTCTTCATCATTATCAGGAATTAAGGCAACAACTACAACAGACAGTACTATAGTTGGTGTTTTGGCTAGTAATGATGCGAAACCAGGAAATTTTGAACTTAATGTATCTCAAATTGCAAAGCCGGCTAAAGTTACAGGAACAAATGTTATTAATCAGTCAACTGTTAAGGGAGAATTAAAAATTCCTATTATAATAGATGAAACAAATGATGAAATAACTATAGATGGGGAAAAAATAAAAATTGAAAATAAAGCATTTTCAAGTCCTACAGATCTTGCAAAGGAGATTAATTCAAAGATACAAAATAGTGAGAAATTAAAAGATAAATATAAGGTAGAAATTAATGATAGTGGAGAGCTTGAAGTTTTAAGCAAAATTTCTATAACAGATGAAAATTCTAAGATGAAAATTACTACCAATGGTGTTGATTATGAATTAGAGTTATCACAAAAAAGTTGTATTGCAAGTGAACTTGCGAAAGAAATTGAATCTAAACTTAAAAATTCAGTAGGAAGTGATGGGGAAAAATTTAATAATTCTGATGTTAAGATTGAAGTCAAAGATGGACAAGTAGTAATTGAAGGAGCAACTTCAGATAAAGAGTTTAAATTTGATGTACCAACTGTTTCTATAGAAAATAATTCTGCCTCAAAATCAAATAAGTTAGAATATACAAAAGGTTTTATAAGTGGTAAAAATTCTGAGTTAGTTATAAGTGTTAGAGGACAAGAGCCTGTTATTGTAGATTTATCTGGTGTTGATACAAATGGAACTAATGAGGAAGTTTTAAAAAGAGTTTCAGAAAAAATAAATGAAAAATCAACTGTTGTTAAATCAGAAGTTATTGATGGAAAACTTGTTTTTAAAACTGATAGTAAAGAGCAAATTATAATTAGTGGGAATGCTGCAAATTCAATTGGAATCGGAAATAGTTTGGATATTACTTTAGATATTAACAAAGAAAAAATGAGTAATTTATTAAACTTTGATGGTGCAACTGATAAAAAAGTTGAGTTTAAAATTAATGGACAAACATTTAAATATGATTTTGGTGCTACAGAAGATACAGATGAATATAAAGCTGGAAAAAATTTAACAGTAAAACAAGTTTTTTCTGATATTTCTAGTAAAGCAGGAGTGAATATTTCCTATAATTCAATTTCAAGAAGTTTTTCTATTGAATCTAAGAGCACAGGTAAAGAAGTTAGTCTTGAAGGTTCAGATGTTAGTGGAAATTTTTTAAATTCATTATTTGGGACAAACACTCTAAAAGCTCAAGGAGAAAGTGCAGTTGTTGAGTTTTCAGATAGTGAGGGAAATAAAAATACATTTGAGTTTTCATCAAACAATTTTACTTTATCAGGAATAAATTTTGACATAAAAAGTATGCCAACAGAACCTATAAAAGTTTCAGTAGTAAGTGATACTGATAAAACTGTTGAACTTGTAAAAGGATTTGTTGAAGATTTTAACAAAATAATGGACGACCTTAATACTAAAACTAAGGAACGTAAAAACTCAAAGTATAAACCTTTAACAGAAGCCCAAAAAGATGAAATGACTGAAAAAGAAATTGAGCTTTGGGAGAAAAAAGCAAAAGAAGGTATACTTGGAAATGAATCTGAAATTGAAAATTTTATGTATCAATTAAGAAGTGCTGTATTTACACCCGTTGAAGGAGTTGCTGTAAACTTAAAAGACATAGGTTTTGATACATCAAATGATTATAGAGAAGGCGGAAAAATAAAGTTTGATGAAGAAAAATTTAGAAAAGCACTAGCTAATGACCCACAAATGATATCAGATATTTTTACTAAAACATCTGATAGTGGTTATGAAAATTATGATCCTAATTTAACTGCAGAACAGAGACAAGCTAAGAATGCTGACCAAGGAATATTTAGAAGAATTAATGATGTATTGAATGATTTTACCAGAACAACTAGAAATAATGATGGTAAAAAAGGTATTTTTATTGAAATAGCTGGAATATCTGGAGATTCAACCTTAAATGATAATGTCATTTCAAGAGCCATGCAGGAACATGAAAAGAAAATTGATAGACTTAATGATTTTATTACTAGAAGGGAAGAAAGATATTATAAACAATTTACGAGAATGGAAACTGCGTTATCAAAATTACAATCACAATCTTCTATTTTTTCTTATTAATTGTTAGTTTTATGATTGTTTAAGTTTGAGATTAGAGGTGAATTTTATGGAAGAATTTATTTATAATCAATTGAAGTCGTTTAAGAATTTAACAATGAGCCTTATTGATGCAGTGAATTTCGGAGATACAGATTTAGTTTTGGATCTTTTAGATCAAAGACAAATAATATTAAATGAGCTTGAAGGTTGCGATAGAGATTTATTTATGAAATGTTCTAAGGAATTAGAAATTTTAAAAATGGATTTGCTTTTAGAAACTCTAATGAAAAACAAAATAAGTGATATATATAATGAAATAAAAAATTTAAATCTAGAGAGAAAAACTGTACAAGCATATAATAACAAAAATTATGAACAGTATTCAGTATTTGCATATGAAGTTTAATTTTATCTATTCTAATTTGTTAGAGTGGGTTTTGTTATTTTTTGAGTAAAATTTTATATAAATGAGGTGTAATTTTTATGATTAGAGGTATGTATGCAGGTATTAGTGGTATGAAATCTCAGCAAACAAAATTAGATGTAATTGGAAACAATTTAGCTAACGTTGGTACAACAGGGTTTAAAAGTTCAAGAGTTGTTTTTAAGGACATGCTATATCAAAATTCTTCAAATGCTGTAGGTGCTTCTAATAATCTAGGAGGAAGTAATGCTAAACAAGTTGGACTTGGTGTTAGTATCGGAAGTATTGATAGAATTATGGGTCAAGGTATGATGCAACCAACTGGAAGAGCACTAGACGTTGCGATGGATGGAGAAGGATTTTTTATGGTAGCAAAAGGTCCTGTTGCTCATCAAGATGATGATATAAAGTTAAGTGCAGATGGAACTATTGAAGATGCTGGTGGAAGAGAAATTTTTTATACAAGAGATGGTTCTTTATCATTAGACTCTGAAGGTTATTTGGTTACGTCTAGTGGAGAAAGAGTTTTGGGATATTCGATGGAGAGTAACGGAACTCAAGGTATGGACGCAGATGGAAAAATAAATTTTATTGATTCAGAAGATCCTGATTTAGAGGCTGCTGAGGATTTAAAAACACTTAGAATACCAGATTCTGTAGAGATGGATGATGGATCTACAAGAAAAGTTATGTCTTATTCTATTGGTAAAGATGGACTTATAACTGCAGTAGTTGAAGGTGGAGAGGTTGCTGTTTTAGGTCAGTTAGCAACAGCTAGTTTTAAGAACCCAGAAGGATTAGAAGCTGTGGGAAATAATATGTATTTAAATTCTTCAAACTCAGGAGCTCCTTTAGTTTCTTCAGGATTTGGTGCTGATCCAGATCAGGTTAGAACAAATGGGGAAATAGTACAAGGAATGTTAGAGATGTCAAACGTTGATATAGCTGAGCAGTTTACAGATCTTATTGTAACTAGTAGGGCGTTTCAGGCTTCATCAAAAATTATTTCTACAAGTGATGAAATTCTTCAAGATGTTGTTAATTTGAAAAGATAATTAATATGGAATTTTATATAGAAAATTGGTTTCTTAATCAATTTTCTATTTTTTTGTAAAAATTATTTGATTATTTAAAATGAATTGTTGATTAATATATTTGTAATTTTAAAAAACTATAGGAGGGTTAATTATGATGAGTATTTTAAAAGATTTTGTTAAGCTTATTTGTGGAAATTTTGATAATTCTGAACAATTGAAAGAATTGAATAATAAAAATATATTTGATTATCCATATGCTGAACATGTTAACAATATTTGTAATGATAAAATTGTCAATCTTCCTGCAGATTTTGAAGGAATTTTCATTGTTGAAGAGAGTTATTATACGATTAATGGAAAAACTCGTAATTTACATCATTTATTTCTTTTTGTTCAAGAAAATGAAGATGTTAAGTTGATTTCTTATGAAATTCCTGAACCTTATAATAAATCTAATTTTATTTATGATAATATAGAAAAATTAGATTATCATAATCTTAAAGTTTCTGAAAAGTTTGAACCAGCAATTTATAAATTTAAAAATGGTGTATGGGAAGGAGGAAGCGTTAGTATGTTTTCTCCAACCACTAAATTTAAATTATTTGAGAAATTTTCAGAAGAAAAATTAGAAGTTTCAGAAATTATGGAAAGTAATGGTAAAAAGACATTTGGATATGATATACCTATAATTTATAAAAAAATAGTTTAATAAAGGAATGTTTAGATTTAAAACATTCCTTTATTATTTATATTTATCTACAAAGTAAAGCAAATAGAGCAATTAAGCCTAGTGAAGATCCACAACCTCCACCTAATCCAAATAAACCGTTGTTGTTACATCCGCAGTGTGGTGTGTAATAACAGTTGTAGTTACATGGATTGCAACATCCGCAATTTACTGGATTTAAAAAATATCCTGAATTAGAAGAACAACACATATTACTTATCCCCTTTTAAAATATAGTATTAATTTATAATACATACTATGGAAAAAGAAAAAAAAGTGCTACATAGATTTATAATTTTTATTTAATATAGGGACTATATAAATTTGTTCATTATTTTCAAATACTTTTAAAGTACCTAAATGTTCAAGATTTTCAATTTCTTTTGGATCAGAATTTTTAACATTTTCATTTAAAGTTATTACTGTGTTTGCTTCCCCGCCTTTTGTTATTGGAACTACTATATCATCTTCAACAAAACCTTCAATTTGTAATCCATTTTCAAGAGATTCATTTATTACAATGTCATTACTTGAAAAAAGTTTTTTGAATTCAAAGTTTTCTTTGGTGTGATTGTAAAGCCATTCGCTAGATTTCCATCTTGGAGTACAATTTAGAACTACAACAATTATTTCATTATTTTCTCCCATATTAAATGAAGAAACTAAACATTTTCCAGCTTGACCAGTATACCCAGTTTTAGTACCTGTGGCTTGTGGGACCATGTATAAAATTTTATTTATATTTTGATAGGATCTTGAAAAACCCGTATCTGAATATTGTTTTGTTTTGGAAAGTTCGTTGAAAAAGTCGATTTGTTTTGTTTTGGAAGTCAATATAGCTAAATCGTAAGCTGTTGAATAATGATTTTGACTATCAAGCCCATGAGGAGATTCAAAATGAGAATCGAAAATTCCTATTTCTTTTGCATACTCATTCATAAGTTTGCAAAACTCTTCTACAGACCCAGCTATCCCTTCTGCAATTGCAATTGCAGCATCATTTCCAGATTTAAACATTAATCCATAAAGTAATTCCCTTAGAGATATTTCTTCATCTTTTTTATAACCAACTTTTGAACCTTTAACTGAAGATGCTTGTGATGAAATCTTAAATTTTTTATCAAGATTTCCATATTTTAAAGCAACTAGTGAAGTGAGAATTTTTGTAGTACTAGCCATTGGCATAATTTCACGGGCGTTTTTATCAAAAAGAATTCTATTTGTTTTAGAATCAATTACCACAGCAGCTCGTGCGTTTAAGTCGTAAGGTTTTTCTTTTTTAGTTTGTGAATATGCAACGATATGTAAATTTGAAATTAATAAGGTTGATACTAAGATTTTAGAAAATATTTTTATGAGTAGGTTCAAGTTAAATCACCGCCTAATTTTATTGAAAGTACATTAATATATTATGATTAAATAAAATAAAAACTATTCTATATTTAAAAATTTGGATAATAGAGGATTTTTTGGAAACAACTATTTTTAAAATATAGATGGTGGTAATTTAAATGATTATTATTCTTATTTTTGTAATTTTTCTAATAATTTTGATGTTTATTAAAGTGGAAATTAAATTTATATTTAACTATTCTGAAAGTAATATTAATTTTGATGTATATTTATATAAATTTGATATAACTAAATTTATGGAAAAAGATAAAAAGAAATTAAATCATAATAATGAAGTTTTAAAAAACGAAACAAACAAGAAACGATTAGATTTTCAAATATCATTAAATTTATTGCTGGAAATTTTGAATAAAATTAAATTTTTAAAGCGAAAACCTAGATTTATTATTGAAAATTATTTGGAGTTTGGACTTGATGAAGCAGATATAACGGCAATTTTATATGGACATTTAACAAGTTTTATTTATTTTATTTTAGGAAGAATTTCTACATATGTTGATTTAAAAGAAACAAAAATTAATGTTATTCCTCGTTACAATTCTAATTTTTTAAAATTTTATTTCCAAGGTATATTACAAATTAGAATAGCTCAAATTATATATATAAGTTTTTTATTTATTACTTTAGGGAGGAAGTTAAATGGATCAACATCCAATTGAAAATTTAATGAAAAACACACTTGAAAATATAAAAGATATGATTGATGTAAATACAATTATTGGTGATGCTGTATATACTCAAGATGGAACTACAATAATTCCAATATCTAAAGTTGGTTTTGGTTTTGCAGCTGGAGGATCAGAATTTAATTCTGTAGATAGACAATGTGAATCAAATCGATTGAATCCATTTGGTGGAGGTGCTGGGGCAGGAGTTTCTATAAAACCCGTAGCGTTTTTGGTTGTAAGAGAAGATATAATAAGACTTCTTCCTATAGATCATAACAATTCGTATGAAAAAATAATAGATTCGATACCTCAATTGATAGAAACATTTAAAGGAATGGTTGTAAAACAAGATAAAAATGTTAATGAAAGTTTTAAGTAAAAATTATTAAATAAAAGTTGTAGCTTTTTTATTGAAGTATAAAAAAGCTATATTTTTTTGTTACAAATAAGTTCTGTAATAAAGAAAAAATACATAAATATGTAAAGTATGATTATTAAAAAACCGTTATAAATTTATTACAAAAGCCAAATTTATTTTTATTTTTAAAATACTTTATAATTTACAAGTTGGAGAATAATGGATAAAGAAATAGTTAATTTGAGATTGTAGTAAATGTGTCTTAACAATTTAGGAGGTTAATAATGGCAAGATTAAGCAAGCAAATCAAAAATGAACTTGTGGCTTATGTAAATGATCGTGAAAAAGGAAAAAAAGCAGGTCAAGCTATTATGGAATTTTATAATATGAATGAAGAAGAACTTAGAAAATATCAAGATGATGTTCCAGTAGAAGAATTTATTCAAAAATTATATATAGCTTATAGAAATGAATATTTTTTAAAAAGCGTTGCTAATAATAAAAAAACAAAAACAAATACGACGGTGCCGATTGAATCGGATAAAGAACAATTGATTAGTGAATTAGGGGAAACCATAAATAGGATAAATGAATTGTATAGTAAGGTAAAGAAAATTTTAAATGTTTAGTTTAATAAAAACATGTTAACTAGGATTGTTTAACATGTTTTTATTTTTAAAAAAAATGTATAAAACTTTGTTGTAATATTATAAAATTTTTATTATTACATAAAATAAATTTTTGATAAATGGAGGAATTTTATTATGAATATATATATCGCTTCAGATCATGCAGGATATGAGCTTAAATTTAATTTAGTTTCATTTATTCTTAAAAATTTTAGTGATCATGATGTATTTGATTGTGGACCATATTCTGATGAGTCTGTAGATTATCCTGAATATGCAGAAAAGGTGTGTGATAACGTTTTAAAAGATAAAAATTCATTAGGGATTCTTATTTGTGGAACAGGAATTGGAATGAGTATTTCAGCTAATAAAATTAAAGGAATTAGAGCAGCTCTATGTAATGATATTTTTACTTCGAAACTTTCAAGACAGCATAATGATTCAAATGTTCTTGTTCTTGGCTCAAGAGTAATTGGTTTTGGTGTTGCTACAGAAATTGTTAAAAATTTTATAAATTGTGATTTTGAGGGTG
This sequence comes from Candidatus Arthromitus sp. SFB-turkey, assembly GCF_001655775.1. GTDB lineage: Bacteria > Bacillota > Clostridia > Clostridiales > Clostridiaceae > Dwaynesavagella > Dwaynesavagella gallinarum. The sequence continues at coordinate 51,602 of NZ_LXFF01000005.1, forward strand.
GACGACATGCTTCAAGATTAGAGCTTATAAAGCGAATAGAACAAAAAAATTAATAGAATATTAATAAAAAAAATGTACAAACTATACTCGTAGCAATTTAAGGGGGATTTACAAGATGGAAACTTTGAAAAAAAAGGATTATGGAAAGGTTGCTAGAAGGGCTAGTAAGCTTTTGAAAGAAGGAGTAGGAATTGCAGAAATCATAAATTCTGCCAACAGAAATTTTAATATTTTAAACAGAACAAATAACAATATTGGTGAAAAAAATAGTTAGTTTTAAAGATATTTGGATTATTTCTTATTTGTGTTTTACTAAGAAATAATCCATTTTTTTTAAAATATTTTTTATTGAATTTAACTATTTTTATTTATATAATAAATCTATTAAAAAAGCATATATACAGAATTAAATTTGATTTTATTTTTTTAAGCTGGGTAGAAGGATGAGGATTTTAGATGAGTATTAAATTTATTAATATAGGTTTTGGGAATATAGTATCTGCCAATAGACTTATTGCAATAGTAAGTCCAGAGTCAGCTCCTATCAAAAGAATAGTAACAGAAGCTCGAAGTAGGGGAATGCTTATAGATGCAACATATGGAAGAAGAACAAGAGCGGTTATAGTTACTGATAGTGATCATGTTATACTCTCAGCTGTACAACCAGATACTGTAGCAAATAGACTTGATATGAAAGAACAAAATATTAAGGAACAATTGATGATAGAAGAGGATGAGTAGTAGTTTATGAGTGAGATATATAATAAGGGGTTGCTGATTGTTATTTCTGGACCATCTGGTGCAGGAAAAGGAACTGTTTGTAAGGAACTCATGAAAAAATATAATTATAATATTTCTATTTCAGCCACAACAAGGTCACCAAGAGAAGGAGAAGTTGACGGTGTGAATTATCATTTTTTAGACAAGAAGAGTTTTGAGGAAAAGTTGTCTAGAGATGAATTTTTAGAATATGCTCAGGTTTATGGAAATTATTATGGAACTCTTAAAAAAGGTGTTGAAGATGAGCTGAATAAGGGAAATAATATTATTCTTGAAATTGATATTCAGGGAACTCTTCAAGTACAAAAGGTTTATAAAAATGCTGTTTATATATTTTTATTGCCACCTTCTATAAATGAGCTTAAAAATAGAATTTTAAAAAGGGGAAGTGAAACTGAATCTTCATTTAATTTAAGATTTTCATCAGTGGGTGAGGAACTTAAGTATATGAATAGTTATGATTATGCAGTTATAAATGATGATTTAGATAGTGCGGTAGAGAAAGTACATAGTATAATAAATACGGAAATGAACAGAATAAGTAGGATGAATTTGGATAAATTTCTTGAAGAATACATTTTTTAAATTCAAAGGGAGGTAATCTTATGAAAGATTCTATTGTTGAACCATCTATAAGTGAATTGCTTAAGAAAGTAAATAATAAATTTTCGCTTGTTATACTTTCTGCAAGAGTTGCTAGACAAAATATAGATAAGGATAAAGATGTGAAGCAAGAAAAACACATTAATTATCTTACTCAATCTGTGAGACAAATATACGAAGACAAAGTTCAATATAAAATGATTGATGTTGAGTAAAAAAGTTTGATTAAGTTTTGTACTTAGGTAATTTTTGTTGCCTAAGTATTTTATTTATATAGGTTAAATTCAAAAGGAGAATTGATGAAAAAGTATGCAAAAATAATTATTCAGTCGTTAAGTGATAAGCTTGATAGATTTTTTACATATTTAATACCAAATGAATTTATGGAAAATATTTTTTTGGGTAGTGTTGTCAAAGTTTCTTTTGGAAATCATAATAAAATAGTTTTTGGTTTTGTATTTGAAATTTTAGATGAAAATGAGCTTTTAGAAAGTGATAGAAAATATTTAAAAAACATAAAAAGCATAAAATCTGTTGATGACAGATTTTTTTTGAGTAATGAATCTTTGGAATTGATAAAGTATATAAAACAAAAATATCTTTGTTCGTACTATGAAGCTATAAGTTTGTTTATTCCAAGTAAATTTTTAGATGATGCAAGTTTAAAAATTAAAGATTATATTTTTCTAGATACTGATGTTGAAGTTCCAAACAAATTTAAGAAAGAACCATATACTTCAATATTAAAATTTGTTTATGAAAATCAAAATATTTATGATAAAAGTGAACTTAGTAAAATGAATAAATTTTCAAAAAGTTCTATATCCACGCTTATAAAGCATGGTATTTTAAAAATAAAATCAAAAGAATTATCTGTTGCTTCATTTATTAATTGTGACAATTATGAAAAAAAATGTCTTAACTATGAACAGAAAAAGGTTTATAATGAGATAATAGAAGGAGAAGACAAAGTATTTTTAGTTCATGGTGTTACTGGCAGTGGTAAAACTGAATTATATCTGGCTATTTTTGAACATTTTATAAAAAATGGTGGAGATTGCATAATTCTTGTTCCAGAAATTTCTTTAACTCCACAAATGATAGAAAGAGTAAAAGGTAGATTTAATAATGATGTAGTTGTTTATCATAGTAAACTTACAGTTAATGAACGTTATACTGAATGGGAAAAAGTTATTTCAGGTAAGGTTAAGGTTGCTATTGGAACTCGATCTGCTTTATTCTTACCATTTAAAAATTTATCTTGTATTGTTATTGATGAGGAACATGAAAGTACTTATAAATCAGAGAGTGATCCTAAGTATATAGTTAAGGATGTTGCTATTGAATATTCTAAGCTAAAAGACAATTTGAAAGTTATTTTAGGTTCAGCTACACCTAGTATAGAATCTTATTATAAAGCGAAAATTAATGAATATAAGCTTCTTGAAATTAAAAATAGAGTTAATTTTAGAAAATTTCCTAAAATTGAAATTATTAATATGAAAGATGAATTGAATCAGGGTAATAAATCAATTTTTAGTAAGACGTTGTATTCTAAAATTAATGAAAGAATTTTTAAAGAGGAGCAAACAATCCTTTTTTTAAATAAAAGAGGTTTTTCGAGTTTTGTTTCCTGTAGGTCGTGTGGTTATGTATATAAATGTAAATTTTGTGATATAACTTTGACATATCATGGTGCTAGTAAATATTTAATGTGTCATTATTGTGGTTATGGGGAGAAAAATAAAAATCAATGTGTTAAGTGTGGAAGCAATTATGTTAAATATTTTGGTATAGGTACTGAGAAAGTTGAACTTCTTTCAAAAAAATTTTTTCCAAATGCTAGAATATTAAGAATGGATTTTGATACAACTCGAAAAAAAAATTCTTATAGTGAAATTTATGATAAAATTAAAAATAAAGAAGTTGATATAATAATAGGTACTCAGATGATTGCTAAAGGATTTGATTTTGAAAATGTTACGCTTGTTGGAGTTTTAGCAGCAGATTTAAGTATGAATATTCCAGACTATAAAGCGTACGAAAGAACATTTCAACTTTTGAATCAAGTATCTGGAAGAGCAGGACGTGGGGAAAAATTGGGGGAAGTGTGTATTCAAACATATGATCCTGATAGTTATGTTATAAGACATTCTAGAAATAATGATTATAAATCTTTTTATGATGAAGAGATTAAAATAAGAAAAACTTTAAATTATCCGCCTTTTACGGATATTTTGAATGTATTATTTCAATCTAAAGATGTAAAATTTTATGATGAAGTTATTATATATTTATATCAAAAATTAAAAAATGAATTTTCTAGTATGTATCAGATTCTTGGCCCATCTTCTTGCATGATTTCTAAAATTAATGATTATTATAGATGGCAAATTATTATTAAAGGAAAATACGATTTTGAAGTTTATAACAAAATTAAAGAAATGATTTATGAAAATCTACAAAATTTTAAATTTGAATATAAGGTTAGCTTTGATGTAAATCCGTATTCAATATTTTAAATAGGAGGAAATTTATAATGGCATTAAGACAAATTAGGGTTGATGGCGATGAAATTTTAAGAAAAATAAGTAAGAAAGTTGATAATATAGATGAAGATATAAAAATTTTAGTTGAAGATATGTTTGAGACTATGTATGATGCAGATGGGGTAGGTTTAGCAGCACCACAAATAGGTGTGTTGAAAAGAGTTATAGTTATTGATATAGAAGTTTTAAAAAGAGCTATGATAAATCCTGAAATAATTTATGAAAGTGATACAGAAATGCAAGATGGAGCTGAAGGATGTTTAAGTGTTCCAGGGGTTGAAGATATTGTGAGAAGACCTAATGTTTTAAGAGTTAGGTACATGAATTTAGATGGTGAAATTATAGAAGAAGAAGCGAGAGATTTATATGCAAGAGTTATTTGTCATGAAGTTGACCATTTAAATGGTATTTTATTTACAGACAAAATTTTAGAAAAGTAGTAGGTGTTACGATGAATAAAAATAAACTAAAAATAATTTTTATGGGTACACCTGAATTTTCTGTACCTACTCTTAGAATTTTAATTGAAAATTATGATGTGATAGCGGTTGTTACACAACCAGATAAACCAACTGGTAGAGGGTATAATATGAAATTTTCACCAGTTAAAGAAGTAGCATTAGAAAAGCAAATAGATGTTTATCAGCCTGAAAAAATAAAAGGTAATATTGAATTTATTAGTAAAATTAAAGAATTGAAACCAGATGTGATTATTGTTGTTGCATATGGTAAGATTTTACCTAAAGAAATTATAGATTCTCCGAAATTTGGATGTATAAATTCCCATGCATCATTACTTCCTAGACATAGAGGTGCATCACCTATAAATTTTTCAATAATTAGTGGTGATACAAAGACTGGAATTACAACTATGTTTATGGATGAAGGTTTAGATACCGGAGACATTATCAATAAATATGAGTTTGATATAATTGATGGTATGACTGCTGGAGAACTTCACGATGAATTAAAAAATTTGAGTGCACATGCAATTAGAGATACGCTGTTGAAGTTGGAAAAAAATGAATTGACAAGAGAAAAACAAGATGATAAGAATAGCACATATGCTCCAATGCTTACAAAAGAATTTGGACATATAGATTTTTCTAAATCGTCTAAAGAAATTGTAAATTTAATAAGAGGTTTAAATCCTTGGCCACTTGCATATTGTTTATATGAAGAAAAAAAAATGAAAATTTATAAAGCTAAAAATTGTGATATTGACGAAAAAAAATATGTGGATTTTGAGTATGGACAGATATTAAATGTAGATAAAGAAGGAATATTAGTTAAATGTGGACAGGGGGGGATAATGATAACTTTTTTACAATTTGAAAATAAGAAAGCTATGTCAGTTAAATCTTTTTTAAATGGTAATACTATAAAAGAATTAAAATTAAATTAAGGGGTGATTTTTATGTTTTTTTATTATGATTCAACTTTAATTTTATTGTTACCTGCATTGATTGTATCAGCTATTGCTCAGTATAAAATTTCTCAAGCATATAGAAAATATTCAAGGATAGATAGTCAAAGAGGAATTACGGGTGAACAAGCTGCTTCAAGTATACTAAGAGCAAATGGAATTTATGATGTTGATATTGAATTAGTAAGTGGTCAAATGACAGATCATTATGATCCAAGAGCAAAAAAACTTAGATTATCAAGAGATGTTTTTTATGGAACTTCAATAGCTTCAATTGGAATAGCAGCTCATGAAGTGGGTCATGCTATACAGCATAATATTAATTATGCCCCGCTTATTTTAAGAAATAAGATAGTTCCGGCTGTAAATTTTGGATCTAGTTTTTCATGGGTGTTGTTTTTTATGGGATTGATATTGAGTGTTAAACCTCTTTTGCTTATTGGAATCGTATTGTTTTCTTTTACAGTTGTATTTCAACTTGTAACTCTTCCTGTTGAGTTAAATGCATCAAATAGAGCAATAAAGTCTATAGCTAGTATGAACTTGTTGAGTGGAGAAGAGGTTGGCGGTGCAAAAAATGTTCTTTTTTGTGCAGCATTAACTTATGTAGCAGCGGCGTTAATGTCAATTATGAGTTTGTTAAGACTTATAGCATTAGTATCAAGGAGAGATTAGTATATATGACTAAAAAAAATCCTAGATATTTAAGTATATTAATTTTAAATAAAATTTTTAATGATAAGTCTTATTCTAATCTTGTTTTGAAAGAATATTTAGAAAAATACGATTTAAA
>NZ_LXFF01000006.1 GCF_001655775.1 Candidatus Arthromitus sp. SFB-turkey
TTATGCCAGATGATTCAATTTTGATAGCAGATGTTGCTCTTATTGCACCAGTTTTTCAAGAGGTAGAGGGTAAAGGTGTACTTTTTGAAGAAGAATTAGCTAAAATAGGGGCATCTGATAGAATACAAATTTATGGACAAATTGGACTTGCTCATGGTCCAGCGTTTTTACATGGTTCTATTACAAATCTTGCTTAATTGGAGGATAAGATGTTTAAAATTACTGGAAAAGAGAATGGTGTTATTTGGGATACAAATAAGAATAAACCACTTATAAAATTTAAAAAAGGTGTAGCTGTAACAAAAGATAAAGAAGTAGCTGAACAACTTAAAACCATGGGTTTTATTGTTGAAAATGAAACTGAAGGTAATCAAATAGAAGATGATAAAAATGAAACTAAAGATAATCAAATAGAAGATGAAAAAACTGAAATTAAAGATAGTCAAACAAATGATAAAAAGAAAAGAGTAAGAAAAAATGAATGAGTTAGTAATTAATAGATTAGAATGGTTTGGTTATGAAGTAGTACATAGTGATCTATTAACTATTAAATTCATAATTGAAAAGATAGAAAACAAAGTAAAAACTGATTGTAATATAGATGAAATACCAGAAGAATTAAATAATGTCTTAGTTGATATGGTTGTAGGTAACTTTTTTATCGAAAAGAAAACATTTGATCCAGATAGTTTAAAATCTATAAATTTTGAAAGTGTGATTAAGCAAATCCAAGAAGGAGACACTAATATTACTTTTAGTGATAACTCAAAAACACCTGAACAAAGATTTGATGAGTTAATTAATTATTTAATTAATAAGGAGTATGATTTTTCATGTTATCGGAGAATCAGATGGTAAGAATAAAAAAAGCGAAAGAATCTATGTATACAGGATTATGTACTGTAGTCGAATACAGAAAAGTTAAAAATGAAAATAAATCTACAGGTTTCAAAGAAGAAATTGTTTTAGAAAATGTTCCCTGTAGATTATCTTTTTCATCTACTTCTAATACTAATGAAACTTCAATATTTAATGGAGTGGCTCAAATTATTAAATTAATACTATCTCCTGATGTTAAAATAAATCCAGGAAGTAAAATAATAGTTACTCAAAATGATGTAGAAAATATTTATAAAAATAGTGGAGAATCTGCAGTTTATAGCACTCATCAAGAAATAATTTTAGAATTATTTAAAGGGTGGAGTTAATGAGTGGATTTAATTTTAATGATTTAAAGAAAATGAGAGATAAAATAGGTAAAGCTCTATCTGATAGTGAAATTAACAATTGTTTAGAATCAACAGTTAAAGAACTTTCAGGCAGACTTTTAAGGAGCGTAATTAGAAATACACCTCAAGGAAAGACAGGATCTTTAAGAAAAGGTTGGACTACATTACCATTAAAAAGACTACCCAAAGGAGTAAGTGTAGATGTAGTTAATGATGTTAGTTATGCTATATATGTTGAAAAAGGACATAGAACAAAAAATCATAAAGGTTGGGTTGAAGGTCAGTTTATGCTTGAGAAAGCAGAAACAGAAGTTAAAAATGTTATGCAAAAGGCTGTAAAAGATAAAATGAATAAGCTTTTAAAAGGTGGATTTAAATAATGATAAATGAGTTAATAGATTCAATAAGCATAGCTATTAATTCTGAATTTGGCGATGAGTATGAAATTTATACTGAATCAATTAAACAAGGTTTTAATGAACCTTGTTTTTTTATTTACAATTTTAATTCAACTAATGATGTGTTTTTAGGTAAGAGATATTTTAGAGAGAATCAATTTTGTATAAATTACTTTCCAAACAAAGGGAATGAAAATAAAGAATGCCATAGTGTAGCAGAAAGATTATATAAGTGTTTAGAGTGGTTAAATGCTCAAGGGGATTTATTAAGAGGAACAGGATTAAAGCATGATATTTTAGATGGCGTACTTAATTTTTATGTTAATTATAATGCCTTTTATCATAAAACAGAAGATACAATCCCTATGGGAGATATTTCTCAAAGGTTAAATGTTAAGGAGTGATAAAAAATGGAAAAGAAGAAAGAAAAGCTAGTAAATGAAATTGAAATTTTGTTTTCAAAAGAACAAATTTTGAAAAGTAATAGATTTAAAGATAAGAGAGATATTTTAAGTGCTTTATTAGAAGATGATAAGAAATATAAGCTCTCTGATGTAGAAAGTATGATTGTTGATTTTTTAAATAAAGAGGTGATTTAGTATGGCTTTAGGTGGAGGAAATTTTATTACTCAAAATAAAGTACTTCCTGGAACTTATATTAATTTTATTTCAGTTAAGTCTGCAGATTCCAATTTATCAGATAGAGGTATTGCAACAATGCCACTTGAACTAGATTGGGGATTTGAAGATTCTATATTTGAAGTTACACAGGAAGATTTAGAAAAAAATGCTCTAAAGTTTTTTGGATATGATTTCACTCATGAAAAACTTAAAGGATTAAGAGATTTATTTAAAAATATAAAACTGCTTTATGCTTATAGATTAACAAGTGGGGGAATTAAGGCATCTAACAAGTATGCGACAGCTAAATATTGTGGAACTCGTGGAAACGATATAAAAATAGTTATTAAAAATAATGTAGATAACCCTGGTTATTATGACGTTATGACATATTTAGGAGATGTGTTATTAGATACTCAAACTGTAAATGATAAGTTGAATTTAATATCAAATGATTATGTTGAGTTTAAAACTGCATCTTTAACACTACAAGAAGAATCAGGAATAGCTTTAACAGGTGGAACTAATGGAACTGTTAATGGAGCAGCACATCAAAAATATTTAGATAAAATAGAAACCTATACATTTAATGCTATGGGTATTACAACAACAGATGATACTACAAAATCTTTATATATTAATTTCTGTAAACGGCTTAGAGATGAAATTGGATCTAAATTTCAATTGGTTCTATATAATAAGGCAGCTGATTATTTAGGAGTAGTTAATGTTAAAAATAGAGTTTTAAAAGACTCAGAATCATCTCTTGTTTATTTTGTTACAGGAATAATTGGTGGATGCCCTGCTAATAAGTCTAACTTAAATAAAATTTATAATGGAGAATTTGAAGTTGATACAAATTATACTCAAAATCAATTAGCTGAGTGTTTGAAATTAGGAGAGTTTGTATTACATAAAGTAGGGTCTGATATAAGAGTACTTGATGATATAAATTCTAAAGTTACGATTACGGAAGAACAAGGGGAAATATTTAAAGATAATCAAACTATTAGAGTAATAGATCAGGTAGCTAATGATATAGCAGTAATTTTTAATACTAAATATCTTGGTGAGATACCAAATGATAATGCTGGTAGAATATCTCTTTGGACAGATATTGTTAAACACCATCAAGACTTACAAAAGATTAGAGCTATAGAAAATTTTAGTGATAAGGATGTAAGTGTACTTCAAGGAGATAACAAAAAATCAGTAATAGTTAATGATGCTATAACTGTAGTTAATGCTATGTCTAAACTTTATATGACTGTTATGATTTCTTAATGGAGGTTTTTTATGAATAAAGATAAAACTATGAAGAAAGTAAATATACAGCTGTTTGCATCTCAAAATATTACAATGCATTCAAAAGATGCTTTATCTGCAAAACTTGCTGAATGTTTTGTAACTATACGTGGAAACAGATATAAATTTATGCAAGCAATAAATTTAGAGGCTAAGTTTGAAAAGAATAAAACAGAAATTCCTATTTTAGGTAAAACAGGTAAGGGTAATAAAAGTTCTGGATGGGCAGGTACAGGGTCAGCAACGTTTCATTTTAACACTTCGATTTTTAGAGAGTTAATGGAAATATATAAAGATACTGGTGAAGATGTTTATTTTGAAACACAAATTTCAAATGAAGATCCAACAAGTTCAGCAGGTCGTCAAACTATAATTCTTTTTGATTGTAATATTGATGGGGGAGTACTTGCGAAATTTGACGCAGACGGTGAATATTTGGAAGAAGATATGGATTTTACTTTTGAAGATTTTAAAATGCCAGAAAAATTTAAATTACTTATGGGGATGGTGTAATATATGTCTAAATTTTCTAGATTCATGAAACAAAATAAGATAAAGAAAGAAAATACAACTTTTGCTCCAACTAAATCTTTATTAGATGAAAATGGAGAACCAATTAAATTTATTATTAAACCTCTAACAACAAAAGAGAACGAAGATATAAGAGAAGCATGTACAGTAGATATACCTGTAACAGGTAAACCAAATATATTTAGACCAAAATTAAATACATCTAAGTATTTGGCTAAAATGCTTTGTTCTTGCATAATTGAACCTAATTTATTTGATAAGGAACTTCAAGATTCATATGGAGTTATGACCCCAGAAGATTTAATAAAAGAAATGATAGACGATCCTGGAGAATACCAGGATTTTGTTACGTTTATACAAAATTTTAATGGATTTAATGTAAGTCTTGAAGATAAGGTAGATAACGCAAAAAACTAATATTAGAAGGGGATGGAGAAGCAAATTATGCTTACTATGCCCTTCTTAAGTTAAAAATACTTCCATCTGTATTTCTAAATATGGATGAAAATGAAAAAGCTTTTGTAATTGCTTGTATAGATATAAAAGTTGACAGTGATAAAAAAGAGAGAAAGAAACTAGAGAGTAAAGCTAAGAAAAAGAGGTGATGAAATGCTAAAGACATCACTTGATTTACATGATAATTTTAGTGCTACTATACACAATATAATTGAATCTGTAAATTTGAGTGTTAGAACCATGGAGGGTCTCCACCAAAGTGTTAGTACTCCATTAGATTCTTCAGCTTTAGATGATGTAAGAAATTCCATAAATCAAGCGACTATGGACATACAAAAATTAGATGATGCATTTACTAAAGTTAGTTCTGAAAGTATAGATGCACCTAAATTCGATAATGCTTGGGTATCACCTAATTTTGAAGTTTTTACAAACTCTGGTGTTGATAGATTTAATCAGGAGATTCTAAGCACTAATAATCTTTTAAATAAATTAAATGAATCTCAAATGAAAATTTCTAATACTGCATCTCAAATTGATATTTTGCCTAATGCTATGATTGCAGATATAAATGCTGCTCAAGTACGTATTGAAGGTATTAAAAACAAAATATTAGAGATTGAAAATAATCCATTAAGTGTATTAGATGAATCAACTAACTATCAACTTGAGAGTCTAAGAAATAAACTTTCTCAAGCTGTAGATGAACAACAAGCACTTAATATTGCAGTTGAGAACATGGATATTGAATCTGCAAATCGTGCATATTTAAAGTTATCTAATACTATTGGTGGTGCAGAGATGCACATTAGAGATAATATGCAAAGTCAAGATAAGTTTAATAAAAAGCTTAATGATGGTTTTAATCTTGCAAATCAATTAACTGGATCTATTAAATCTATGGTTGGTGCTTATTTAGGAGTACAGTCAATAAAAAAAGCTTTTGGAGCAATTAAGGAGTATACAGATTTATATAATATTCAGACAAATGCAGAAAATCAACTAAGAGCAGTGCTTCGTAATACATTGGATGCAGGTTATGTAGCACAGTTTGAAGCTGAGGCTGTAGTAAGTACTGATAAGGCTATATCAGATATAAATGCTATACAAGATAATATTGAACCTATTACAGTACAAGTAAGTGCTGGAACTAAAGCTTTAAATCATCAATTTGATATTATTACGAAAAAAGCTAGTGAGATTCAAAGTGCAGGTATTTATGGTGATGAAGCTATGATTGCAGGTGCAGCAGAATTTGCTACATATTTTAGTGATGTTGATGCTATTACGACTATGATGGATACTTTAGCAGACTATGCAATGGGTATGTCAGGTGGTGGAGAAGTAGATCTGCAGTCCATGGTTAATTATGCTACAGGTTTAGGTAAGATTATGACTGGTAGCTATGAATCTATGACCAAAAAAGGTTTTGAATTCACCGATGCTCAGAAGGCAGTTATAGAAGGTACTGCTACTCATCAACAACTTGTATCAGTATTAGGAGATGACTATGCATCTATGTCTGAAGAGATGAGAGCTGCATCAGCTATATCTCAAGTTATACAAGATTCATGGGGTGGATTATATCAAACAATGAGTGATACTCCTCAAGGCAAGATTATACAGTTAAATAATGCTTTAGGAGATATGAAAGAAGTAATTGGTGGTCAGCTCTATCCTTATGTACTTAAGTTTGTAGATGCTATTAACAATAATTGGGGTGTAATAGAAGGTATCGCATCTGGTATAACTGTAGCACTACAAATAATGTGTAGTGTTTTATCTTTTGCCTTTAATATTTTTATGAGTGTTGCTAGAGTTGTTGTAGATAATTGGAGTTGGATATCTCCAATTATATATTCAATTGCTACTGCCTTAGGAGCATACATAGCTATTTTAGGAATCTATAAAGGAGTACAGCTTTTAGCTGCGTTAGCACAAATGTTATTTAATAAGGCTCTTGCATTATCTCCACTGACTCAGTTTGTTTTACTTTTAGGACTTGTTGTTGGTGTTGTATTTGTTTTTGCAAATAGTATTGCTCAAGCTACAGGTGTTGCTAACAGTGGGTTTTCTTTGATTTGTGGAGCTATTAATGTAGTTATACAATTTTTCGTAAATTTATTTAAAGTAGCGGCAAATATTGGGATAGGTATTGGAAATGTAATTGATGCTTTAGCACATAATATGAAAACAGCTTTTTCTAATTCTATAGCTAATATTCAATCTTGGTTTTACAATTTATTGTCCACTGCTTTAGATGTAGTAGCTGGTATTTGTGCAGCTCTCAATAAATTACCTTTTATTAATTTTGATTACTCTGGAATTACTAATAAAGCCAACGAATACGCTAATAAAGCAGCAGAATTACAAGAAAATAAAGGAGAATATAAATCAATTATAGATGCATTTAATGAAGGCTTTAATACTTTCGATGCTTTTAGTGATGGTTGGGTTGAAGATGCATTTAATAGTGGAGCAGCTTGGGGAGATTCTATAGGAGATAAATTTTCAAATATATTAGATGGATTAGGTTTTGGTAATATAGCTAATCTTAATGGTATGGATTTGAGTGTTGGTAATGATTTGGGATTAAATGGGATAGAAAATAGTTTGAATGATATAGGAAGTGGTGTGAAAGATACAGCAGGAAATACTGGAGCTATTAGAGATTCTCTTCAGGTATCTGAAGAAGATTTAAAATATTTAAGAGATATTGCTGAGAGAGAAACTATTAATAGATTTACTACAGCAGAAATTAAAGTGGATATGGGTGGTATTACTAATAATGTTAGTAGTGGTATGGATTTAGATGGAATTATCCATAAATTGGCTACAGGAGTTCAGGATGCTATGGAAAAAATGGCAGAGGGGGTGCATGTTTAGTGTATAGTATATATTTAGATAAAGTTTTATTGCCTATAGCTCCTAAATCTATAAAAATAGGGTTTAGTAGTCAAAATAAGACTTTGAACTTAATAAATCATGGAGAAATTAATATGCTTAAAGATCCAGGACTTTTAGATATAGAATTTGATGCAATGCTCCCTAATACAAAGTATCCATTTAGTATTTATAAAGATGGCTTTGAAAGTGCAGATAAATTTATTGATAAGATAAATAAGTTAAAAACGGACAAGAAACCATTTCAGTTCATAGTTACTAGAACTCGTCCTGATGGAACACCACTATTTAATACAAATATAAAAGTATCTTTGGAAGAGTATGAAATAAATGAAGATGCAGAAGAAGGATTTGATGTAATATTGTCTATAAAACTTAAACAATACAAACCTTTTGGAACTAAAAAAATTAAAATAGAAAAGTCTAAAGATGAAGATAATAAACAAGAAGCTAAGGTCGAAGAAAAAAGAGAAGCTGATGAGAGTAAAATAATGATAGGCTCTGACGTTATTGTTAATGGTAGATTACATAGAGATAGTTATGGTAAAGGACCTGGACAAACTAGGACTAATTATAAAGGGAAAATTAACCTTATAAATGAGAAAGGTTCACACCCATATCACGTAACAACTCCTGAAGGGTCTCATTTAGGTTGGGTTACTAAAGATAGTGTCAAGGGAGTTTAATTATGGAATTTGAACTTATTATACAAAATGAATCTGATATATATTTACCATTAGTTGAAGATTCTATTGTTTGGAAAACAGAAAGAAAAGGTGTTCCAGGACAACTTGATTTTAAAATTTTAGATGATGGAAATCTTAAAATAGAAGAAGGAAATGCAGTTAGTTTTAAGGTTGATGGAGAGAAAGTATTTTACGGATTTATTTTTACTTTAAAAAGAGATAAAGAAAAAATTATAAGTGTTACTTGTTATGATCAATTAAGGTATTTTAAAAATAAAGATACGTATGTTTATACAAATAAGACAGCAGGTGAACTTATAAAAATGATTTCAGAGGATTTTGAAATGCAATGTGGAGAAATAGAAGATACAGGATTTAAGATACCATCAAGGATTGAAGAAAATACAACTCTTTTTGATATGATTCAAAATGCACTTGATCTAACTCTCGAAAATAAAAAAGAAATGTATGTTTTATATGATGATTTTGGGAAAATAACTCTCAAAAATATATCTTCTATGGTTGTTGAAATTTTAATAGATTTTGATACTGGAGAGAATTTTGACTATTCTTCAAGTATTGATTCTGAAACTTATAACAAAATTAAACTTACTTATGATAATAAAGATATTGGAAAAAGGGATGTTTATATATCACAAGATGGAAATAATATAAATAAGTGGGGAGTTCTGCAGTATTTTGATACTATTTCAGAGGGGGAAAATGGAAAAGCTAAAGCAGATGCACTTCTTTCTTTATACAATCAAAAATCTAGAACATTATCAGTTAAAAATGCTTTTGGAGATATAAGAGTTAGGGGTGGCTCTATGGTTGTGGTACAGCTTGATTTAGGAGATACTAAAATTAATAATTTGATGATAGTTGAAAAATGTAAGCATGAGTTTAAAAACAATGAACATTTTATGGATTTAACATTAAGAGGGGGAGAGTTTATTGCTTGATACAAATGATTTATTAGTAGCTATAAAGAAAGCTTCAATTGATGCAGTTGAAAATATTAAACCAGTAAATATTGTTTTTGGTAAGATTGATTCTACTAGCCCTTTGAGTGTTAATGTTGAGAACAAATTAACACTATCTAATGAACAATTAATTATGAGAGATATATTTAAGGTCTATGAATTAAAATGTGAAGTTGATGGTAAAGTTGGAGTCGCAAGACTTGATTTAAAATTAAAACCAGGAGACGATGTAATACTTTTTCGTATACAAGGTGGTCAAAAATATCTTATTTTAGATAGGGTGGTTAAATGATACCAAAAGTTAATATTAATTTATCTATTAATAGTATAGAAAGAAATATTGAACCTAGTAAAAACCATCGTATGGATATAAATAAGGAGTTAATAAATGGATATAATGATTTAATTGATGGAGTTAAACAAGCAGTATTTAAAATTTTAAATACT
>NZ_LXFF01000007.1 GCF_001655775.1 Candidatus Arthromitus sp. SFB-turkey
GAATGGTATATATTTAAAACAAAAAGTTGTTCAAGATAAAAATATAATAACGTCTAATTGTGTTGGTTCGTTATTTGAGTTTGGGTTTAAATTAGTTTCAGTCTTAAAAAATGAGAGAGAGAGTAAAGAGTTAGAAAGTAAAATGATTATATGATATAAAAATGTTGTAAAAATCTATATATGTTTATATAATTAATACAATTAAAATTATTGTAGATGTTTTATTATACTTGTCGAACGTTTTTTGTTTTTATCATGTAATAAGGGGGAAGAAAAGTGGAAGTATTGGATACTCTTTTGTGTAAGAGGTTTAAAGATGAAGAAATATTTTTAGAAAAAGTGCAAGATATTTTGAATTATGATATTATTGAATATACATATAGAGATGTTTTTGATTTTTTAGGAAACATGTATTATAGAATAAGAGTAAGACTTGAAAATGAATTTATGGTAGAATTCGTATACTATTACGTAGATGATAATGGTATATGTATATTGGATATTGAATATTAGCAGGTATAGATAAGGCAACATATGTTTATGTTGCCCTTTTATTTTATTTAATTATAGAACAAAAGTTATATAACTTTCGTTAGGTTTAGTTGTAGAACAACTTAAAAGTACTTTACATGCTGAAAGTTTTATATTTATATGATCTAAAAATGATTTTATCATTTCATAAGCTTCACTTTCATCAACATTTGATTCAAAATAGCATTTGTTTTCTTTCAAAGTGATAGCTCTTTTCATATTTGATGGTGATGTGGAAAAATATTTTGAATTTTTCTCACAAATAGTTATGAAAGGTTTTTCATTTAGCATGAATAAAAAAGACAAAAGTTTTACCATAGATTCACTAAGTGTTCTACCTAAAAAAACATTGTCAAATAATTTTAATCCACTTATTTTAATTGAAAATAAATTGAAATCTTCGAGTTTTTTTAATGAATACGTTAGATTTAATTTGTCTTCAATTTCTCCATAATTTTCATTTAAGTTATAAAAGTAATAGTTGTCCTCAGGTATATTTGTGAAAGTTTTTATTTTTGATTCTAAATCTTTAAAATTTGGTTTTGGTGAAATATTTGATGATACTGATATAGCTTCATCTAATTCTATATTTTCGTTATTACTTTGATTAGATTCTAATTCGGGATTGTATGAATTGAGGTATGAAGATATATTTTTTTTGACATTTTGTATGGCATTTAATTTATTAAAATATTTTTTCAAATCTATTTCTGAATTATTTTTAAAGTCTTTTTTTATGTCTTGTAAAGTTAGTAAAAATTCGTCATATAAAAGTTCTTCTATATTTGAATCTAAATTATTTATTTTTGAATTAATTATATTTAATAAATTTTGCATAATAAAACCTCTAAAAATTTCTTAATAATTTTATATTATTTATGTAACATTGTAGTGTTACAAAAAAATTTCAAGTAATTGTAAAGAGTTTTTATTTTGTAGACGATAAAGAGTGTAAGGTTTATATGTTAAATTTAGTATTTTGAAGTTATAGTTTAAAAGTTTTTAAGGAGGATATATGACAGGTAGGAATATTAAAAAGAAATTAGCTAAGAGTGTTGTTATATGTATGGCTTCTCCAGTTATAATTAATTTAGCAGGTGGTGGGGGTGTTCAAGTTAACGCAATGGTTGGTGCTAGAGCAAGAACGGAGAGTGTTTTAAGTAGAACATCAAGTTTGAGTAGTAGTTCAAGTCTTGGAAGAGCTAATCCACTAAGAGTTGGTAATACAGGTATTGGTAGCACTGTTAAATATAAACTTTCAAATACTGAAAAGGTATTAGGAGGTATATCTATAGGTGTTGGTACAATAAGTGTTCTTGGTACTGTTATAGGTTTAGCATTAACTGAAAATCAACTTACTCAAAATAAAAAAATTTATGAAGATGTTATTGATAGAACTTATAACTCTTTTTATGAAGAAAGAGAAAAATACATGAATGATTTATTTGGTCAGTGGGGAGTTCCGGTTCCAGATGAATATAAAAATCCATTGAGTACTAATAAGGAAGAAAAACCGACTCCAGGATTTAGTTTTGGTAAGGGGGAGTAATGTATGTATAATAAATTAAATTTTAGAAATAAAAAAGTTATTGCTTTAAGTACTTTGGCTAGTTTTTGTATTACAACTCCTCTTATTTGTTCAGGTGATGAAGCAAGTGCAAGTATGCTTGCAAGAGCAGGAAGTAGTGCTAGTAGAAGTTTGGGAAGTAGTTTGCGTGGAACAACTGTTAGAAGAACATCTAATACGAGTTCGCGACGACTATCAACAACTTCTGGTTTAAATACTTCAACTAACCGTCTTTCAACAGGTAGTCAATTATCTGCACTTAATCAAAGATTAACTGATTTAGAAATTCAAAGAAATTTAGAAACACAAAAAAATAATCATACTTTTAATAAGGTTGTTATGACTAGTGGACTTATTTCTAGTGCAGCTATTGTTGCAGGAGTTATTGGTGGAGTTGTACAACAATCTAAATTTATTGATTTTTCAAATCAGCAAGCTCAAGCTGATCAAATGGTTCAAGAAGATTTAACTGAGAAGAGATATTATTTCCAAGAGGTTGAAATGCCACGAGCAGAGGAGTATATAATCAATTATTATAAAGAGAATTTTGGTATTGATATTACTAAGCAATAATTGATATGAGTTTAATTGTTAATAATTTAGTTAAATTTTATGGTGATAAGAAAGTTGTGGACAATGTCAGTTTTAAAGTTAACAGAGGTAAAGTTTATGGAATTTTAGGTAGAAATGGTGCAGGTAAAACTACGACGATTAAAATGATTTTAGATATAGTAAATAAAGATGGGGGAGAAGTTTTACTTAATCGGAAGAAATTAGATGTTATAAAAATGAAGGTAGGATATCTTCCTGAGGAAAAGAGTCTTTATTATAAAAATACAGTTAAAGATCAATTAATGTATTTTGCAATGTTATCTGGTTTAAAATCGAGTGTTGCAAAGAAAAGGGTAAAATATTGGATTGAAAGATTTCAAATAGAAGATACCTATAATAAGGTTTTAGATACGTTATCTAAGGGAAATCAGCAAAAAGTTCAAATAATATCAACAATTATAAATGATCCTAAAATTATTATATTTGATGAACCATTTAGTGGATTGGATCCTGTAAATTCTGAAATATTAAGAAATATTGTCATTGAATTTATGAATAGAGGAAAATATATATTGTTTTCTACGCATCAAATGTCTTACATAGAGGAATTTTGTGATAGTATTTCAATTTTAAAAAAAGGTAAACAATGTATTGAAGGTAATCTTTTAAATATAAAGAAATCTTATGGAAGAAAGAAATTGATTTTAGAAATTGAAGGTAATTTACCAGATTTGAGAATTTATGGTGTTGAACATATAGTTAGACATAAAAATTTTTATGAAATAGATATATTTAATGAAAATATAGCAAACACTATACAAAATGTTTTATTTCAAAATAGGGTTAAGATAATTAATTTTAGTTTGCAATATAAGTCTCTACATGAAATTTTTTTAGAGATGGCCGGTGATTGATATATTTAGGGATTTTTTTATAATAGCCAGCTATAATTTTAGAAATACTATTAAAAAAGGATTTTTTAAAATTTTTACCATCGTAATGTCTTTATTAATAATAGTTGGAGTTGTTTTACCAGATTTTATATTTAAATTAGATGTTTTTAAAAGTAGAAATGAATATTTAATTTATATAGTTGATGATAAAAATTATATTTTTGATAATCATATAGATCTTAATTTGTATTCAAGAGATATTGCAAATTTGGTTAATGGAGAATACTATTTTAAACTATTAGATTATGAAGTTAAAAAACAGGAATTAGATAATGAATTAAATGAAGGAAATATTGATGGATATTTAATTGTAAATAGTGAAAATAGTATAGATATCGTTACTTCTGAAAATTATCCTGAATTAAAATTTATTTTAGATAGATTTATTTCTAATAAAAAGTTAGAAAAAATATTTGGATTAAAGAATGATGATATAGAAAATTTGTATATTGATTACAACGTAAAGTCTATAGAAGTTAATAAAAATAAAATAAAAAATATTTTAGAAACATATACATTACCAATAATATTTATGGTATTTACTTATATTACTTTTATAATGTACGGACAACTTATAAGTGTAAATGCAAATATTGAAAAAAATTCAAAGATAGTTGAAATTTTTTTGACTAAAGTTAGGTTATCAAATATAATTTTGGGTAAAGTATTTGGAATTTTATTTGCTGGTATAATACAAGTTTTTTATTTTGTTTTTCTGTTGTTTTTGATTGTTAGTTTATTAAATTATCAAGATTTTCCATTTATAAAAAGTGTAATAAAATTAGATGTTATATTTGTTTTTAGATATTTTATTTATTTTATTTTAGGTTTTATTTTGTATGGGTTTATGTTTTTATTAATTGGGAATATTATTGATAAGACTGAAGATGTGTCAAGTGGTGTGGTACCTATTGTGTTTTTAATTTCATTAGGGTATTTTTTTGCTATGATTAGTTTGCAGTTTCCACAAAATTATTTAATTAATGTTTTAAAATATGTTCCTTTTTTTACACCTTTCGTTGTAATTTCCAATAGTTATAAGATGTTTTTTAGTGAAATTATTATGTTAAGCATTATGGTTGTTTCTATTATAGTTGTTATTATGATTAATATAAGTACATTTAAATCAATAATTAGGTTAAAAGGAAATAAATCTGTTAAAAAAAGGTAATGGAGACTGATTAAAGTTAAAATTTACAACTTAACTATTATTATAGTGGTTGTTGGATCTTCAGGATTTAGGACAAAAAATAACTTTAGATTTTGAGAGGGGTATTGCGTTTGAATTTAAATAATAAGTATTTTGTTAGAGGCTTATTGTTCATTTTAATTGGGTTCATTTTTATACTTTGGAGTTTTGATATTATTAGAATTAATATTTTTGGAATATTTAATTTTGCATTAGCTGTAGCATTGATATTTTATGGTGAAAAATATATTAGATTTATTGATACTAGACCAATAGGTCGTGCAATGATTTTATTAGGTATAGTTTTAATGATTTACAATTTTGGGGTATCCATAAAATTTATTTTGGCAATTGTGTTTTTAGGTTTGGGAATTTATTTTATATTTGTTAAATCAAAGACGTTTATGATTAAGAAAGGCGTTTTTAAAGATAGTAGAAGTGATGTTTATGTGAAAGAAATGTTCTCAGTTATATGTATTAATAATGTTTCAACTAATCTTTCGTCTGTTAAGGTAAGATCTTATTTTTCAGATATTACTTTAGATTTTTTGAATTCTATATTAGAGAGCGTTAATTCTGTTGATTTTGAGCTTACTGCATTTTTAAGTAACGTGAAAATAAATATAAATTCAAGTTGGAATGTTGTTTTGAATGGCGAATATATAAGAAGGATTGAAGGGTCGTATAAGGTAGTCAATATACGATGCAGTAATTTATTTAGTTTAGTTGATATAATGTGATTTTATAAAAAACAATAAAAGGTTAGATTATTAACATTTTTATTGTTTTTTTTATTTGAGTTAAATTATAATTAATATATAAATTTTTAAAAAGGGATAATTTATATGTCTTCAGATAAAAATGTTAGAAAAAAAGAAAATGATCATGAAAAATTTGATATTGATAAACAAGATTTTTGGTTATTAGTTAAATCTGCTTATAAAGTTATATTGCCATTTGTGTTTCTAATAATTGTGATTTATTTTTTGTTTACTTTATTTTTGACAGAGGTTGTTTTATAATAATTTGATTTAAACATATAATAAATATGTTTATTTATAAAAATCTTAAGGGGTGTTATAGATGTCTTTTTTAAAATTAAAATTTGATGATTCAAAGTTAAAAAGTTATATAAATGAGGATGAATTAAGCTTAATAACTCCTCAAGTAAAATTAGCCCATGAATTGTTAAAAAATAAAACTGGTGCTGGAAGTGATTTTCTAGGATGGATAAATTTACCTAATGATTATGATAAAGAAGAATATTCTAGATTGAAAAAGACTGCGGAAAAAATTAGAAATGATGCAGATGTTTTAATTGTTATTGGAATCGGAGGATCATATTTAGGTGCTAAGGCTTGTATTGAGTCTTTGAACACTTCATTTTTTAACTTGTTAAGCAGAGATGAGAGAAAGTCTCCACAAATATTTTTTGCAGGTAATAGTATAAGTTCAACATATTTAAGCGAGCTTATAGAGTTTGTGAAAGATAAAAGTATTTATGTAAATGTAATTTCAAAGTCTGGTACTACAACTGAGCCAGCACTTGCATTTAGATTTTTCAAAGAATTATTGGAAAAAAAATATGGTAAAGATGGAGCAAGACAAAGAATAATTGCTACAACTGATAAAAGTAGAGGTGCACTTAAAAATCTTGCAAATGAAGAAGGATATGAAACTTTTATAATTCCTGATGATGTTGGTGGAAGATTTTCTGTTTTGACACCTGTTGGACTTTTGCCAATTGCTGTCTCAGGAGTTGATATAGATCAACTTATGAAGGGAGCACAAGATGCGGTAAAAGATTTTGAGATTGATGATATAGATAAAAATGATTGCTATAGATATGCTGCTGTTAGAAATATTTTGTATAGAAAAGGATATACAACTGAAATTTTAGCATCTTATGAGCCAAGTCTTTCATTTTTTTCTGAGTGGTGGAAGCAGTTATTTGGAGAGAGTGAAGGTAAGGATAAGAAAGGTATTTATCCATCATCTGTTAATTTGTCTACAGATTTGCATTCACTTGGACAATATATACAAGATGGAATGAGAAATTTAATGGAAACTGTAATAAATGTTGAATCTCCATTGAAAGATATTACTATCAAAGAGATGGAAGGGGACATTGATGGTCTTAATTATTTAACAGGAAAAACAGTTGATTTTGTAAATAAAAAAGCATTTGCTGGAACTTTACTTGCTCATTTAGATGGGGGAGTTCCTAATATGGTGGTTAATATACCTAAGATTAATGCTTATAACATTGGTTATATGATTTATTTCTTCGAAAAAGCTTGTGCTATTAGTGGTCATTTATCAGCAGTAAATCCATTTAATCAAGAGGGTGTTGAAAGTTATAAGAAAAATATGTTTGCACTTCTTGGTAAAAAAGGATTTGAAAGCTTGAAGAGTGAACTTGAAAAAAGATTGTAATTTATAGGATTAAACAACTTATAATTTGATTTTAAATTATAAGTTGTTATTTTTTGAGGTGTAATATGTTTATCAAAGATATGTTTGTTAAAAATATTGATCGAAATATACAAAGTGTTGTTAAAGTTTCGGATAGGGAAGAAAATAAAATTATTGAAATTGATGAATATGTTGTAACTGAAGAAATTTTTCATTGTATTAAAAAGTTTGTGAATTCATATAAAAACACAATATTAACTAAAAATGATGAAATTGGATTTTGGATTTCTGGTTTTTTTGGAAGTGGTAAATCTCATTTTTTAAAAATTTTATATTACATTCTTAATAATTTTGGAATGGATATTTTAATTAAAAATAATAAATGTTTACTTGAAATTGAAGAAGAGATTAAATTTTTATCTAACATTACTAAAGATGTTATTTTGTTTAATATTGATTCTAAAAATAGAAAACATGATTCTATTTTAGATATTTTTGTAAATGAATTTAATTCAATGAGAGGTTTTTCAAATACTCATGGATTTATTTGTGAATTTGAAGAACAACTTGTTAAAGAAAATATTTTTGATAGATTTAAAGCTGAATTTTTAAAATTTTCAGATAATTCTTGGGAAAATGCTAGAGAAGAATTTTATTTTCATAAAGAGAGTTTATTTAAAGCTTTATCCCTAGTTAAAGATTTGAATTATGAGTTATCAGAAGATTATTTTTTGAATATTGAAAAAAATTATAAAATGAATATAGAAAAATTTTCTGAAAAAGTTAAAGCGTACATATTAGAAAAAGGTGAAAATCATAATGTTGTATTTATGATAGATGAGGTTTCACAATTTATTTCAGATGATGTAAATAAAATGTTGAATTTACAGACTATTGTTGAAGAACTTTCTAACAAATGTTTTGGAAATGCTTTTGTTATTGTTACGAGTCATATTGATATTATGGCGATGACGAAAGATAAAAAATATGATTTTTCAAAAATTCAGGGTAGGTTTGCGAGTAAATTTTATTTATCCAGTATTAATATGGATGAAGTTTTATATAAGAGACTTCTTTTGAAAAATGAGGTTTATGAATCTAGACTTAGTGATATATACGATGATAAAAAATATTTTTTGAAAAATATTTTGAAGTTTGATTTTATATCTGATCTTGATATTGTT
Organism: Candidatus Arthromitus sp. SFB-turkey; assembly: GCF_001655775.1. GTDB lineage: Bacteria > Bacillota > Clostridia > Clostridiales > Clostridiaceae > Dwaynesavagella > Dwaynesavagella gallinarum. Next base: position 8,392 of record NZ_LXFF01000007.1, read on the forward strand.
AAGATGACAAAAAAAGAATTTGTTTCTGCTTATCCATTTTTTCCGTATCAATTAAGACTTTTAAGAGATGTTGTTTATTTTTTAAACTTTCAAAGTTTCTTTCAATTTTTCTGGTGCTAATTACAATTAAAAATAATAATTTTAAATTGATTTTTTTTTATTTTAAAAAATGTTGTTTATTTTATGATAAAAAATAATGTAATTAGTGATGAAATATCAAAAGGTGAGAGAAGTATCATTAATTTTTTTCAGAGGGTTTTAGTTGATTTTAAAAATTATGATATAAATAAAGTTGTTCCGTTTTACATGTTTTATGAGCCAATTTCTGATTTTATTGATTATAATCATAAATATATTTTTTCAATATTAAAAGATTATATAGTTTTAAATTCTTTTGATATAAATATTTTAAAAATACTTTTTTTAATAAAATATGTACCTAATATAGTTCCTACCGTTTATACTATAACTTCACTTATTAGATTTGATATTGATGATAAAAATGATATTAAAAATCAAGTTGTTGATTCTTTGAGAAAACTAATAAGTGAAGGGTTTGTAAATAACGATGGGGATAAGTTTTATTTTTTATCAAAAATAGAGAGAGATATAAATTATAAAATAATAAGAACTAATATTAATTCCCATGAAATAAAAGAATTTTTGTGTGATGAAATTTTTAATAAGATATGTAAAATATCTAAAATTAAATATCAAAATAAAATAAATTTTTCAATTAATCAAATTTTAGATGAGTTAAATTATAAAACATCTTCTAAAAATTTAATTGGGGTAAAATTTTTGACTACAAACTATGATGAAAATTTTAATATTGATTCTATGAGGATTTTATCTAGTATTGAAAATAATGTTATTGTTTATTTAGATAATGATAAAAATCTAATTGAGGAAATTAACATTTATTTAAAGTTAGAAAAATTTTTAAAATATAATAAAACAAATTTGAAAGATAGTTTTAGAGAAATTTTAATTGAAAAAGAAATTGAAGTTAAAAATCGTTTAGAAAGAATTGAAGTTTTAATTGAAGATTCTATTAAAAATTCTCATGTGTTTGTAAATGGTGAAAGTATATCTACGAATTTTTTAGATGCTAATGATATTTTGAAGAATGCTGTTAGTCAACTTATATTTTGTAGGTTTAATAAGTTTAGTTACATAAATAAATTTGTGGAAAATTCTAAAAAAATAATTGAGATTTTTGAAAATGAAGATGCTTTGAATGAAGTATTGAGGTTGAATTCTCTTTTTTTGAATGAATTATTTGATTTTATTAGTGAGTTTGAAAAAGTAAATCTTATTGATGTTGTTAATTATTTTAAAAATATTCCTTATGGGTTTAATCGATACGATGTTTTATTTGGGATACTTTATTTTTTGAAAATTGGGAAAATATTGTGCAATTATAATTTTAGAGAAATTATAGAATCAATCTCAGATAAAAATTTTATAAACAAAATTGAAATTAGTAAATCCTGTGATATAAGTGAGAAGGAATTTAATTTTTGTAAAAAAATTCTAGGAGAAATTTTTAATAAGAAATATTTGTTTAATAATTTTCAAGATTTTTTTGAACAATGTAAAGTTGATTTAGAAAATTTAAATTTAAAAATATGTAAGATAAAAAATCTAGTAGATGAAAATTATTTATATCCTGGAAAAACTCTTGTGTATGATTTAGAAAATATTATAAATAATTTAATAAATAGTACTTCTAATGAATTTATGAATTTATTAAAACTTTAAATTACAATAAAGATATTGTTGAGAATTTTGAAAAATTTGAGATAGTTTATAATTTTTATAACAGTATTCAATTTGAAATTTTTAATCAAGGTATAAGAGTTTTTGAAGTTTTTATGAAAGATAAAAATTTTATAGATGATGAAAATTTTAAAAATAATGCTTTAATGATAGAGAAAATTTTGAAAAGTGAAAATCCTTATAGTAGTATTTCAAAGCTTAAAATTTACATAAATGATTTTTTGGAAATTCATAAAGAGATTTTAAATAATAATTTTAAAATTATAGATGATTTTATTGAAAATGAAATTTTAAATTTTCTAGATTTAGAAGTGATAAATGAATTGAAAAATAAATTAAAGAATTGTAGTAGTTTGTTTGATGTTTATGGCGTTAAGATGGAAAGTATTTTTATTAAAGAGAAAAATTTGAAATTAAAGGGTTAATAAGTATGAATAAAAATATTGTCAAAAACTTTGCAATTTGGGCTAGAAAAAGTTTAATAAAAGAGGTAACAGATAAACTTGTTCTTATTGGAATTACAAAAAATGAAATTAAAGATAGTATTTCAAAAAGTTCAGATTATGCTGAGTATGAAATTGGAAATTTACAGACATATAAAATTTATGGACATGATTTAATTAAGAGAGAAATACTTGTAAAAAAAATAAATGAAAAAGGTTTTGATTTTGTTGTAGAGGAAGTTGCTTATACTTGGTTTAATAGAATAATTGCAATTCGATTTATGGAAATAAATGAGTACCTTCCATCTGGAATTAGAGTTTTGTCTTCTTTAAATAAAAATAAGATAGAACCAGATATAATTACATATTTTAATGATTTGGATTTTTCGATTGATGAGGAATACGTTTCTTCTTTAAGGAGAAACAATCAGATGGACGAGTTATTTAAATATTTATTTATTAAACAATGTGATTCATTAAATGAAATTTTACCAGGACTTTTTAAGAAAACAAATGATTATATAAATCTTTTATTTCCAGTAAGTCTATCTAATGAAAATAGTTTTATTAGAAGAATTGTTAAAGATATTGATGAAAGATATTTTTTAGATAACGTTGAAATAATAGGATGGCTTTATCAATATTACATCATTGAAAAGAAAGATGAGATATTCAAGAAGCTTAAACAAAATATTAAAATTTCTAAAGAAAATATTCCGCCAGTAACTCAAATTTTTACTCCTAAGTGGATTGTAAAATATATGGTTGAAAATTCACTAGGAAAATTTTATATGGAAAATAATAGTGGTTTTAAATTTTCCTGTGATTTAAATTATTATGTTGAAACAAATTTAACTCAAGAAAAAGAGTTTGAAAAAATTGTTCCAGAAGATATAAAAATAATTGATCCTTGTATGGGAAGTGGACATATTTTAGTTTACGCTTTTGATTTGTTGTTTGAAATATATAAACAAAATGGGTATTTAGAAAGTGAAATTCCATATTTAATTTTTGAAAATAATTTATTTGGAATTGATATTGATGATAGAGCGTATGAACTTGCATATTTTGCACTTATGATGAAAGGACGAAGCAAATGCAGGAAATTCTTTAACAGAAAACATATAAAATTTAATTTTTATCCCATAGTTGAGAGTAATGAAATTTATGAAAGTGTTGTAAGTAAAATTCAATCTTTAAATGATACTCAAAAAGAAGATGTATTATATTTGTTGGATTTATTTAAGGATGCAAAAGAATATGGATCATTGTTATCGGTTAAGAAATTAGATTTTGATTTACTTGAAAGAGATATTTATGAAAATTTATCTGATAGTGAATTAGATTGTATGGAAAAAATCATTAATACAGCCAAGCTTCTTAGTAATCAATATCATATAGTCATAACCAATCCTCCGTATATGAGCAGTAGGGGAATGAGTGAAAAACTTACATTATATTTAAAGGAACATTATCCAAATAGTAAGATGGATTTATTTTCAGTTTTTATTGAAAGAGGATTTGAGCTTACATATGAAAATGGATTTAATGTTATGCTTACAATGCAATCATGGATGTTTTTATATAAATTTGAAAAATTAAGGAGATGTATTTTTGAAAATAATACAATAATATCTCTTTTGCACATGGATAATAATGTTATGTCTATAGCTTTTGGTACAAGTGCTACGATTTTTAAAAAGAAGTTTATGGAAGATTATGAAGGTATTTATAATTACGTAAAATGCGAAGATTTAAACAGTGATGGTGAACTATTAGAATTTCCAGTTTTGAAAAATAGAAATTCAAAAATAAAGTTAAGATGTTTTTATGATGTACCAGGATTTCCTCTTAATTATTGGATAAGTGATAGAGCAAGAGAAGTATTTAGAAAGTTTAAACCTCTTAAAGAATATTTTGAGCCAAAGCAAGGAATGGCTACAACAGATAATAAAAACTTTATTAGATACTGGTATGAAATAAATAAAGATGATATAGAATTCAATTGCAAATCACATGATGACCTTAAGAATATTAATAAAAAATGGTTTCCTTATAACAAAGGCGGAGATTATAGAAAATGGTATGGAAACAATGAGTACATAGTTAAGTATGAAAATGAAGGTAGAGATTTAATAAGATTTGTTAGAGATAAATATCCTAAGATAACAGATCCTGAATTTGTAATAAAGAACAGAAAATATTATTTCAAAAAAGGAATTACATGGTCGCTTTTTGGATTTAAAAATTTTGGCGTTAGATATAAAGATTATGGTTTTATATTTGACGTGTCGGGTTCGTCTATTTTTCCAGATGAAAAGTATGAAAATTATATTTTATCTTTTTTGTGTTCTAATGTGTGTTTTTATTTGTTGTCCTCTATAGCTCCAACAGTTAATTTTCAAATTGGAAATATAGGAGATCTTCCTATTATAATAGATGATTCATATTTAGAAGAAATAAATTTTTTATCTAATAGAAATATTTATTTGTGTAAAAAAGAATGGGATTTTTATGAGACTTCATGGGATTTTAAAACTCATCCTGCTATTGAGTTTAAAGTTAATTCAAGTTTGAAGGATTCGTTTGAAAATTTTAAAAAAGAAATTGAGATAATGTTTAATGAAGTAAGAGAAAATGAGGAAAGAATAAATAAAATTTTTAAAAAGATTTATGGGTTTAATGAAGAAGTTTCAGAATTTGTAGAAGATGATAATATTTCAATTAGAAATGTAGATGAAAAAAGTTTTGTTGAATCTTTTATAAGTTATTTTGTTGGATGTGCTTTTGGAAGATATTCTCTAGACTATGCTGGAGTAATTGGGAACTCAAATAAAATTTTAAATAGAGAATATAGTAAATTTTATCCTCAAAAAGACAATCTAATAATAATTTCTCAGGAAGAATATTTTAAAGACGATATTTATAATTTATTTTTGAAATTTTTGTGTGATGTTTTTGGGGAAGAATTATTGGAAGAGAATTTAAAATTTATATGTAAGGCGTTATCTTACAAGAATGTTAATTATAGAGAAAATATAAATCAATATTTTTTGAGAGATTTTTTTAAAAGTCATAACAAAACTTACAATAAATGTCCAATATATTTAGAATTTTGTTCGGGAAAAAATAATGGAATAAATGCGTTAACATATATGCACAGATTTTCTACAGAAGATATTTTAAAATTTAAAATTAATTATTTAGATGTAATAGAACAAAAATATGAAAATGAAATTTTAAGATTTGAGAATTTATATGAAAATGAAAAATTTTTGAAATCCAAAAAATATAAAGAAAATTTAATACTAAAGCTTGATGAATGTAAAAAATACAAAGAACTTATTTCTTTTGCATGTAATTATTCTTTAGATATTAATTTAGAAGATGGTATGGCGAATAATTACGAAAAACTTCAAAATATTAAAGTCTTAAATTCGCAAACATTATTTAAATAAAATATATTATGCTAAATTTTGGTAAATTTAAGCTGTTTTTAGTTGAATAGGTATCCTCAAATAAAGTATAATTGATTAAGAATATTTTAGTAAAATTAATTTAAAGTTTAAGTTAGAATTTTATTTTATTAAAGAGTTAATTTGAGGTTTATGAGTTGTAAGGGGGATAAATGGTGAACGAATTAGATGTGAGTTTTAGTTTAGCATCTCCACAAGATAAAGATATTCCAATAGATATAAGTGTTTCGGACATAGAAGAGGATATGATATACAGATTTTGTGTTGGAATAAATGGGGTATGGTATACTATACAAGATTTTTCTACAAAAAAAGAAGTTACTTGGGTACCTGAAGAATATGGAAATTACATAGTTATGGTACAAGCTAAGAAGATTTCAAGTAAAAAAGCTTTTGATTACATAACAAGAATAAATTATACAATTGGGAAAAATTTTGAAGATGAAAAGATAATAAAGTCTATAAGTTTGGATAAAGAATGTTATACAGTTGGAGATAAATTATGTTTGACAGTTGATTCAATTTATTCACCTAGTTTATATAAATTTTGGATAAATGGACAATATGGATGGGAGCTTTTAAAAGATTATACATCAGATGAAAAACTTGTTTTAACTCTAAATGAAATTGGAGAAAAGGAGATTCTTGTTCAATGTAAGAAACAGGATTCTGAAAATAATTTTGATGATTTTTCAACAGTAAAGTTTTATGTTTATGAAGCTGTTAAGATAGAGATTACTTCGCTTAAAAGTTTAAGTAAAGATCTTATTTCAGGAGAAGAATTAATATTTGAATGTGAAGTTAATAATGAAGAATCTAAAACAGTATTGTATAAATTTTTGGTAATTGATGAAAAGGGAAATGTTAATGTAGTTCAGGATTATTCAACAAAGAGTATAGTTTCATTTATTGAAAATAATTCAGGAAGTTTCAAGCTTTTAGTATTAGTAAAAGATTTATATTCTATAAACAATTATGATGATAGAGCTGTTATTATATATGAGGTTAAACCTTATAATGAAATTAAAATAATAGATTTTTCTGCAGATTTGAGTTCGCCTCATTATACTGGACATCCTGTAATTTTTAATGTCCAGGTTGAAGGTGGAAAAAATTTAATGTTTAAGTACACTATAAATGGTCCAAGTGTTGATGATGAACCTTTTATAGAAGAAAGTGGATATTTAAGAGAAAATTTTTATCAATGGATTCCTAAGGTTTCTGGAAATTATACGGCTGTGGTTTATGTGAAAGATGAAAGTAAACCACAGGGATATGATGTTTATTCTGAAATGAGTTTTGAAGTTTTACCGTATGTTTCTCAAGTTGTAAAGATTTTAGATGTTCAAATAGATTCTTATGAGAAGCATGTTAAAAATAAGCCAATTGGAATTATAGTTAAAGCAGAAGGTGGATTAAAACTTCAATATAGTTTTGTGATAACAAAGGAAAACAAGGAAATTGGGGTTATTGATTACAGTGATAAAAACTTTTTAACTTTTATGCCTCAAGAGTCTGGTTATTACGAACTTGAAATAAAAGTTAGAGATACATTTTCAGTTCAAGAATTTGATGCATCTACTATACTTCATTTTAAAGTTTGGGATTATTATCCAGCTAAGATTGATTATATTTTATATAAATCGCAAGAATGTTATGTGGTTGGAGAACCTATTGTATTTAACATTGTTGCACAAAATACAAAGAATATTTTAGTTAAGTATGTATTGTCTGTAGATGATCAAATTATAGAAGAAACAAATTTTGAAAATAATATAGTTTTTCAATATGTTCCTACTGTTAAAGGAAAGTATACTTTAAGTGTCATGGCTAGAAATAAAGATTCAGAGTACGAGTATGACACAAAAAAGGAAGCTAAAATATATGTTCAAGATTCTTTACCAGTTATGGACACAAAAATTATTTGTGAAGCTAAAGAAGAAGATTTAGTTGTTAATAATTCAATATTTTTTGTTGTTAGTACTAAGGGTGGAAGAGATATTGGATATGAATTTTACTTGATGGAACAAGGGCAATGGAGACGTGTTCAGACATATAGTAGAAAAAATACTTACAGTTTTATACCATTTAAAGCTGGAGATTATAAATTATTAGTTTTAACAAAAAGTGAATATAAAGTTTGTAGCTATGAAGACTATGGAATATACGAATTTAAGGTAACTTAATTTTTATATGTATAAATTTTTTCTAAAATACTAAATATAATAAAAAGTATTTTAGGAGGAATTTTTTAATATATGAATTTAAAAGGTGTTGCAGAAATTTGTGTCGTCGGAATTTTAGTATCACAATTAGGATTTGTTTGTAAACCATGTAGCTCTTTAGTATCTAGCATTGATAAACAAATTTTTTTAGAGACTTTAAATTATGATTTACATAATAAATTTTTATCAAGGAAAAGTTATAGGGTAAATATAACTGGTAATGAAAGTTGTAACTTAGAAGATGTTGAAATAATAAATGAAGATTGTAATTTAGATTGTGAAATGAAAAATAAAAATCAAATAGAAGATGCTATAAATATATCTGCTACAAAATATGGAGTTGATGAAAAATTAATAAAATCTTTGATAAAACAAGAATCAAACTTTAATCCAAATTGTGTGTCTTCTGCTGGAGCTATAGGGCTTATGCAAATTATGCCTAACACTATAAAAAAATTTAATGTTGAAGATCCTTACGATATTTATCAAAATATTGATGCAGGAACAAAACATCTTAAAGGAATGATAGAGCGTTATGAAGGAGATATAGTCAAAGCTGTTGCTGCTTATAATTGTGGAGGAAATTCTTTAGATAAAAGTGGGTTTGAATCTTTAGAAGATGTTTCTATGCTTCCAAAAGAAACAAGAATTCATGTTACTAAAGTTTTTCATTATTATGAGAATGGATTTTAAAAGTAGTTTGTAGTATTCAAACTACTTTTTAATTTTTTTTATGTGTAGTAAAATGTTTCTTATGAAAAGAAAGGGAAGAAAATTTTATGAAAAGATTAGATAATTTACTTGTTAATTCAGGATATGGTAGTCGAAGAGAAGTTCAAAAAATTATAAGGCAGAAAAAAGTTACGGTTAATGGAGAAATTATAAATAGACCAGCGGTTCATGTTGATATTTTAAAAGATGAGGTTTGTGTGCTTGGGGAAAAAGTTTTGTATAAAGAGTTTGTGTATTTAATGTTAAATAAACCGGCAGGATTTGTTTCGGCAACTCATGATAAATTTGAAAGAACTGTACTTGAACTTATAGATGATGAAGATAAAATTTTGGAGCCTTATCCAGTTGGGAGACTTGATAAAGATACTGTTGGACTTTTAATAATTTCAAATGATGGAAATATGTGTCACAGGGTTTTATCCCCAAAACGTCATGTGGAGAAAAAATATTTTGTTAGAGTAGATACGTGTTTAAATTCTTCTCATATTGAAATATTTAGTAAAGGAGTTATTCTCGAAGATGGCTATAAATGTAAACCAGTTGAACTTAAGATTTTAAATTCAACACCAACTGGTTCGGAGTGTGAAGTTGTTTTAACTGAGGGTAAATTTCATCAAATTAAAAGAATGTTTGAAGCGATTAATTCAAATGTTTTATATTTAAAAAGGATTGAATTTTGTGGTATTGAACTTGATGAAAATCTAAATGAAGGAGAGTATAGACATCTAACTGATGAAGAAGTAAATATTTTAAAATTGGTTTAAGGGAGAAATTTATGAATTTGAAGGATTTTTTAAATGAAGAACAATATGAAGCTGTTACAACTATTGATGGACCTTTGCTTATTTTAGCTGGGGCTGGTTCTGGGAAAACTCGTACTATTACATATAGAATTGCTCACATGATAAAAGATTTAGAAATAAATAGTTATCAAATTTTAGCAATAACATTTACAAACAAAGCAGCAAAGGAAATGAAAGAAAGAGTACGTTCTCTTATTGGACAGGTTGCTGAGAATATGTGGATTTCAACTTTTCATTCTTTGTGTGTAAGAATTTTGAGAAGAGAAATTGAAAAACTTGGATATACAAAATCATTTACAATTTATGATTTTTATGACCAGAAAACTCTTGTAAAACAATGTATGGAAATTTTGAAAATTAATACGGATAATTTCGAAGTCAGTGAAGTAATTAGAAAAATTTCTAATTATAAAAATAAGTTTATAAAACCTAGTGAAGCTATTTCACAAGAGGCAGGTTATCGGGAAAAAATATTTGCTAAGATTTATGAATTATATGAAAATAAATTACATGAAAATAATTCTTTAGATTTTGATAATTTGATTTTTAAAACCATTGAACTTTTTGAAAAGTTTCCAGATGTTTTGGCTTTTTATCAATCTAAATTTAAATATATTATGGTTGATGAGTACCAAGATACAAATTATTCTCAATATTATTTGGTTAAGTTGTTAGCTTTAAAATATAAAAATATTTGTGTTGTTGGTGATGATGACCAATGTATTTATCAGTGGAGAGGTGCTGATATAAATAATATTTTGGATTTTGAAAAAGATTATAAAGATACAAAAATCATTAAACTTGAGAAAAATTATAGATCAAAGGCAAATATTTTAAATGCAGCAAACAAAGTTATTTTAAATAATTTAAGGCGAAAAGATAAGGTTTTAAGACCTATAAATTCAGATGGAGAAAAATTAAAATTATTTAAAGCGGGTAGTGCTGAAGAAGAAGCTTTGTTTGTAGTAAATGAAATTTTGAGAATTATGAAATCTAAGGGATATGAATACAAAGATTTTGGAATTTTATATAGGACAAATTCCCAGTCAAGAATTTTTGAGGAAATATTTGTTAAGCATCAAATACCTTACAAACTTATTGGAGTTGTACGATTCTATGAAAGAAAAGAAATTAAGGATATTATTGCTTACATTAAAACTGTTGTAAATCCAAATGATGAAGTGAGTTTAAGAAGAATTGTTAATGAACCTAAAAGAGGAATTGGAGATGCTACAATTGATAAACTTTTTGAGTATGCAGAACAAAATGGAATTACTCTTTTTGATTCTATGGTTGCTTGTGGAGAAATTTCTACTATTTCTACAAGAACCTCAAATACAATTAAAGAATTTGTAAATATTATTTTTGAATTGAGAGAAGAAAAAGAGCTTAAAACATCTGAGTTTATTAAACTTGTCTTAAAAAAGGTTGGATATATAGATTTTCTTAAAAATTCTAAAGATTCAGAAGCTCAAACAAGACTTGAAAATATTGAAGAATTTATAAACGCAGCAGTAAACTTTGAAGATTTAAATTATGGAGCATCTATTGATGAATTTTTAGAAAATATAACTTTAATTTCTGAAGTTGATAAGTATGATGAAGCATCTTCTTCTGTTACGTTAATGACACTTCATTCATCTAAAGGACTTGAATTTCCAGTTGTATTTATGGTAGGAATGGAAAATGGAATTTTTCCTAGTAATAAATGTTTTGATGAAGTAGATGAAATGGAAGAATCAAGAAGACTTTGTTATGTTGGTATTACTCGTGCTAAAGATATACTTTATTTTACATATGCAAATTTGAGGATGGTATATGGAGAGACTAATTTTAGGACTAAGTCTAAATTTTTAACTGAGATTCCTAGAGATTTAATTGTTGATATTAATTTTGATGGTGATGAAAAAATTGTACAGAAAAATGAATCTTTAACTAAATTTGGAAAATTTTCTTACGATCAAAAATTTAATGAACCTAGTAAAATTAAAAATAATATTTCCAAAGATGAAATTAAAATTGGAAGAAAGATAAAACATAAAACTTTTGGTAATGGTATGATTGTTAAAATTGAAGATAATGTTGATGATGTAAAGTTGTATGTTGCTTTTGATAACAATGGAGTAAAAAAATTATTACTTGATAAAGCTCCAATTGAGTTTATTTAATTAAGGAGTGTAGTTGTATGGATGAGAAAATAAATCGTATTGAAGAACTCGTAAAATATTTAAATGAATGTTCTTATTCATATTTTGTTTTGGATGATCCGATAATTGATGATAAAAAATATGACAAGCTTTATGATGAATTGAAATCTCTTGAAAAGGAAACAAATTATATTTTGCATAATTCACCAACGCAAAGAGTTGGAGATGTTGTTTTAGATAAGTTTGAAAAATCTGTTCATAAATCTAAAATGTGGAGTCTTGATAAAGTTACTTCTTTTGAAGAATTTGAATCATGGCATAATAAAAATTTGGAAATTGCAAGAGAAAATAATTTAAAAATTCCTACATATATTGTGATGCAAAAATTTGATGGGGCAAGTATAAATCTAACTTATGAAAATGGTAAATTTATAAAAGCTACTACACGAGGAAATGGAGAAATTGGAGAAAATGTAACAGAGCAAGTTAAAACAATTAGAAGTATACCATTAGATATAGCTGATAATTCTTCACTTGAAATTCGTGGAGAAATTATTATGACTAAAGAAGAATTTGAAAAATATAATAAAATTTCTGAAGTTCCTTTAAAAAATTTGAGAAATGGAGCTTCAGGAGCTCTTAGAAATTTGGATGTTTACGAAACTAAGAAAAGAAATTTAAGTAGTTTTTTATTTGATATTGGATATTTTGAAAAAAATAAATTTGGTACATATTTAGAAATGTTAGAATTTTTAAAAGAAAATAAATTCAAGTGTGCAGAGTTTAAATTATGTAAAACAATTGATGAAGTTAAACAGGAAATTAACAGAATTGAGTCTATACGAGATGGATTAAATTATGATATAGACGGTGTTGTTATAGCTATAAATGAATTTGAACTTAGAGGTATTTTAGGTTATACAGTAAAACATCCAAAATTTTCAATAGCTTATAAGTTTGAAGCAGTTGAAGGAATTACAAAATTAATTGATGTAGAATGGAATGTTGGTAGAAGTGGAAGAGTTTCTCCTACTGCAATTTTAGAGCCAATTGATATAGGTGGAATAACCATAAAAAGAGCGACTCTTAATAATGTAGATGATATTAAGAGAAAGAATGTTAAAATTAATGGGGATGTTTTAGTAAGAAGGTCAAATGATGTAATTCCAGAAATAATTAGAGGAATAAGTGAAGATGAAGAATTAATTGATATAAATATTCCTAAAAATTGTCCTTCATGTAATTCTGAGTTGAGTCAAGATGGTGTTCATATTTATTGTACAAATACAATTTCTTGTAAACCTCAAATTGTAAAATCAATTGTTCATTTTGCTTCTAGAGATGCTATGAATATAGAAGGATTTAGTGATAAAATTGCAACTCAGTTTTATGAAGAATTAGATGTTAAAAGAATTTCAGATTTATATGAAATTAAATTTGAAGATTTAATAAAGCTTGATAAATTTAAGGAAAAGAAAGCTAATAATATTCTCAATTCTATAGAACAAAGTAAAAATTGTAATCTTTCTAATTTTATTTATTCTCTTGGTATAAGAAATGTGGGACTTAAAACATCTAAAGACATTGTGAAGAAATATAAAACGTTAGATAAAATAATGACTTTAACTGAAGAGGAATTAAATGAAATTCATGGTATTGGAGATATTATTGTCGAGGATATTTTGAAGTTTTTTAATAATGACAAGGTAATAAATGAAATACAAAGGCTGATAAATTTTGGAATAAAATTTGATGATTATGAGGAAATTGAGTTTATAGAAAATGAATTTTTAGGTAAGACAGTAGTTGTAACAGGTACAATGAAAAATTTTTCAAGAAAAGAGATAAAAGATTTATTTGAAAAATTGGGAGCTAAAACTTCAGAGTCTGTTAGTAAAAAAACAGATTATTTAATTTGTGGAGAAAATGCTGGAAGCAAATATGAAAAGGCAGTTTCATTAAATATTAAAATTTTATCTGAAGATGATTTTAATGAAATTTGTGAAAAAATAGGAATATAAAATTCAAAAATATGGAATTATCTTTATATATTTTTAAATTTTAGAAGGTGAGTATATGAGGATAATTAAGGTTATTTCTTTAGTTATATTTTTCGTTTTTAATTTGATGTTTAATGTATTTCAAGAAAAGGAAACTGCAAATTTAATTAATAAAATTTCTATTGGAATTGTAGATTTACCTGATAACCTTCTTTATTTATCTGATGAATCTTATGTGAACAATATTATTGTAGGAAATTTGTTTGAAGGACTTGTTAATCTTTATTCAACTGGAGAAATTGTTTCTGGAATAGCTGAAAGATATACAGTTTCTGAAGATGGATTATTGTATAAATTTTATATTCGAAATGATGCGTATTTTAGTAATGGAGATTTAATAACTGCTAAGGATTTTTTAAAGTTTTTTGAAGAGATAATTAGTAAAGATGAAGAAAAGTTTTATTATGATGATTTGAAGTATGTAGTTGGGATAGAAGAATTTTATAATGGAAACATTACATTTGATGAAGTCGGTATTAAGGTTGACAAAAAAAATTGTCTTAGCGTTGAGCTTAAGGAAAAAGACGATAACTTTCTTAAGAATCTAACTAAGGACAAGTTTTCTTTAAGAAATAATTTTAAATATCTATATAATTACAAAGATTTTTATGAATATATAAGCTATTCAGGAGCTTATATGATAGATAATGTTTCCAAAGGTGAGGATGAAAATTTAAAAATAACTTTGAAACCTAATAAGTATTATTATTTGAACAATTATAAAACAGTTGATCAAAAAGTTTATTCTTTTGCAAATACAAAGGAGATAATTTTAGAAGTGTTTCCTACTAGAGAATTTGCTATAGAATCTTATAGAAGTGGAAAGCTTAATATTGTGTTGGATATACCGTACAATGTTGTGGATAATTATTTTGATTCTAGGGATTTGTATTATGTTCATAATGATTCTTCCAATTTGATATTAAATTTAGATGAGTTTAAATATGAAGAAAAGATTGCTGAAGTATCTTTGAGTTTGGATGATGAAGATGAAGAACAAAAGTTAGTAAAGGGAAATTTTATAAATTTTATAATAGATACAAAAGATGTTAGGTACATAAATGGACTTAATAGTGAAATTTTACAAGAATATGTTTTTGATAAAAATTATATTTTAAATAAATTGAAAGGATATAATTTTGAAGAAAATAAGGTATTGAAAATTGTAACTCATTCTGATGATAATTACATAGAGTTAGCTAGAAGTTTTAAAGAATTTTTGGAACAAGAATTTAATATATCAACAAATATTGTTGCTTTGGAAGATGAGTACATAGAAAATGAACTTAAAGAGAGTGATTATGATATATTAATATCTCATTTTGTAGAAGAAAATAGTGATGATGTATTAAGTTTTGATAAACCAAATTTAATATTATCTAGTATTGAGTTGAATAAAAATTATATAGATGGAAATGGAACTATTATTATTAATAATATTAGTTAAAGATTTTAAAAACAACTTTTATCTTTTATTTTTAGATAGAAGTTGTTTTTGTTTTTTACGTCCATGTGTGAATAAATTATTAAAAAAAAATTAAACTAATATAAAGTTTGATTATTTAATTAATGATTTTATTGGAGGTAAGCTTAGCATGAAAGTTTTATTAAGAAAGATAGTAGGTATTTGTTGTATTTTTTATGCAATAATTTTTATAAATTTGTTCACATTTTCAAAATTTGAAAAAGCTATCTCTAAAGAATTAGATGTACCCTTATACATAATTGAAGATGAAAGTTCTAGTGAACTTTTTATAGATAAATTTAATCTTGAAAAATATAAGATAGAAGAAATTAATTTGATAGATTTAAATTTAAATAAAGAAATTAGTGTATCTCCAGTAAATGAAAGATTTTTTATTTATGAAAAATTAAAAAACAATAATGAATATGTTTTTCAAGTTAAATTGATAGATAATACAACCAGAAAAAGAGCTATATATAAATCAAATTTTAAATATCTAGATAATAGATTTAGTGTTCAAAATATTACGATGAATTCGTGTCAAGTAAATGTTAGTTATGATAGAAAAAATCTTATATTTATAGATGAGATTGGTATTTATACTAAAGATAGTGAAAGTAAGAATGAAGGTTATGAATTTAAATTGAAAAAAGATTCTTCTGAATTAAATAATTATAAAAATAGAGTTGAGTTTAAAGAAATTAATTTAAAACCAAGTAGTACTTATGATATTTATTGCGTAATTAAAATGAACACTAATGTGAATATTGTCTCTAAGAAGAAAATTAAAACTAAAAACTTTGAAATTTCAGAATTTAAATCAAGAATGGTTTCAGATAGAAAGATAAAATTAGATTGGAGTATTTCTAATAAGAATTTAAAATTTTTGGAAAAAGATTCTATAAAAATATACGCAAAAGAATTTGGAGAATTAAATTATTCAGCTGTACCAAATTTTAAAATAGCAGATGAAGATGTATATTCTACAATTATAGAGATGGAAAAGGTATCACCTAAATATGAAATAAAAATTGTTTATAATTTATGTGGTAAACAGATTGAAAGAGATATTGAACAAGTTAATGATTTTTATAAATTAAATTCAAATGTTTCAGTATCTGATTTAAGAAATGTAAAAATAAAATTTGGATTTGATAATAAGTTCAAATTTAAAGATGATGAAATTTTAAATATATACTTGATTGATGAGGCAAATGATTCTATTTCTCCTCAAAAAATATTTTCTCAAAAAGTAAGTTCTATAGAATTCAATCCATATTACAAGATTGAATTTAATAATTTAAAACTTGATAATGATTATAAAATTGCATATGAGATATCTTATAAAGATGGTACAGCAATAAAAATTAAAGAAGATAAATTTAAAACATTAAATTTTGGTATAAAGAAATTTGATGTTTCAAGTACTGTAGATAAACAAAATAATTTAAAAGTTAATTTAAGTTGGGAATTATCAAAACCAAAATTTGAATTTTTGGAAGGCGATAATTTAGCTATTTATATTAAAGAAAAGAGTTCATCTAATTATCCTAATAAGCCTTATTTTTATAGAGATACTGAATTGAATAATACATTTTCTTTTGACATTGATATAAACAATGAGCTTAAAGGAGAATACGACATAAAACTTGTCTACAACGTTGGAGGAAAAGAGTATGTAAATTTCAAAGACTTATATATCAATTACAGTAAAGAAAATATAAAAACATTCAATAGAAATGTTCCTTTAAATGTTGTGAGTGATGAAACACCTACTGAAAATAAAGAATTTAAAGTTGAAGTTGAAGATAAAAAAGCTAATGAAGTTACATTAAAGTTAGTTTACCCAGACAATTTTAAATTTGAAGACGGAGATATTTTAGAGATATACAAGAAGGAAGAAAAATCTTCGTCTGAAAAATCAGAAGTTTTATATGCTCAATATATTCATTCAAAAGATGCTGAAGATGATATAAGTGAATCTCAACAACCTTCATCAGGAGAACAGGGAGCTGAAACAGAGCAATCAAAAAATGAATCAGGAGAATCACAAACTGCGAAAAAGGTAAATTTAAAATCTATGACTTCAGTAACAGTTGATTATTTAATACCTAATAAGGATTATGAATTCAAGGTTGTTTTGAAGACAAATAATAAAATTGAAAGTGATGATATTGTGGATAGTGGAGCAGTTACGTTGCCAGAGCATGGAGGACCAATTTTTTTACCAGAATATGGAGGAAATCCTGTAGGACATAAGGATGAACAGGAAGAAGAACAAGAGGAAGTGCCTGGATCACCACCAATTTCTCAAGATCCTCCATCTCTTTCAACGGAAGAGGAAGAAGAGTTAGAAAATTCTGAAGATACTCAAACTCTTTCAAATGAACAAGTATTAAGAAAATCGTCAGGTAGAACTGATTCAGCACAAAGTATCCATACAAAAGAAGTTAAAGTTGAAGCAAAAACTAAAGAATTTAAAATAAAAACATTTACAACTAAAACGATAAGAACAAATAGTGCAGTATTTGAATGGACAATAAGTGAAAATATAACAAATTTTAATGAAAAAGATAAAGTTGAAATATATGTTAAGAGAAAAATTGTTGGAGGATATCCACCAGGGAATTCATTTATAAAAACTGGAGCAGAGATAAATGGTTTGCTTTCTGGAGAAGCAATAGTGCAACACATGAACATGGAGTATACAGCAAAACTTGTTTATACGATAAGTGGTGTAAAGTTTGAAAACACTGTTGACTTTACAACAACATCTGGAACAACATCATGTTCGATTAGTAATATTAATGAGTATTCTGCAAAACTTGATATAGTCTATCCAGAAGAATATAAATTTTTAAATGGTGATTCGTTGGAAGTATATTTGAAGGAAAGTCAAGAAAAAACATTTGGAGATTCACCTGTTTTTAAAATATTTCATGAAGAAGATCAAAATTTACAAGATATAACTTCATTTAATTTTATTGCTTTGAAACCTAAAATGGTTTATGATGTGCTTGTAAAATTTATAAATAGACCTAACGATATTCCAGATGCTAAGGCACAATTTGTTACAAGTGCATTAGTTTTGGAGAATTGTAGAATTGATTCTATGATTGGAGAAAAATTAAGGATAAAAACTGAAACTAAAAATAATCAAGAAGTTTTTGATAATATAGAATTATACGGAGATGTATTTTATAAAACACCTGACAAATTAAATTATTTTAGTAAACCAATATTTTCTGGATATGGTCCAGAATTATTAGATTTTGAATTTAAATTACCAGATTTATTTAATGATTATGATTTTCTAGTTTCATTTAATCCTCATGGCTTTTTTAATGATACGTTGTTTATAGAATTTGAAGTAGAATATAGGATTATAAGGGCAGTTGTTAATGAAACTGAGATAGAAGAAGATAATGTTAAAAGAAAGAGCTATGAACTTAAGTGGGCATATCCACATCCAATTAATTTTTCAGCAAATGATAAAATTAATATATATCTAAGAGAAATTATCGAAGATACAGCATTAAATGAAAAAATTGATGGTAAAAATATTTCTGGATATACAAAAATTCATACAATAGATTCTAAATTTGAAGAAAATAATAGCTTAAATTTGGACTATTTTATTAGTGAAAATAAAAAATACGAATTTGCAGTAGAAATTGTTTCGGATAAATTTAAAGCTGGTACAGGAAAAACGCAACTAGAAGTAGGAAAAATTAAAGAAGAAGAAAGTGTTGAAGAAGATGTAATTTTTGATGTTCCTATAACTGTTGAGGATTTTAATGGTATAGGAGATAGGCTTACATTTAGCTTGCCAGATTTAGGTGATGTTGGTTTAACTGAGGAAATGGATATAATTTGTGATATTGAAGGATTGTCAATTGAATTTGTGGATGAAGGTATAAGTGTTAGAGGTTTAGTTCCTGGAAAACAATATGAAAATATAGAAATAAGAATTGTAGTTGAAGGAGGAAAAGAATTAATATTTAATATAGAAAATATAAAATTAGAACCAGAAGAAGACGTTCAAAAATTTTTATATAACGTTTATCAGAGAGCATTTTTAAGAGATCCTGATGAAGGTGGTTACCAATATTGGTTAAATAGACTTAAAACTAAAGATATTTCAGCGAGAGATTTTTTAATAAATTTATTGTTTGCAGAGAAAGAGTTTTCAGAAATGAAATATAATACAGAAAAGTTTATATCTGTTTTATATTCTATAATTGTAGATAGAGATCCAGATGATGAGGGATTAAAGTTTTGGATTGATTTTTATAATAATGATGCTCTTAAAAATTCAAACGGAGATGTATTTGTTGCAAAGAAATATATAGTTGATAGAATGATAAATGAGAAAGAGTTTGAAAAATTAATTTTAGGAATGAATCTTAAATATTAAAAAAGCACTAAAAATTTTAGTGCTTTTTTATTTTGTAGAAACTTGGATTACAATTCTATTAGAATTTGAATTAGAATTAGAATTCAAACCATCTTCAATATTTTTTTGAACTTTTGCTTTAGAAGCTCGTTTTTTATCATCAATGCTTCTATAGCTTTTTTCTGGTCTTTTACTTTCTGAATTTTGTGAATCATTTTCATTTGTGTTTTCTTCTGTATTTTCGTCAGAAGTTTGAGAATTCATAACTTTTGCTTGACTCTTTCTTCTTTCACCTGAAGTATTTTCTCTACCACTAGTAAGCCTTCCAGATGAACTTTTAGCACTTTTTTGTGTTGAAGATTTTGTGGCGTTTGATGAAGGTCTTTTAGTATTAGCTTCGTTTGAAGAACTTGATTTGCTTGAAGATGTTGAGGTTGTTCCTTTAGCTTGAACCTCTTGACCGTTATCTATGGATGTAGCACCGATACCAGCAACAACACTTAGAGCAGCACCTATAGCTATAGCTTTTTTAGCAACATCTTTTTTATTATTTGAAGAATTATTTTTCATCTAAATAAATACCTCCTTGTAAATTATCGTTAATCCATTATTAATTACGCGTTTGTATATTTATCGTCCGATTATGTATAAATCTTGATATAGATAGAATTAAAAGACACCAATAAATTTGGTGTCTTTTAAACAATTTATTTAGTAGAAACGCTAACAACAACTTTGTTTTGTTTTTCAGAACCAGAAGTTCTTGAAGCATTTTCTTTGTTTTTAGAAGCTTTAGAATTTCTCTTTTTATCTTCAACAGAAGAGAGGCTCTTACGGTTAGTTTCTTTTTTCTGACTAGAAGTAGAAGAACTTCTTCTTCCACTAGTTTCTGTTTGCTTTTGAGATTCATTATTAGTTTCAGCTATTTTACCAGAAACTCTTCTGTTACCTGCACTTCTAGAAGAAGTTCTTGAAGAAGAAGAACCACTAGTAGTAGCATTAGAAGAAGGTCTCTTAGTAGTAGTAGTTTCATTAGATTCAGTAGTAGCAGAAGATGAAGTTGATGTAGAAGTTGAAGGACCTCTTCCTCTAGCGAAAGCTTCTTCACCACCCATTACACCAGCACCGATACCAGCAACAACACCAAGAGCAGCAGTAAGAGCTACAGCTTTTTTAGCAACATCTTTTTTATTATTCTTTTTAACATTACTCATAAATAAATACCTCCCTGTGATAAACACATATCCATTTTAAATTTAAATTAATTATTGATTATGTTATATATGTCGAATGAGAAATAGGAAACTTTACTGTGATGATATAAAAATTTTGAAAAATATTTTTTGAAATTTAAAAAGAAAAGACACCAATAAATTTGGNNAAAATTAAAAAGAAAAGACACTAAGAGAGAACTTAGTGTCTTGTTAATAATTAATTATCTGTAAATAAATTTCCTTCTGGAGAATTTACTACGCTTATAGAGTATTTAGGTGCACTAGGAACTGGAACTAGTTTTGGTGGAGTACCGTCATCTTTTTTATTATCATTACTATTACCGTTAGAAGTAAGACCGATTGACAAACCTAGTATAGTTCCTAAACCGGCAACACCTCCTACTACTCCAAGAGCTATTTTTTCCTTTTTAGTTAATTTTTTATTTCCAGAACCAGTACCTGTTTGCACTGTTGTTGCACCGGCATTATTTAGTTGACCATCTCCATCGTCAGGTTGATTTGTAGTAATAATAGGTTTTTTAGATGTCAATGTGTTTTGATTTCCTCCATCTCCGTCTGGATCAAGTTGTTGAGTTGGCTTTAATGTTGGTGAACCAGAATTATTTGGTTTAATAATATTTCCATCATCGTCTAGTTCAACTAAAGTAGCATTATATTTACCATCGTTACTACTAGATTGATTTGGAGTAGTAGGTTTCTTAGATGTTAATGTGTTGGTTTTTCCTCCAGTTATATCTGGATCAGTTTGTGTACCTACTGATACGACTGGTTTGTTATTTAGTGTAGGTCTAAAATCTCCTATGTCACCATCATCGTGACCCACTTTTTGTAAGTATGTTATTGTACCTGAAGCATTTTTTGTGTAATATATAGGATTTCCATCTTTATCAAAATCCATATTTAGTTTTGTTGTTCCATTGGGACCTTTAAGATAAATAAAGTTTTCGCCACCTTCAGTAACATATGGAGTACCGTCTTTTGTGTATTTTACATTTGAACTTAATTGAGTTGGTGTAGTAGTAGGTTTT
>NZ_LXFF01000008.1 GCF_001655775.1 Candidatus Arthromitus sp. SFB-turkey
ATTTTAAATTTTTTTATATTACAAAATTTATTTTAAAAAATAAAATATTATTCTCAAAAAAATAAAACATCCATAAACGGATGTTTTATTCATCAATTCTGACAATTTTAGCATTTAAGTTTTTTAATTTATTTTCTATCTGAGCATAACCTCTATCTATATGATAAATATCTGTAATTTCACTCTCACCCTTACAAGATAGTGCAGCCAATATTAAAGCAGCACCTGCTCTCAAATCTGTAGCTTTAACTCTCGAAGGTACAAAACTTTTAACACCATCTATTACAGCCACTCTATCATAAATAGAAATATTAGCCCCCATTCTACGAAGCTCCATAACATGCATAAATCTATTTTCAAAAATTGTTTCAACAATAGTACTAGTACCTGAAACAAGTGATAATAAAGACATAAACTGAGGTTGCATATCAGTAGGAAATCCTGGATGAGGAAGAGTCTTTATATTAATTGGTTTTAAGTCAACATTTCCATCTACTATAATATCACTACCATCAAAATTAATTTTTAAACCCATCTCATAAAATTTCGAAATAATTGGTCTTAAATATTCTTCATTAACTCCCTTTATTTTAATTTTACTTTTTGTAATGGCAGCAAGAGCAATATAAGTTCCGGCTTCTATTCTATCATAAATAGGTACATGTCTAACCCCTTTTAATTTTTTTACTCCATGTATAACAATTCTCGATGTACCTGCACCTTCTATATCTCCACCCATTCCATTTATAAAAATAGCTAGATCTATTATTTCAGGCTCTTTAGCAGCATTTTCAATTACTGTTTTTCCTTCTGCTAATGTTGCAGCCATAATTAAATTCTCTGTAGCTCCAACAGATGGAAAATCCAAATAAACAGTAGATCCAATTAATTTTTTCGCACTAATTTCCACACATCCATCTACAATTGAAATATCAGCTCCAAGTGCAGAAAGTCCTTTCAAATGCAAATCAATTGGCCTTAATCCAATATTACATCCTCCTGGCATATATACTCGTGCTTTTCCAAATCTAGACAATAACGGCCCCAAAACTAAAAACGATGCCCTCATCTTCCTTATTAAATTTTCAGACAAATTTAAGGAATGCATACTTTTACCATTTATTTTGAGTATACTATCTACAACATCTGCTTTAACATCTACATTTAAACTTCTTAAAACATCACATATAACAGAAACATCTTCAAGTATTGGAAAATTTTCAATAACACACTCATCATCACATAATATAGTAGCTGCTATTATAGGAAGTATAGAATTTTTAGCAGAACTAACCTCAATTTCTCCTTTCAAAGATAGTCCTCCTGTAATTCTAAATTTCTGCATTATTGACCTCCAAATAAAATTATTCATGTATATATTATTACAATATTAAATTCAAAGTTAATTTAATTACTATTTCAAATACTTCTCTTCTAATATTTTAACTATTTTTTTAGATGCATCTCCATCTCCATAAACATTATTTAACAAATTTTTGTACTCTATCTTCCCATCTATAAAATCTTTAGAAGTTTTATATATATCCTCTTCATTAGTTCCTATTAATTTAATTATTCCTTGATCTAAAACTTCTTTTCTTTCAGTCTCAGACCTTAAAACTAAAACAAATTTTCCAAGATATGGAGCCTCTTCTTGTATTCCACCTGAATCTGTCATAACAAAAAAACACCTAGATAAAAGATTATGTGCATCTTCAATATCAATAGGCATTAGAATAATAACATTAGATATTTCTCCTAAAATATTAAATACTGATTCTTTAACTATAGGATTTAAATGTGTTAAAAATACAAATTGTATGCTATCTTTATATTCATTAGCTAATCTTTTAACAGCATTACAAATATTACATATAGGTTCTCCCCAATTTTCTCTTCTATGAGCCGTTACAACTACAACCTTTTTGGAAAAATCCATTTTTCTTAAAACTTCATTTTTAAATTCATAGTTATCAGTAATAGTATACTTCATAGTATCTATTACTGTATTTCCAACCACATATATATTTTCCTCATTCACTCCTTCATTTAATAAATTTAATTTAGATACATTAGTTGGTGCAAAATGATATTTAGCCAAAACTCCTGTTAACCTACGATTAATTTCTTCTGGAAATGGAAAATATAAATCATTACTCCTAAGTCCTGCTTCAATATGTGCAATATCAATTTTTTGATAAAACGCACTCAATGTAGCACAAAATGTTGTAGTTGTATCACCATGAACAAGTACAACTTGAGGCTTTTCTCTTAAATATATAAGTTCAAGTTCTTTTATTATAGAAGTGGTTAATGTAGTTAACGTTTGCCTCTCTTTCATAATATTTAAATCATATTTAGGTTTTATATCAAAAGTATTCAAAACTTGATCTAACATTTCTCTATGTTGTGCAGTTACACAAACCACACTATCAAAACTCTTATTATTATCCAATTCCTTTATAAGCGGAACCATCTTTATTGCTTCTGGACGTGTTCCAAAAACACTCATAATTTTTATACTCATACTTACTCCCTAAATAAAAATATACTCATTTAATATACCTATCTCTCAACCCAAAAACATCCAAAAATAATATTAAACCTAATACAAATACCAAACAAATAAAAATTAAAAATATAAAAAACTCAAAATTCGATATTACCATAAGTATAGCTATAACACTAAACATAACACTTATTAAATATATAATAATTACAGCTTTAGGATGAGAATTTCCAAAACCTATTAATTTATGATGTATATGCTCTTTATCTGCTTCCATAATTGATTTTCCTTTAATTTTACGTCTAACAATAGACGTCAAAGCATCAAATAAAGGAAGTCCACAAATTACTATTGGAATTAATATTAAAAACTCACCATTTAAATTATTAAATCCACTCACTGAAATTACAGATAAAATAAATCCTATAAATTGAGAACCTGAATCTCCTATAAAAATTTTTGCTTTATAAAAATTATAAGGAAGTATCCCAATCAAAGTACCACAAAGCACGGCTGAAACTATAGCACTAGAAAAATTACCAGATATTACGCTAATTAAAAAAATTGTAATAGTAGCTATAAAAGATACACCTGCTGCCAACCCATCTAATCCATCTATTAAATTGAAAGCATTGGTTACTAATATTACCCATCCAAACATTAATGGTATACCTAAAAATTCAAAAGAAAAACTACTTCCTCCTGGGAATATACTTACATTTTTTATATAAATATCATTAAATATTAAAATACTTATGGCAATTATTTGTATTAACAACTTTCCTTTAGGTTTCATGGGGTATATGTCGTCAATTATACCACCTATTAAAATAAGCGTAGAACTAACTATTATTACAAAATGCGTTTTATCAACAAATACTGTTTGAAGAGTTAACGTTGCAAGAAAAGATATATATATAATTATTCCACCTAAAAAAGGCATTGGTTTTCTATGTACTTTTCTTTCTTCTTTCGGCACATCTAAAAAATCAAATTTAAAAGAGATGTTCATAAACAATGGGGTCAAAAACAACGATATAAACATACTGAATATAAACAATGTAAAATAATTCACAAAATCATCCCATTTTATAACATTTTTTATAAATAAATTTATAATTTCCTATAAATAGAAAATATATTCTAATCTTTACAAAAATTATTCTGTTCCAAAAATTCTATCTCCCGCATCTCCAAGACCTGGAACAATATATCCTTTCTCATTTAATTTTTCATCAATTGCTGCAACATAAATCTCAATATCCTTAAATTCATCATTTATCCTTTTCAAACCTTCTGGTGAAGCAATTAAAGATAAAATTTTTATGCTTTTAACTCCATGTTTTTTTAAAATAGTTATAGAATCAACTATAGATCCTCCTGTAGCTATCATTGGATCTAATAATATAACATTCATATTACTAATATTTTTAGGAAACTTAGTAAAATATTCAACTGCTTTAAGGGTATCTTCATCTCTATATAATCCAATATGACCAACTTTAGCTGAAGGTAGGATTTTTAAAATTCCATCTAACATACCAAGACCTGCTCTTAGTACAGCTACAAATGCAATACTTTCTTCTAAAATTTTAACAGCTTTCATAGACTTTATAGGCGTATGTATATTTTCTTCAAAGACATCAACTTCTTTAAGTGCCTCATATCCCAAAAACATCGAAATATCATTACACAAATTTCTAAATTCAGATACGCAAGTATATTTATCTCTCATTATAGATAACTTATGTTTTATTAATGGATGATTTATTTCAAAAATTTTTTTCATATTATCCTCCAAAATATTCAATTTATCTAACAACTTATCTAACAAAAAATCAAGTCTATGGAATGTATTTTCATAAACCTCCACACTACCCATAAAAGGATCATCTATATCTCCATTTTCTTCTACAAATTCTGAAATAACAAATACATTTTTAATATTTTCATCAAAATTACTTAATATAATATCCTTATGTTTATTTGTAACTGTCAAAATAATATCATAATT
Organism: Candidatus Arthromitus sp. SFB-turkey; assembly: GCF_001655775.1. Taxonomy (GTDB): domain Bacteria; phylum Bacillota; class Clostridia; order Clostridiales; family Clostridiaceae; genus Dwaynesavagella; species Dwaynesavagella gallinarum. The sequence continues at coordinate 4,524 of NZ_LXFF01000008.1, forward strand.
TTCAATCATTTTATCATCAAATAATTTACATTTTCTACTTGGATTAAACTTTTTACCATAAAATTTCTCTAAAACTTTTTTTGCATTAGATGAAATAACACTAACTCCATCTGCCATAATACCAGCAGAATCTATATAAAATTTTTCAACACCAGCTTCTCCGAGTCTCTCCTTAATTTTTTCTTTAAAGATAAATTCAGCCATAACACTTCTACATGTATTTCCAGTACAAACAAATAATATTTTCAAAAATAAAACCACCTCTACAAAATAATCACATTATGTGATGATGCTTTTAAAAGTCTATTCATAACTGCATTTGAAAAATCTTGAAAGAAACATTCACTAATTATAAAATCACAATTCAAATCATCAAATACTCTTATATTTTCAAATAAATTTCTTCCAATTTCTATAAAATCATCTTTTTTTCCCGCACTAACAACTTTTAAATTTTTATTTAATTTTTCATAAAATTTCAAATTCTCATCAATACATAAAATTCCAATATTTTCATAAGTTAAATAAACTTTTTCTAAATAGTTAGCTATTTTCTCTTTTGAAGAATTTATTATAATCATCTTACCTTTAGGAGCATAATGTTTATATTTAAGTCCTGGAGATATAGGATTTTTATCTAAAATTTTTTCATTTAACCTTTCATATAATCTAACTTTAGGAATAACTTTTTTTATTTCTTCAAGAGTTATATATCCAGGTCTTAAAATTATAGGATTATCATCTATCATACTAATTACTGTAGATTCAAGACCTATTTCACTTCTAGAACCATTTATTATAAATTTAACTCTTCCGTTTAAATCCTCAAAACATCTATAAGCATTTGTCCCACTTGGTCTTCCTGATATATTAGCAGAAGGAGCAGCTAATGGACATTTACTCTCTTTTATAAGCTCTAACGCAATTTCATTATTAGGCATTCTAATTGCAACAGTATTTCTACCACCTGTAGTCTCATATGGAATTACATTTTTCTTTTTTAAAATCAAAGTAAGTGGACCTGGCCAAAATTTATCAATAAGCTTAAAAGCATCTTCACTAATATCTTCTACATATTTTGATATATCATAATCACAAACATGAACTATTAAAGGATTATCTTTAGCTCTTTCTTTTATTTTAAAAATTTTTGAAACTGCATCTTTACTTAAAGCATTTCCTCCAATTCCATAAACAGTTTCTGTTGGGAAAACAACAATATCATTATTTTTTATAGCTTCAACACATTTTATAAATCCATCTTTATCTTCATAAAAATCTATAATTTTTGTATTCATATTTCTCCATAAATAAATATAATTTTATCGCCATAAGAAATCTCTCATGGCGATAATAAAAATTTTATATATTCTCTCCCATTTGTTTCATTTTATCTGACTGATCCTGCGTTATAAGTGCTTCTATTATTTCATCAATATATCCATCCATAAAACTTTCCAATTTGTACAAAGTTAAACCTATTCTATGATCAGTAACTCTTCCTTGTGGATAATTATAAGTTCTTATTCTTTCACTTCTATCTCCTGAACCAACTTGACTTTTCCTATCTTCAGCAATAAGCTTCAATCTTTCTTGCTCTGCTATTTCAAAAAGTCTTGCTCTTAAAAGTTTCATAGCTTTTTCTTTATTTTTCAATTGAGATTTTTCATCCTGACAAGAAATAACTATACCACTTGGTATATGTGTAATTCTAACTGCAGAATCTGTTGTATTTACCGATTGACCTCCATTACCAGAAGAACGAAAAACATCAATTCTTAAATCATTTTGATTTATTTCAACATCAACATCATCTACTTCAGGTAATACTGCAACAGTTGCAGCTGAAGTATGAATTCTTCCTGAAGCCTCCGTATCAGGAACCCTTTGAACTCTATGTACTCCGCTCTCATATTTTAATTTACTGTAAGCTCCATGACCTTTTATCATAAATACAACTTCTTTAAATCCACCTATGTCCGTATCATTTACACTTATCATTTCAACTTTCCATCTTTTATTTTCAACATACTTAGAATACATTCTAAATAAATTTGAAGCAAAAAGCGCCGCTTCATCTCCACCTGTACCAGCTCTTATTTCAACGAAAACATTTTTTTCATCATTTGGATCTTTAGGAAGAAGTAATATTTTTAATTCTTGCTCAATATTATCTTTACTACTTTGTAAGCTTTTAAGCTCCTCCTGAGCTAACTCACGAAACTCTTTATCATCACCATTTAATATTTCTTTGTTATAATCAATCTCTTCTAAAATTTTCTTATATTCTCTATACTTAAGGGTAATAACTTCAAGTTCTGAATGATCTTTACAAAGCTTTTGCCACTCTTTTTGATTAGACATAACTTCAGGATCACTTATTTTAATAGACAATTCTTCATACTTTTGTTCCAAAAAATCTAACCTTTGAAGCATTCAAATTCAACTCCATGCTCTTTATTTCATCTAGTTAAATATTATAAATATTCTCTTTAAAAATTTCAATAATAAATAAACTAATCAATTTTAGATTTATAATATCCTACTATAACCCTATCTTTTTCATTAATATCTTTATAAATATCAATATTTACAAAATTATTATTAGTCATTATATACATAATATCAAACGCTTTATTATCAGGAATTTCAAAAGCTATAAATCCATTATCAACCAATACACTTTTAGCTTGTTCACAAATTTTTCTATAATAATCAAGTCCATCTTCTCCCCCATTCAAAGCTTCATGAGGTTCATAATCTTTTACATCTTTCATTAATAATTCAATATCACTTTCCTTAATATAAGGAGGATTTGAAACAATTCCATCTAACTCTAAATTGTTCTCAATAAAAAACTCAAGTAAATTACTTTTTGTAATATAACTCCTATTTTTCAAATCATACATATAAATATTTTCTTCTGTAACTTTAATAGGTATATCGTAATTATCAATATAGGTACAGTTTACAAACTCATTATTTTTTTGTATAGAAATACCAACTGCACCTGTTCCACAACAAAGATCACATATACTTGTATACTCTTTTTTATTTTTAAGTATCTCAAGTACCTTTTCAACCAAAACTTCAGTATCTGGTCTAGGTATTAATACCCCTTCTTTAACTATGAAATCATTACCATAAAATTCTTTTTTTCCTATCATATAAGCAATAGGTTTTCCATTTTTTCTCTCATTTATTAAATTTAAATATTTTTCTTCATCCTCTTTTGAGACCTCAATTTCACTTGTAAAAACTTGAGTCGGTGTAACTCCTATACAATATTCAAGTATCAACCTTGAATCTAAAGCATATGAATCGACTCCCGCATCTCTCAAAATACTTCTTCCCATTAAAAAAAGTTCCTTTATAGTGTTTTTAGCTTTTAATCCTTCTGAAGTTTTAAGAGCAACAATTGCAACCTCAATTTCATCATCTTCAGGTTCTTTAGTTGTAAAATTTTGTATCCCTTTAGAAACTGAAAATAAAATAGATGAAAAAGCAGTATTACTTCGACCTATGTATTCAACTATTTCATAAGAAAGTCCAAGCATAAACGGAAGGAGTAAAATTTCTATTAAAATATTAACACCTATAGAGTATCTAGGTACAAATAAAAACACTACAAAATAACAAATTATTATATACACAACAAAATTACTTCCACATCTTCTATGAAACCTTGAAGCATTTTTTACATTTTCAATAGTTAATTTGTTTTTAAGTTCATAACAATTAATAACTTTATGTTCAGCTCCATGATACCTTAATATTCTAAATAAATCTTTATTTTTAGAAATAATAATCACATATGTAAAAACTATAATTAACCTAATAACCAGTTTAATAAGAGAACTTACTTGAATTTGAAAATTTCCCATATTCAAAAATATCGAAAACAAATTTACAATAGCTTCTGGAAGTAAAAAGAACATGAACAAAAAAGATACAATTCCAACTAAAAAAGTTATTATTTTGCTTTTACTAAAAAAATAAATAAACTCAATTAAAATACTTGATTCTTCTGAAGATTTTTTATCCTTAATGTTATATAAATTCAAATTTAAAATTACATCTTTAATTAATTTTATAAAATAATTAATACCTCTAATCAAAAAAATTCTATCTATCCCATCTGTTGAATCACTAACACATTTATTTCTAGTCTCAATATTAATCCTACCACTTGACTTTCGCCTAACTATCGCAGTACATTTTTTTCCTGTCATTATTATTCCATCTATAAGTGCTTGTCCTCCAATTCGTCTCACATATTACACCCCAACTTTTCAATGAAATTATTATTTTTTCATCATAAAACACTTACCACAAAGAGATTCATATTCAACATTTTTTTCACCATCTATTACACACTGCTCACCATAAAAAACAAATTCTCCATTAACTTTTCTAGCATTGACTATTGCCTTACTACCACATCCACATATGGTTTTAAGTTCTTCAATAGAATGTGCTATTAATAACAAACGTCTACTTCCTTCAAAACCGTTCATTAAAAAATCTGTTCTAAGTCCATAACATATAACAGGTATATTCCACATTACACTAATTTCAAATAATTCGTCTATTTGATATTCTTTTAAAAATTGAACTTCATCCACTAAAATACAGTGAACACTATCTTTAAACTTTTCTAAAATATTTTTTACACTATCCTCTATTGAAATTAAAAAATCAACTTTTCTAGATATACCTAACCTAGAAACAATTTTTTCATTTCCTTTTGTATCTACACTTGGTTTTAAAATTAAAATTTTCATACCCTTTTCTTCATAATTATGAGCTACCTGAAGAAGAGCAGTTGTTTTTCCTGAATTCATTGCTCCATATCTAAAATATAATTTCGCCATATAATGTACATCCTCCTTCTATAACTTCTAATTATACTTAGAAAAATATTGTATTTAAAGATTAATAACAAATTAAAATATAAATTTTTCAAATTTAAATATTATAAAATTATATTTTAATTCATTGACTATTTTTTATTTTATATGATATACTAACACAAGTTATCTAAATTAAATAGGAGAGGTAAGTATTATGAAACAAGGTATTCATCCAACTTATAATGAAGATGTTTTAGTTAAATGCGCTTGTGGAAATACATTTAAGACAGGATCTGTTAAAAATGAACTAAAAGTTGAAATTTGTTCTAATTGCCATCCTTTCTTTACTGGTAAGCATAAAATTGTTGATATCGGTGGTAGAGTTGAAAAATTCAGAAAGAAATTCAATCTTAAATCTGATGATAATTAAAAAATAAAAGACCTTTCTTAGCTCATTGTTTAAGAAAGGTCTTATTTTTATTTTCTTTCATCTTTTTCAATTATGGATTTATAATAATCAATAAACTCTTTATTATTTTTAGTATTTTGAAAAATCTTTATAAGATTTTCAATAATATTTTCTGTATTACCTTCTTTATGCATTATTCTTCTCAAATAGAAAGATACTTCTTTTTCATCTTCACTAAACAAAAGCTCTTCTTTTCTTGTTCCAGATTTATAAATATCAATACTAGGAAAAAGTCTTCTTTCTTGAAGTTTTCTATCTAAATGAACTTCCATATTACCCGTTCCTTTAAATTCTTCAAATATCATATCATCCATTCTAGAACCAGTGTCTACAAGAGCAGTAGCAAGTATTGTTAAACTTCCACCTTGTTCAAAATTCCTAGCAGCACCAAAAAATTTTTTGGGTATCCTTAAAGAACCTGGGTCAAGCCCTCCAGAAAGTGTACGTCCAGTAGGTACAATTGTTAAATTACAAGCTCTTGCCAATCTTGTTAAACTATCCATTAAAATAAATACATCTTTTCCATGTTCAACCATTCTCTTGGCTCTTTCTAAAACCATAGTTGCCACTTTTACATGTTGACTAGGTTCTTCATCAAAAGTTGAATATATAACCTCTCCACCTTCAATGGTTCTTTGCATGTCTGTAACCTCTTCTGGTCTTTCATCTATTAATAAAATAATAAGCTTTATATCATCATTATTTTTTAATATATTCTGTGCTATTTTTTTTAAAATACTCGTCTTTCCTGCTTTAGGAGGAGCAACAATCATACCTCTTTGCCCTTTTCCAATAGGACACATAATATCCATCAATCTAGAAGATAAATCATTTTCATCATTTGTCTCTAGTTTTAATCTTTCATTAGGATAAATAGGAGTTAATTCCTCAAAATTTTTCCTTTTTATAGCTTCATCTGGAGAAAAACCATTTATTTGCTCTACATATAAAAGCGCTCTATATTTTTCTCCTTCTTTCGGTTCACGCACCTTACCTATTAAATGATCACCCGTTTTTAAATTAAATCTTCTTATTTGAGAAGGAGAAACATACACATCTTCCAAACTTGTTAAATAATTTTTTCCTCTTAAAAATCCGAAACTATTATTGTCATTTATTTCTAAAACTCCATTTGCTTTTTCAGAAGTTAACATTATATCCTGAAGTTTATTTAATTTTTCCTTATCTGTTTCTTTTTTAAAATTATCTACACAACTTTTAGAAGTATTTCTTACTTTTATTTTCTCAACCAAAATTACTCCATCTTTTTCCATAATAGTTGGAGATAACTCTCCAATTTTTTCAATAAGCTCACTTTTTTTAAGCTTAGAGTAATTTTTAAGTTCTAAACTCTTAGCAGATTGTCTAAGCTCTGACAAAGACATATCTTCCAATTTTAAAATATTCATAAATCAAATATTTTACAGTACAAAAATGTACTGTAAAATCCTCCTCTCAATTTTAAAAAATTTTAAATAAAAAGGGTAAAAAACCAAAGAAAAGATACAAGAAAAGAAAATCATCTATAAAAGAACTGCTTTAAAAAAGATTCTAAACTATACATAATAAATATACATGTATTCTATAATTTGTCAATAAAAATTTTTTTAATTTATATTTTAACTTTTTTACTATATTTCACAAAGTCTACAAACAAAGGATGTGGTTTATTTGGTTTGGATTTTAATTCTGGATGAAACTGAACTGCAACAAACCATATATGATTTGGTATCTCAACTATTTCAACCAAATTATTTTCTAAATTTATACCAGATAACTTCATACCATTTTCTTCAAACATTTTTCTATAATTATTATTAAATTCATATCTATGTCTATGTCTTTCATTTATAACGTCCAATTTATATGCTTCATAAACATTAGATTCTTTCATCAAACTACAAGAATATGCTCCTAATCTCATAGTTCCACCTAAATCTTTTATATTAGCTTGATCTACCATAATGTCTATAACTTTATGTACAGCATTTTTATTAAATTCAGAAGATGTTGCTCCATCAAGTTTTAATACATTTCTTGCAAATTCTATCACAGCACACTGCATACCTAAACAAATTCCCAAAAAAGGAATATTATTTTCTCTAGCATATTTTATAGATAAAATTTTACCTTCAATTCCTCTATCACCAAATCCTCCTGGAACAAGTATTCCATTAACATCTCCTAATAAATCGCAAACACTATTTTCATTAACATCAGTAGCATTAATCCATTTTATATCTATATTAACTTTATTTTCATAACCTCCATGATTTAAAGACTCAACTATGGAAATATAAGCATCATGAAGTTCTACATATTTACCAACAATAGCAATTTTAATATTGTCTTTAATATTTTTTATATTATTTACAATATCTAGCCACTCTGAATTATCAGCACTACCAGTTTTTATTTTCAGCACATCACAAACTTTATCATCAAAACCCTCTTTATTTAAAAGTATAGGAACTTCATACAAATTACTTGCATCTAAATTTTGAATAACAAAATCTTCACTTACATTACAAAACAAACCTATTTTTCTTTTTAATTCATCAGATAACTCTTTCTCAGTTCTACAAACAATAATATCTGGTTGAATTCCTATACTCCTTAATTCTTTCACAGAGTGTTGAGTTGGTTTTGTTTTAAGTTCTCCTGCTTTACCTAAAAAAGGAACAAGTGTAACATGTATATAACAAACATTTTCAGAGCCCACATCAAATTTTATTTGCCTAATTGCTTCTAAAAAAGGAAGTGATTCTATATCTCCAACAGTTCCTCCAATTTCAGTTATAACAACGTCATACTCATTATTTTGTGAAACTGAATAAACAAAATCTTTAATTTTATCTGTTATATGAGGAATTACCTGAACCGTTCCTCCTAAATAATCTCCTCGTCTCTCTTTTGAAATAACATCCCAATAAATTTTTCCAGTAGTTATATTATTATTTTTTGTTAAATTTTCATCTATAAATCTTTCATAGTGCCCTAAATCTAAATCTGTTTCAGCTCCATCATCTGTTACAAATACTTCTCCATGTTGATAAGGACTCATTGTTCCAGGATCTATATTAATATAGGGGTCAAATTTTTGAATAGATACTTTAAGACCTCTATTTTTTAAAAGTCTTCCAAGTGATGCAGCCGTTATTCCTTTTCCCAATGATGAAACAACTCCACCGGTTACAAATACAAACTTACAGCTCATAATTTCCTCCTAAAAACTACATTTAATAAAAATAACTTGTAACATGCATATAAGTAATTAATTTTAATTAAACTAATCTCAAATAAATTTAAAAAATAAAAACTTTTTGCAAATACTAATTCTACATTTTAATTAAATTATATTGAAAGTTAAATAAAATATCTATATAATTAACCATAAAAAATATTTTTTTTGCACCGACTATATATATATAAATTAAATTTTTTAAAAATTTTATTTCTTAGATAAAGGATATGTAGAATGAATATTTTAATACTTACTTCAAACACTGGTGGTGGACATTTAAAAGCTAGCGAAGCAATTTACGAACACATAAAATTACAAAATTTAAACTATGATGTTAAAACTATAAACACTCTTGATTATGTAAATCCTTATTTTAACAAACTAGTTACGTCTTTTTATTCTGAATGTGTAAAAAAATATCCTGATCTTTTTGGAAAAATATATTATTATAGTGAATCTGAACATGTACCTATTAGTATTTTTAGCCTAATACTAAAGAATCTTTCTAAAAAACTTTTGCCTGTTATAAATAAATTTAAAACAGACATAGTTATATCCACTCATCCATTTTCAACTGAAATGGTTTCTTATTTAAAAAAGATTGGGAGTATAAAAAACGTAAAATTAATAAATTTGCTTACGGATTACGCTCCTCATAAGTTTTGGATTCATGATTATGTTGACGCTTACATTACTGCATCTGAACAAATGACTGAAGATATGATAAATAGAGGAGTAGATGAAAATATTATTCATCCAATTGGAATACCTGTAGGAGTTAATTTTTTAAAATCATACGATAAGAATGAAGAGTTAAAAAGTATAGGATTCAATGAAAGTAGTTTCACGATTCTTTTAATGTCTGGTAGCCTTGGAGTTGATTATGTAATTAAAGTATTTAAACTCCTAATTAATTTAAACAAAGATATTCAAATAATAATTATAACTGGAAATAATGATTGCTTATATCAAAAATTTAGTGATTTAATATCTAAATGTAAAAATACTTCGATAAAATTTCATTTGCTAGGTTTTACAAAAAATGTTAGTAAATACATGAAAATAAGTGATGTTATAATTACAAAGCCTGGCGGTTTAACTACAACAGAAGCTATATATTCACAGCTTCCAATAATATTTTTTGATGCTATTCCAGGTCAAGAAGAAAAAAACGCAGATTTTATATTAAAGAACAAAATAGGAATGCGTATATCAAATTCTCAAGAAAGTATAAATTTATTTGAAGAACTTATAGACAATAAAAGTATCTTAGATGAAATGAAAGAAAACATATTATCCGTAAAAAAAATAAATTTTATAGATAATTTAATAGATATAATGAATTCTTTATACCCAGAAGAACAATATTTACAAAATAAAAACTATACCTACTAATTCGTTTAGGTATAGTTTAAAATATTTTTTTAAATACATTTTTTATAACCTCAACTACTTTAAAAGAAATTTTTATATTATTATTATTTGAACTATTATTACTAAAAACTTCTACTTTTTTACTATTATTGCTAACTACTTTAAATATCGAATCAATTTTTCTATTTTCATTATAATCGTGTATAAATCCTATACTCGGAAATAACATGCTCCAAAAATTTTTTCCTAACCCATCTCCTATATATATTATAAATGAATCATATGTACCTTTAGGTACAATATATCCTTCATATATTCTTTCTTCAAAATACTTTTTTCCAATTTTAATGTTCACTTCTTGATCAAGGTTAAATTCTTCTAAAACATAACTACATATTTTTTTAACATAGTAAGCATTTTTATAAAGAGTATTTAAATTTTCAAATTTATTTCCATTCAAATTTTCATTTTCTTTAAAATAATTAAGTACTTCATCTTTAATTTTATTTTTTACCATTTGATCAAAATCAGAATTACTATTTGCAATTACATGAAATCTTATCATCTCATTACTCAAATAATCATAATCCAAAACTTTATTTTGTATAGCGTATGGCTTGTCTACATTTTTAAATACAATAAACATTATTAACATCACAAAAAACAAAAATTTGATAACTCTCATAAAACACACCTCATGATGAATTATTACAGTTATCAAATTTTTTATACAATTAAAAAGAAATATTTCCAATATTTACAATATTATTGTCTATATTAATTCTAACTTCTAATTTATTCATCCATTCTTGTTTCTCATTTATATTATTTCTCCAAATATTAGTATTAAATTTATAGATATGATTTTCAAAATTCAATATATCAATTCCATTTTTATAAAATCTATCCACTAAATTTATACAATTATTATAAATATCCTTATCTAAAATATTTTTAATATCATTTATAAAGTTACTATTTATCCTTCTATGCTGACTATCTAAACAATTTTTAATCTTAGTTTTAAGATTAAAATTTAAAGCTACACTAACATTTCCATAATCTGAAATTTTAATTTTTCTATCTATATTCTGTGCCTCAAAATCTATATTATTATCCTGATATTTAAAATCATTTAAAATTTTAAAACTATCTCCTCTTAAAAAATTAATTATCATTGTATCTTTTAGATTTATTTCCTCAACCAATTTATAATTATCAAAAACATAACTTCCCGAAATATACATAGTTGATTTATCATTATTTAATTTTAAAACAGGAAGTAAAATACTTTTATTTTGAGAAAAATAATCTAACAAATTATTTAATGTAACTAAATTAATTCCATTTTCTTTGCTATTGTGCTCAATTAATTCACTAATAAAAACCTGCGAATGCTCTCCTGACTTAGTTTTAAAATTTATAAAATCACGTGCTTCTCCATCACTAGCACAAACATATACTCGCCTACTTATTTGAGAATTATGAGATAAATAATCTAACAATCTTTCAAAATTATTATGGTTATTTAATACTTTAGATGAAATAGTAACAACTTTTACATGTTCTAAATCAACCGTTTTATGAGTTTTACTTACAATATCTTCAACTGCCTCATAAAATGTTTTTCCAAATCCACAAACACTTCCATCACCTTTAATTTTTGATGATTCTGGAGAAAATTCCGATATATCCGGGTAAGAAAATGATAAAGAAAAATCTCCTTCATCATTTACATCAACTCCAATACCAGATACAAAAAGTTTTGTATCTATATTCAAAGAATATGTACACGATTTCAATAAAACAATAACTAAAACAATAACAAGATTATGCAATATCTTTTTCATCTTCTAAACCACCTTTAAGTTTAAAAATATTTTTTATATAACTAGCTAAAAACAATAAAGTTGGAACAAAAAATGATATGAATATAGATATTGGAAATACTAATTTGTTCATTATAAAATTAATATCATTTAAATTTTGAGGAATTAATGTTAACACATATATAATAGGTATAAACATCGTGGAAGAAATTTTATGCTTGTAAGCACCTAAAGATTTACTATTTATGTAACTTGCATAAAAATATAAATTAACAAAATTCATAATAAAAAATATAATTGCAATTGTTATTATTATCCCTTCAACCCTTTCAACAAATCCTCCCGGTACATCCACAGTCGTAAATGCTAAAATAATCGGCCAAACAGATTTTATGGTTTGATTTATATTTAAAATACTTACACATAATAAAAACACAAAAGCTAAAAAAACAAACGAAAAAATCGTAGACTTATAACTTACATGAATTTTACTTTTTTCCTCAGTTTTATACATTGGAAGTAAATAAAATAATATAATTCCTCCTGAAAAATAACTACTTAGTGTTAAAAATCCTTTTGCATACAAACTGCTTTGCTTTAACTCAAGGGGTAAAATATTACTAACATCAAGATTTTTATAAACAATAACTAGAATAATTAAACAAAAAATCGAAAGAAACACAAACATTATTTCATTTAAACCTGGTAAAACCTTATCTCCTTCCCTAGAAACATAGTAGCAAACAAGTAAGGTAATAATAATCATAAATTCACTATTAATATTTGGCAAAATATAAACTTTTATAGAGTCAATAAATATTCTTAACTGTATAGAAATTAAAAATATTATAAAAAAGCTAATTAAAAATAAAAAAGTTCTNNGAGAATATGTAAAAACTCCAAACCCAACTAAACTTAAAAAAAGCGTTGAAAAAATACCAAATCCCCGTATTTTATTACGATCAACTTTATGTTTCATAAATTACTCCTTTACTTTTGCCTCTTTTTATCCTGTGTATCCATATATTTTGGTCTATCTTTAAACATATAAAGAGGATATTTAACAAAAATATCTTTAAAATCTTTTTTCCTCATATTAACAATTGGTGACAAATAAGGTACTCCAAAACTATCCATTCTAAGTAAATATGTTAAAAATATAAAAGTTCCAAGTATTATTCCATAAAATCCTATAATTCCAGACATTATTATGTACAAAATTCTAAAAATTCTTATAGATAATGTAATTTCATAATTAGGGGACATAAATCCACTTATAATAGTTAAAGCAACAACAACAATCATAACAGGGCTAACAAGTCCCGCACTAACTGCCGCTTGACCTATTATAAGTCCACCAACTATACCAATTGTAGAACCAATGGCCTTCGGTAGTCTTACAACTGCCTCAAGTAAAAATGCCAAAAAAACCTCCATAATTATAGCTTCAAAAATCGGGGGAAATGCAATTCCTTGCCTAGAACTTGCTATAGAATATGCAAGTTTAGTAGGAATAATTGATGTATGAAAACTTGTAACTGCTACATATAAGGAAGGCAAAACAAGAGATATTATAAGTGCAACAAACCTTATAATTCTTGAAAAACTACTATATATCCATCTTAAATTATAATCATCTGGTGTTTGAAATAAATTTGAAAAAGTAGTTGGAGTAATTAAAACAAAAGGAGAATTATCAACAACAATACAAACTTTACCTTCATAAATTGCTGAAGATACAACCTCAGGTCTCTCTGTAGCTTGAACTTGTGGAAATATATTCCATCTATCTCCCTCTATTAATTGTTCAATATATCCACTATCTAAAATCGCATCTATATCTATGTTTTCTAATTTTTTTTTCACATCGTTTAAAATATCATTATTAACAATATCATCAATATATACAATTGCCACATCTGTTTTAGATCTTACTCCAACAGTAGTTGATTCAACTTTAAGCCGTGTATCTCTAATCCTTCTTCTAATTAAAGCTGTATTAAACCTTATTGTTTCTGTAAATCCATCTCTTGCTCCACGAATAACAGATTCCCCAGATGGTTCACTCACTCCCCTATTTGGCCAAGATCTTGTAGCAATAATATAAGCTTCCGTTTTACCATCAATAAAAATAGCTGTTTCCCCTGATAACACACTTACAACAACATTTTTTAAACTTAAACTCTTTTTCATATCAGATACTGTCAACATTTTTTCTAAATTCTCATTTAAATCCCAAAAATCTCTATTACTATCTAATAAAGTTTCCATTACAAAATTATTTATAATATTTCTATCAGCCATACCATCTATATATAAAATTAAACATTTTCTATTTTTAACCTCAAATTCTCTAAATATAATATCTGTATTATCTTTAAATAAATTTTTAAGATAAGAAATACTTTCATCTAAATTATGAAAAATTTTATCCTCTATACTTTCTTTCATAATTACCTCCTTTAAATTACCTCACTTAAAATAAAAATAATTATACTTCCTGTTGTATAAATAGTTATTAAAATCTTTGATAGTGTTTTATCTCTCTTCATATTGGCGCTTCTGTTACATTCTCTTAACTCATAAAATAACAAAATGCATATAACAATAAACATTAAAATATAAAAATTTTTATTTGCTATACTAAGTAAACTCATTATATTTTAATTCCTTCCAAATTAAATAATAATATTATTATTTTCTAATTTTTTTGTAATTATTCGCATAAAAAAATAGAGTGTGTACAAAAATTTGTAGCACACTCTATTTATTTATAGTTCTTGTTATAAAAACTTCATTAAATTCCTTTTTAAACTCATCATAACATTTTTGAGCAACATATAAATTATCAAATACACCATAAACAGAAGATCCACTTCCACTCATAGAAGAATTTATAGCACCTAAACTTTTTAACTTAAATTTTATTTCTCTAATCATATCCATACCATTAATATTTGAATACTCTAAGGTATTAGAAATAGTTTTACAAACTCCATAAAAATTTTTATCGTTTAAATATTTTATCATCTCATCTTTATTAATATTATATTTAACATTATCTATACAAAAATTTTCATAAACATCTTTTGTGGAAAATCCAAAATTAGGTTTAACAACAATAATAATTTTATTAAAAAAAGAATTAATACGTTTAAGTCTTTCCCCTACTCCTTCACATAAAATGGTACCTCCAATTAAACAATAAGGAAAATCTGCGCCCAAAACAACACTATCTTCACACAAAACATTAATATCTATATTTAAATTATATATTTTATTTAATGCCTTTATAATTTCTGCTCCATTGCTTGTACCACCACCAAGACCTGCAGATATAGGAATATTTTTCTTAATATCAATAAAAACTTTACCATTCAATCTATATTTCTCCATAAACCATTTACAAGCTTTATAACATAAATTTCCCTCGTCAGTGGGAACACCTTCTTTATCACAAGAAATTTTTATATCAATTCCATTAAAAGATTTATCTACATATAACTTTATTTCATCAAATAAATCAATTCTTTGAATAACTGTTTCAATATTATGAAATCCATCTTCTCTTTTCCCTAAAATATTTAAAAAAAGATTAATTTTACCATAAGTCCTCAAATTCATAAGTTTTCTCCTACATTTATATATAACTCTTTAAATTATATAAAAAACAATCTTTAAAATCAAAAAAATCAAGAGTAAATATTACCCTTGATTTTTATTAAAATTTATAAAGCTAAACCACTTTCAGATATAGTTTCACTTTGTTTATCTAAAATAACATTATAAAGCTTATCATAGTCCTCATAAAATGCAACAATAACATCACCTTGTTTTGCATTATCTATAGCTTCACTCAAAGCTTCTCCTTCATCTAAAATAATTTTAAAATTCTTATTATACTCACCAAAACCATTTTTTATAAGATTAGCAACTTCATAATCTTTTCTTCCTCTTTTATCACTGTCTTCTTTTATATAACTAAAACTAAGTTTTTTCTTACACAATTCACCAATCTCAAAAGCAACTCTATCACTTCTATCACCAGGTATTCCAATAACTCCAATAACTTTTTTATACCCCATATTCCCAATACTTTCAAATATTGATTTAAATCCTTGAATATTGTGTGCATAATCTAAAATTACTTTTATTCCTTTAACATCAAACTGATTAAATCTTCCCTTATTATGTTTATCATCACATAAAAAGCTCTTCAATCCTTTTGAAATTATACAATAATCAATCTCAAGTCCAACAAGAGATGCCGTAGCCGTTAAAACATTCTCTACATTATGCACAAGCATTCCACCACAAGTAATAGGTATATCTTTCAAATCTGCTATATGAAAAATTCTTTTATTTTTTTCTACATAAACTGATCCATTATCAATATATATACCATAGTTACCTTTTTCCAAATAACCTTTCAAAAATTTATTATCTCTACTTTTAGAAAAAACTATTATATTCCCTTTAGCTCTAGATGAAATTTTTCTACACATTTCATCATCTGCATTTATCACAGAATACCCTTCAGGTTTAATCGCCTCTACAATCAAAGATTTTACATGAGATAATTCTTCCAAATTATTAACTCCATCTATCCCTAAATGATCGTCACTTATATTAGTTATAACTCCAACATCTGCCAAATCATAAGCAAGACCATTTCTTATAATTCCACCTCTCGCTGTCTCTAAAACTGCTATATCAACATCTTTATTCAACAATACACTTCTAGCACTAGAAAAACCAGTCATATCACCTTTAGCTATACATTGATCATTTATAAAAACTCCACTTGTAGTAGTCATACCTACTGTATATCCAAGACCTCTTAAAGTATGAGAAATAATTCGTGTAGTTGTTGTCTTACCATTAGTTCCTGTAACTGCTATAACTGGTATACTTTTAGGAGAATTTTTAAATAAAGCCGATACAATTGCACCAGATACATCTCGTGACGTTCCTTCACTTGGATAATGATGCATCCTAATACCAGGAGCTGCATTAACTTCAACTATTACACCATTATCATCATATATAGGCTTTGAGACATCCTTACAACATAAATCAATACCACAAATATTTAATCCAATTGCTTTTGCAGCCCTTATACATATATCTATATTTTCTTTACAAATTTCATCAGTACAATCTACTGATGTTCCTCCTGTTGATAAGTTTGAATTCTCCCTTAAAACTAAATTCTTATTTTTATCTAAAACACTATTTAAATCATAACCTTGTTTAGAAATACAGAAAATAAGTTCACTATCTATCTTAATTTTTGTTAAAGGCTTCTCATGACCATCTCCACGTCTTTCATCCTCATTTAATTTATTAATAAGTTCTTTAATTGAAGATACTCCATCCCCTACAACGCTAGGCGGATTTCTTCTTGAAACAGCTATAACTTCTCCATCTACAACACAAACTCTATAATCATATCCTAAAACAAATTGTTCAACCATTATATCTTTATATTTTGTTTTTATATCATTATAAGCTTCTACCAATTGCTTCTCATTTTTTATGTTTAAATATACACCTTTTCCTTGATAACCATATTGAGGCTTTAAAACCACTGGATAACCTATAGCCTCAGCTTCAATCAAGAGTTCTAATTGACTATTTATCTTATCTCCTTTAGCAACGGGTAAAAATTGCATTTCTAGAAGTTTTTTAGTTAAAACTTTATCACTAGCAATATCAACACTTATGGAACTTGTATTTGAATCTATAGTTGCTTGTATCATCTTACTATATCTTCCATAACCAAATTGAAACATAGAATTATCATCAAAACGTATAACTGGTATACCTTGTTTCTTAGCTGCATCACAAAGTGAAAGCGCACTAGGTCCTAAATTCTCATATTCTAAAATTTGCTTAATCTCTTTTATCCTTGAATCAAGATCAATATCTTTTTTATTAATTAATGAATTTATTAAATCAACAGCAAGTCTAGCAATTGATAAAGCTGTTTTTTTATAAATATATTCAAAAACAACGTAATAAAAATCTCCCTCGATTTCACGTGCTTTTCCATAAGCAATTTCAAGTCCAACTCTACTATGTAAAGCAATAATAGTATGCTCACAAACGTGAGCTAAGTAAGTTCCTTCTCTCAATCTTTTTACAAACCCATGGTCTTCATCTATTCCGCATCTATGTTCCCAAATTTCTGGTAATAAATCGATTAATTTGTCATTAAATCCATCTATATCTTTACTTGGAGTTTCACAATATCCCTGCAAATCAACATCCATTCTGACCACTTTTCTATGAGAATAAATATTTTTACCCTCATAAGCTCTGTAATTTAAAATTTTCATTATCTTATTCTTTCCTCCTCAAGTGGTTGTTTTTTATTTAAATCAAAACAATTTCCACTTTTTAAAACATGCATTTTAACATTGAATAAACTTAAAGGAACTTCACTTTCTTGTTCTAATAAACTGCTATAAGTCAAATTTCTTCCATCTATTATATAAACAGCACCAGATCCTATAACAGTAAAATATTCTTCTTTTTTATTAACTACTATTGCTGTATCCTCATCTATTCCAATTCCAAGAATACTTGGATTCTCCGCAATCGCACCAAGTAATCTTCCAATTCTACCTCTTTGTGCAAAATGCTGATCAATCATTACACCCTGCATAAAACCAAACCCTGGACATTTAGATAAATTATGTTTCTTAGGAGATTCTTCATCAGGTCCTCTAACAATCATCGTTTCACTCATAACAGATGCTCCAGCTGAGGTTCCTGCAAATATACCTCCATTTTCATGAAGTTTTTTCATTTCTTCATATAAAGGAGTCCCCCCTATTAAACTTGTTATTTTAAGCTGATTACCACCTGTAAAAAATATTAATGAGGCTTTTTTTACCATATCTAAAAAATTTTTATCTTCACATTCCTCTCTTGAGGAAATATCTAATATTTCAACATTTTTAACACCAAGATCATGAAATAAGTTTTTATAATCATATCCAACTTCTTTTCCTAAATCAGAAGCTAATGTAGAAACTATCATTGTATCTTCTTCTTTATTAATCATGTCTGCAACTTTTCTTAAAATTTCTCTATTTCCACTCTTATCTTCTGCGCCACCTATAATTATAAGTTCACCATTAATAGTACAATTCATTAACTTCTCACCTCATACACCTTAATATTTTTAACCACTCTAAAAAATAATATTCATAATTTTCTAATTATCTCTTTCATAAATCTACTTAAAATAAACCAAAGTATAGTATGTACAATTTTTAATTTTTAAATTCAAATAATTTAAAAATTAAAATAAAAAAAACACAGCCAATTGGCCGTGCTTTTTAAAATATAGCTTTACATGGAATTAATAATTTGCAACCTGATATATCATCATCTTGATTTAAATCATTAATTCTACATATATCTTCAATGGAAACACAATATTTCTTAGCAATACTCCACAAAGTATCCTCTTCTCCAACAATGTATATTATACAACTACATTCTTTTACTAGAGTTTCTTCTTGAGTTTTGTACATATCAATTAAAATATCTCTTCTTACTTCTGAATTAACATAAATTTTCACATTAACAATAGCTTTTATTCCTATAGTTTTAGCTTCAATAAAAGCATCTACATTCTCCAAATTACATTTAACAACTGCATCCATATCTATTTTTATGTTTTGACTTTCAAAGGAAGTTGTAAATGGAATTTCATGCATAAAACTTACAATTTCATTTTCATCTGAATTTGTTTTGTACATTATCTCTGATTTAACAATTCCTTCTACTATTATTTTTCCTTCAACAATCTTTTTGTTAGTTAAAATACATCTTCCTGTACTATAAACAATACTAGCTGGTACATTTTCAACATCTATATTATCCTTAACTATAATATCTGTGCTAGTATAATCATCTATACTATTCATTTTATAAGTATTTTTAACTAAGTTAATTAAAGAATTTTTACTATACGCATCATCTATAACAGAAATCATACTGTTATTCATTATTTTTAAATCACACTTTAAATTTATATAAACATTTATAATTCTACTTTCTCCTGATTCATCTTCATCTATCATATATTCAAATCCAATTATATCCCAATTGTCTACAGGAATCATACCTTCAGAAACATCTTCTAAATCAACTTCTTTAGTTAAATAAACATCTTGCTCTAAATAACATAAATCCTCTAAATTTACACCTTTATATAATACCTTAACTTTACAATAAGCATTATATATTACTTTTCCATCTAAAAATTTACATTCAGTTTTATATATAGATGAATCACAAATCAAAATTTTTGAAATAGCAACTTTATCTAAAGGAACATTTATAATTGTTTCACTTATTAACTCTTCTGTAAAATTTCCTTTTAATTCACAAACTTTAAGATCTTTCATCAAAAGCTGAATATCATCTTGTCCATCTAAATCACACATAGCATCAACTTCTAATACTTCATTAGCTAAAGAACTAAATTTTACCATTCCATCAATACTTACTTTTCTTTCATTTAATATTGAAGATTTAATATTAACAACTTCCACATTAACATTATATAAATTTTCCTTTTTCATACCGAAAGTTTCAATATATAAATTAAACTTATCAGAATAAGAAACATTGTATGTATTATTTTTATCTTCATCCTTAGCTACATATATAATGCTATATACAAATTCTCCTTCTACAAATATCTTATCTGTAAATGCTTCTGTACTATTAATTTTAGGTTTAACATCTATTAACAATATCTTATCAACATCAGGATGTGTATCTGGAATTAAATACTCTCCTTTAATTACAAATTCATTAATACCCTCTATAGATTTAGTCTCATAATTAATTTTTTGTTTCTTTAAATTTATTTCTTCCACTTTTTCTACCTCCAAGCTTTAATTACTACATAATTATTAATAATAATTAAAAAATATTCCTAAGAGTTTATTTATAAACTTTAAATAAAAAAAATCAAGGCTCCTCAAAAAACCTGAGGAACCTTTTAACAATAATTATATGTACTACTTTTTAATCATACGTTAAACTACTACATAATTATATCGAATCAACTAGCGTAAACTATCTGAACTGTATTAGTCAACACATCAGAATAACTGTATGTTACTATACGTTGGGTGTCATTTTCTAATCTTATTAAAAAAATACTCTGGTAAGTTTTTTCAATAGTACCTCTATCAACAAAAACTCTCCTTCTTCCTCCATTAGCCTTCAGAGTAACCTTATGACCAACATGATTTTCTATATCTCTTTTTATAGATGCCAAAGTCTTTAAATTACCCACAAGCAAACACCCTCTTTCCTAGTTAAATTATAACACAAATAATTAACAATTGTCAAAAATTAGTATTTATAATTAAATGTAGAACGATTTTGGAAAACCTTCCCTATATTTACCTCTAGTTTGTATTCCACCAACTCCACTAAATCCCGTTATTGTTTCATTTAAAAGTTCATCAATCTTTACAGTTTTATCAATAGAAGTATTAAAAATTTTAGAACAAACAAAAACAGGATCTAAACAATGAACCAAAACTCTTCTAGGAGATGTTGCAAAATTTGCACCTGCTTCAATTAATAACTCATAACAACTTTGACATGCTCCAGCAAATATAACTAAATTATCTAAATTTTTCTCGTATTTTCTAAGTTTTTTTACACTCTCTAAAAAATACCTTGAGTTTTTATAAAAATTTAAATCCATATAATCGCATACATTCTTACTCATACTATCATGACCAGTTAAAACTACAATATCTGGATTATAAAATTTAACCAAATCTAAAATAACATCAGGTTGTTTGCTTTCATCAATACACTCACCATAAACATTTACAAAAAGCTTTTCGTAAACATCCATACATTTAACTAAATACTCAAAATCTCCATCTACATGTAAAACTTTACCACTCTTACCAAAATTAGAGCCTTTTTTTTTTAAATTTCTACTATTAATATTTTTATATTCATATTTTTCTACATCATCTCTAAAATCCGTTTTATCACATATAAATTTATAATTTTTTTTATTATAAGATGCCTGCTTTAT
>NZ_LXFF01000009.1 GCF_001655775.1 Candidatus Arthromitus sp. SFB-turkey
CAAAAATATTAATATCAAAAGAATACTGGTATGAAATTATAGTGAATGATAATAGTTCATCTTACAATTTAAAGGGATGGATAAAAGATCATGGAATAGAATTTATATATCCTAAACATCAAAACTTAACTAAATCTATAAATAATAAGTATATATTCTAAATATACTTATTATTTAGAATATATCTTTTATACATATATATAAAACCAATCAAAATCATAATAAACAATAATAAAATTAAAAAGAAGGTAACATTAAAAAATTCTTCACCTCTATAAACAAATTCATACCCCCTCATGACATCAAAAAATTTTCCATAAGACAAAAAAGAAACTCCTGAATATTTAGTAAATTTTAATCCTAACATTCCTAATAAAAAACTACCAATACTTATAACTCTAAAACAATCTGAATCACAAACCAAATCAATAATCCTCATAATTCCCACAACAAACAAAATGTATATACATTCAACTAAAAATGTATATATAAAAATTTTATAAAATGGCATTACCCCATCAAAAAACATATTTTCTAAATTACCATACTTAACTTTAAAATTATCGACAACTCGAACTGGATAAAACATATCTACTTTTCCATCTACAACTATCCAAATAATCAAATTTAAAATTTGTATTAAAACTACAGGTAATATAATTATAAAAGATGTCTTAAAAAATCCACTATAAACATGATTAATAGAATTCATCTTTATAAAACAAATACTCAGAATTATACAGGTAAGAAAAAATTGATGAATCCCACTGTTAAATATAAATGTAAAATATCTTATAAATAAACTTTCTACATAATCAATAGGTTTTTGTTTTAAATTATAATAAAAATTATATTCATCAATTTCATTTCTAAGTTTTAAATAATTTATATCTTTCTGAAATGTATAATCTCTGTCAGAAAAGTTATTAAAAAGCATCTCTTCTTTTTGCCTTATTAAATTCTTCAAATCAACTAACCAAAATTCTCCCTCTCTATTTACACTTTCAAGTATCTCTTCCTTCATTTCCTCTAAATATAATATTTCCCTATTATTTTCCTCAATATCTCCAAATGTCATATTTTTTATTAAATAATCATATTTAATCTGTATATTTTTATATTTATCCTGTATAAAATTCAAATTTTTTTTCTCACTATACCTTAAATTACCTATTCCATTAGTTAATAAAAAAATAAAATATGAAACAAACAAACACCATATGAAACTATTAACATTAAAACCTCTTCTCACCCATACTTCACCTTCTTAACCAAAAATAAAACGTAGTTATTTCTGACAAACTACATTTTATCAAAGACATTTTTCAAAATATCATGCTTCTAAAATATTCACCGCTTCCTTTAAATGACTTATATGATGTGAATATTCACTTACTATGGCATTCATTATATCCAGAGTCCTATTATCTATGTAATCTTTTTGTTCTTCTATAAATCTAAGAGCATTCTCCTTACCTATGGAAATAGATTTTATACAATGCTTTATAAGATCTTTATCTCCTTTTATCAAAAGATTCTTAACATTATTAAAAAGCTCTAAAATTTGACCTTCAATTCCAACAGAATGAGTTGGAAATGAACCAAAATCTTTAATTAAATTTTTTACATATATCTCATGTCTCTCATAAGACTTTAATATATGGTCAAGTTTACCTTTTGCAAAAGTATCTTTAACTTTCTCTCTATAAGAATTTACTATATCTTCTCCCATGTATATTCCCTCTAAAAAATTGTTTAATTCATTAACAATACCATTTTCATTACTGTTATGCATTATACAATCACCTATCCTCATCTATTTATGTATCAATATAGTTTATTTTCTCAATTAATTAATAATTTTATTCATATTTCAAAATATCTATAGGATCAATTCTACATGCTTTCATAGCTGAAAAGCTTCCAAAACATATTCCTATAAAAAAATAAATCAACAAAAATACAAAAATATCTAAAATATTTAATTTAAATTGTATATTAGTGAAAAATTTAAGAAAATTAAAAATTATACTACCAATAATTATCCCAATAATTCCTACTAATAAAGATAAAATACAAGACTCTACCACAAACTGCATAAAAATATCATATCTACTAGCACCTACAGATCTTCTTATTCCTATTTCTTTAGCTCTTGCACTTATATTAAAAGACATAAAATTCATAATATTTATTCCACTTAAAAAAATAAAAATATAAACTATAAATTTGACAACTTTTATAAAAATATTGCTCATATTTTTTATATGATTCTCTTGCTTTATAAAGTTTTCAATTTGATATACATCTTTTGAAATATTATTCTTAACTTTTAAAAAATTAATTATAGAATTAGATACATTATAAATATCTTCAGTATTTTTAATCGATACATACACATATTCAAAAAATGAATTCGTTTTAAATTTATGTATAAAATTATCTACTGGTATTATACAAAAAGAAGGCACATTAGAATTTTTTTTCCAAATATTAGAAGGATATTTCATAACTCCTATAACTTTATATTTATCTACAATTTTAGAGTCACCTATGTAAATTTCTCTTCCTAAAGAGTTTTCAACCCCAAATAATTTCATACTTGTAAAATTATCTATAATAATAACGTTTTCTTTATTTATACATTCATGTTTAGAAAAAAACCTTCCAAACATCATATCCATAATCATAAAATCTCTATAATCTTCAGTTCCACCTATTATGTAACATCCCAAATTCGTAAATTTATTACTAATAATTCCTTTAAAATAAACTTCTGGTGAAACAGACTCTATAGATAACTCTGAATATTTCAAAGATTTTATATCATCAAAATTTAAATAATATTTCTTATCTTTATTAAAATTTAAAGTATGCACTTTTATAAAATTGCTTCCTATTTTTTGATAATTATGCAAAAAAATATTTTTATCATATTTTAAAACACAAAACAAAATCACAAACAAACTAATTCCCATTATTATTCCAAACAATGCAATAAAATTTTTAAACATATTTTTAAAAATTATTTTAAGAGATAAATTAATATTATTAATAACCATAACTACCTCCTAATAATTTCATATAAATATCATCAAACAAGTATACCATCATTTAAATTTATAATTTTATTTACTTTTATAAAATCACTAACTTTATTCCCACTAACTATTACAGTAAAACCACTTCTATTCAAATCATAAAATATATTTAATATCTCTTGTGATGAACCTTCATCTAAAAATTTTGTAGGTTCATCTGCTAAAATAATTTTAGCGCCACCAACAAGTGCACGAGCTATACATATTTTTTGTCTACACTCTTTAGACACTTCATTTACATAACTATACTTATATTTCTCAAGCCCTATCATATCTAAACATTCTAGAACCCTTTTTTTCCGATCCTTTTTAAAATCACGTGAATATAAGAGTGGAAGCTCAACATTTTCAAATAAATTAAGTTCTGGTATCAACTTTGTATACTCAAACACAAATCCAAAGTTTTCATTTCTAAGCTTTGATAACTCAAAATCATTCATAGAAGATATATTTTTACTACCAAATATGTACTCTCCTTCATCATATTTATCTATACATCCTAAAACATTTAATAAAGTTGTTTTTCCACATCCTACTTCTCCAGATATTAAAACATAATCACCAAAATTAATATCAAAAGAAACATTATAAAGCGCTCTATATTTTAAATTTTTATTTATGTAAAATTTGCTAATATTTCTAAAACTTATCATTTCCCACCCACAACCTTTACTTTAGTTTTATCCGTTAATTCTTTAGGTGGATTTACAATAACATTTTCAGAAACATTCAATCCTTCAACAACTTGAATATAATTATTAGACACTCCTCCTGTTACAATATAATTTTTATACGCTACACCATCTTTTACAACAAAAACATAAGGCAAATTTTTTTCATCATAAAGTACACTTTCTATTGGAACTTTTAAAATATCTTTCGTATCTTCAAGTAAAATTTTTCCATCTAAATCAAAATCTATTTTTAATCTATCATTAGGATTTAAAATTTCAATTTCAGCCATCAAAGAATTATCTTTAAAATCTACACTATTTCCGAAATTTAAATAATCACTTGAATTAATTGCAAGCTCACTTATCTGTGAAATTTTCCCTGTATACATTCCTATAGGATCATTTATTACAACTTCCTGACCAACTTTAACTTTAGAAATATTTTGTTGAGAAATTAAAGAAATACCTTTAATATTTTGAGTATCTTGTAAAATAAGTATAATTGACCCCGGTTGAGAATAACTTCCCTCATTTATATTGATATCTGTAACAACACCATTAAAATCAGCTTCAACATCTTTATACATATCTAATTTTTCCTGAATATTTTTCAAATTATTTTCAGCTAAAGTTATTGAATTATCTAAAAGTTTTATTTGATCATCTGTAATTTCTGGAATCGCGTCTCTTTGTCTTTCTAACTCTGACAAAACTTTTTTAAACTCCTCTCCTTCTTTAACAAGCTTATCTATTTCATCACTATAATCTGATATAGTCAAACTACTTTTAGAAGACAAAATTTTACTATCTTCAAAAGATTCTTCTAACTCCGCAACAAAACTTTCATTATCTTCTTGTGCCTCTTTTATTCTATCTATTTCATCCTGTATATTTTGTTTTTGTTTTCTAAAATTTTCACTACTAATAACCATCTGATTTTTTTGAAGTATTGCATTTTCCAATTGAATTTGTGCTTGAGTATACTGAGATAACATATCATTATTATCAAATACTATAAGTTTCTGACCTTTTTCCACGTAATCTCCACGCTCTACATATATTTTTTTAACTCTTAGTTGATTTCCATAATATTCTTTGTAATTCTGAGATTTTATAATAACTTTCACATCTAAATTGTTTTGTATATTTCCAGCACTAACTTTAGATACTTTAACGCTAATACCACTGGAAGAACGTATTTTACTCAATACTCCTGATGATAAAAATACAATAGTTGCTCCCAAAATAACGATTATAATAACTATAAATAAACTGGAACTAGTTCTCCTAAAAATCACCTCTACTCCTCCTAACTATTATAGTTATTACCATATATACCATTTATTGTTTTCAATTAATTTTAGTATTATACTAATAACTTAATTATTTAAACTATATTAATAATTAAGCTTTAACTTAATATTTTGATATTTTATCCAAATACGTATAATTTATGTAAATATAAAATAAAAAGGATGTTATTACACATCCTTTTTTAAACTATATAATCTTTACATTACTTACTTTTTGAGAAATATCTATTATAGTTTTGTTCCTCTTCTTAAAACAATTACTAACATAAGAAATAATTGCAAAATTATTTTTCCTAATAAGTCTACAAAGAACACCAACTATTGTTAAATTCATATCTTTCCCTGCATCTAAATCGGGCAACTTAATAATAACTTTATTTTTATCCAAATACATATCCTTTGAACATAATCTACACCCATTTAAAAATATACTCTTTTCACATACTAAAATATTTTCAGGAAATATATCTTTAAACAAAATCTTTTGCGCTAAATTAGTTCCATTATTCAATAAATTAAAATTAAATAAAACATAAGCTCTTCCACATCTATTCAATAAATATGCTCTCTGGTTAATACAAATATTAGCATTCAATTCATCACACGCTTTTGTTAGATTATTAAAATTTTCAATATTATACATAATCTCTGATAATTTAAATCCATAATTCTCATCTATAAATAAATTATTTAAAGTATTACATCTACTACTCTCACTGTCCAATAAAGTTAATTTTAATAATCTATTTTCATCATTTGAATAAACTTCTGTAAAAAGCCCATTTGTATTAAAATCTGGATTAAAACCATTATTATCAAAATTAGCTGTTCCACTAACATAAGAATATCTTTTACCAACATTATCTAAAATTAAATTATTTGTTATACCATTATTGCAATTATGATTTCCAAACAACTTAATCCTCAACCTATAATAATCTGTATTACTACATGAATTACAATTTAAACTTCCTTGAATAAATTTATCAACATCATTACTGGAAAAAGAAACCAACTCCTCGTATGAAGGAATAAATTCTGTAGACATTTTATTTGTGTTAATATTATTTAATTTATCCATATTTTCATCCTCAAAAATAAAAATAAAATATATTTTATTTTTTACTATATGAATACACTAATAAAAAGTTACAATCAAACCTCAGAAAAACCATTTCCATACACACTTCTTGTTTCCATAACTGATAAAAACGCATTTGGATCAAGATAAGATATTTTATTTCTAAGTGCAACATATTGGTTTATATCTAAAACAGTGTAAAGTATATTTTGTTTTTCCTTAGTATAACATCCTTCAGATTCAATTGATGTAACCCCTCTATTTATAACATTCAAAATATATTCTTTTATTTGCTCTGGAGATTTGGTTATTATAAGTACCAAATATTTTTTATTAAATCCAAATATTAACTTATTTAAAACAACAGATGTTATATACATGGACATTAAAGAATAAAGAGCTTTAGATACATCTTTTAACAAAATAACCGAAAGAATAACTATACCAAGATTAACAATAAATGTTATATCTCCTATATTTACTGCTGGATTTTTTTTTCTTATTATAACTGCTAAAATATCTATCCCACCTGTTGAAGCTCTAACCTTAAACATCTGCGCATATCCGACAGCCGCTAAAACTCCTCCAAATATTCCTCTTAACAAAGTATCATTTATATTTAATGCGTCCTTAAATCCACTAGTTAAAAATAAAAACAATGATAATAATACACTACCTAAAATAGAATACAAGGTAAATTTTAAAGATAACTTAAAATAGCTAAGTATAAACAATGGAATATTTAAAATCAAATATAAAATACCCGCATTAAATCCTGTTACATATTCCACAAGAAATGAAATCCCCGTAAGTCCTCCACTTAAAAGTTTAGCATTAGATAAAAACAAATTAAGTCCCACAGCAATTAACATACTTGCAAAAAAAATAGTACATAATTCCAAAAATACAGTTTTAACCTTCATCAAAACTCTCCTACTTACTATAATTTTGAACTTTATTTTATCACATTAATTTGTATTTATATTATTAACTTTGTAAATAAAAATTAGAATATTATTTGAGAATAAGTTAATAATACTAAAAGGTTCATTTTTAAAATTAGGGGTGATAATTATGAATGGTCCTTTAACCTGCTCTGCAAACAATTGTGTTCACTACGCAAACAATTTATGTTCTGCAAATAAAATCCATATAAGCGGATTAAATGCTTCAATAACTCCAGATACTCATTGTTCAACATTCCAAGAAAAAAACCTAGAAAATTCTCTAAACTCTCTTTCAAATATAAATATAAATGGAGAAATTAAACAATTTTTCTCAAATTCTGGTATAGCAATGTATCCAGAAATAGAGTGCGATGCAAAAGCATGTAAATTTAATAATTCTGGTACATGCTCATCAAATAGTATAAACATAATAGGAAATGATGCTATGAATTCAAATTCCACTTATTGCAATACATTCTGCAAATAAAACAACATACCAAAAACGTATGTTGTTTTATTTTTACCAAAATATTTAAGAATAATTAACTACATTAAACAAACAATAAAATATATTATTAAAACAATAGAAGGAGCTAGGTATAATGAAAAAATTTATGTTATCAATATTAATTCCCTTATACATAATTTCAGTTTCTAGCGAAGCCCACTCTCTAAACAAAGGAAAAGTCAAAAATTCATGCGAAGTATGTATAGTTGATGATTCAAACACAAACGAAGAATCTTCAAACGAATGTAACAATAATGAAAATGATCAATTAATAAACCTTGAAAATTTTAAAAAAGTGTATTTAAAAATAATTGAAAACCTAAGTTTTAGAAATACACTTTGGGAACAATCTTCAAATTTCATTAAAATCTCAAACAAAGATGAAGTAGCATATTTATGGGCTAATGGAATTAGAGATAAAAATGGCACTTTATTATATCTAATATCAAATGACAATATAAAAACTCAATTAAAAAACTTATTTAAAGATAATACTTCTTGGGTTATAGAACACGATAAAAACATTATAGAATCTTTCGAAATATCAAAACCCAAAAAAATATCTAAAAATATTTACTCTTACGAAATAATTTATAAATCAATGCATGTAGATGGTTATTCTCAAATATTAAAGCAAGTTTTATCTGTTGAAAACGATGGAAACTCTTTTAAAATTTGTGAATTTTCAAATATAATTCCTCAAAATTAAAAAAATAAAGCTACTTTATAGCTTTATTTTTTTAATAAAAATTCTTCCCATTCCTTTTGCTTAAACCCAAAAAGTATAACTTTATCATCCATATATATAGGTCTTTTAATAAGCATCCCTTCTTTTGATAACATGTCGCAGCATTCATCAATAGATAAACTATCTATCTTATCTTTTAAATTATTTTCTTTATATATTTTTCCATTAACATTAAAAAATTTCTTTACATCAACATCATACTTTTGAATCCAAGCTTTAATTTCATCTTTACTTGGAGTATCAGATACAAGAGATCTAAAATCAACTTCTATATTATTATTTTTAAGCCAATCCTTAGCTTTTCGAACACTTGTTCACTTTGAATAATCCAAAAATAATCCTTTCAAAATTTTCACCTCTAATAATTTTATTTTCTACAATTATACACAATATAAATAAAAAAAGTAAGAGAAAATCTCTTACTTTAAATTATCAATAATTAACTCATCTTTAAAAACTGAATAAGGTATTTTAAATTCAGGAATACCTGCTGAATAAGGTGCTATTTCATACAATTGGAAAAATATAACAATATCATCTTTTGTTAAATAATACTGAACGTTATCCCCAATACCTTTAAAATCATCTATAAAATAATTTTCAGGACTTTCATTCATTTTATCTAAAATTATTTTATCTATTACTTCTTTATAATTTTTCTTACCTTCTTCATTAAAAATGTCTTCAATTTTTAAAACTTCTCCTGTATTTAAATCAAAATTATAATTTTTCACAAATGCCATAGGATGAGCTCCACCTGTAAACTGAATTAGTGTAACTCTTAGAGATAATATATTATCAACTATTTCATAATCAAAAGTAGACATTCCTTTATAGTTAAAAGACGGCGAAGTTTTTACAATTTCTTCTGGATATATATTAATAGACTCATTATAAATATCTTCTATATATTTCTTAAACTCGTAAATATCCCCTTTAATTAAAATGTTTATTTTATTTTGAACATGCTCATTTCCCATTTTAACTTCTGGATACTTAAAATCAAACTCAATTCTTTTATTATTTTCTTTTAAATTTAAAGTATTTACAACAATGCCTTTATTATTAACTTTAGCAAAAGAAAAATTTAACCCAAAACACAAAGTTAATAACATAAAAATTAAAATAAAACCCCCAAATTTAAAAATACTTAATTTCAATTCAATCCCCCCTAAATAAATTATGTTTATTAATATTTATATCCATTTTTAATCATTATAAACGATTTTTCAAGTATTTATTGAATATTTCAAAACAAATTTATTTTTAATTTTTAAAATCACAAACTCGTATAAAAATCAAAAATAAAAGTAAACTAAATAAATGGTTATTCTTTTATTTACATACATAATTAATAATTTTTCCCAAGATTTAACCATATATAGATTAAACAAAAGGAATTTATTTATGAATACTACTCAAACTTTAAATAAATGTAATTTAAAATGCAAAATAATAAAAGATATTTTTACATTTTTATCCCAAAGCATATACTTTAAAAATATAAATTTTAAACGTTTTAAAAATGTATCATCATACGAAAAATCAAAATGCTTAATTATATCTAAAAATTTATCCAATTACTTACGTCAAAATAAAATCAATAAAATAAATAATTCCACACTACTTTCAATAATAATAAATAATGCCAATAAAAATAATTTAAAAATCTATAAAAAGAATATAGAATTAATTAAATTTTACACAATACTATTTACAGAAAAAAGTTGTTCTCACTTAACTTTCTATTTATTTAACAACCTAAATAATTCCATAAACGAAGAAAATAAAGAATGTTTATCAATTATAATTGATAAAACTCCTAAACGTACAATTATACTTAATGAATATTTAGATATTATTACAAAAAAATATTCTAAAGAAACAAAGGGAGAAATTTTTTTATACAGAGAAGAAAATAATATTTTCAAAAATATAAAACATAAAGTATCTTTATGCTTTTTTTCAATAATTATAGGATATTTACTAATTTACAACATACCAAGTAACTATATAGTAATGGAAATGAATTTAACAATGCATATGAAAATGAATCATAATGGAAATATTATTTCATACAAACCTAAAACAAAATCCGCAAAAAACATGATTAAAGAAACTAAACAATTAAATAGAAAAATGAATGACACAATACCTTATTTTATAAATTATGGACTTGAAAACAATATATTAAAACCTGGAGAAAAAGTTAAAATATACATAATGGGACCTCCTTTAAATAATAGATTTTTTGAAAGTTTAAAAAATTCCTTACAAGGCATACCTTTAAACATTATAATAAATAACTCAGGAAATTTAATAAAAATAAATAGAACTTAAACTTACTTATATGATAAAATCATCTTAAAGTTCATTTAAGAGGAGTTTTTAAGGTGGATGATTTTTTAAATTCAAATGATGAAAAAATACGAATAAATAGATTTTTATCTAAATACGGTTGTTGTTCTAGACGTTATGGAGATGAACTTATAAAAAAAGGGTTAGTATTTATAAATGACAAAGTGGCAACTCTAGGTTCTATTGTAAATAAACAAGATAAAGTGTACATAAAAAATGATTCAGGATTAAAAGAAATAAAACAAAATGTGGATTTTGTTTACATAGCACTAAATAAACCTTTAGGTATAACTTGTACAACATGTAAAAAAGATAAATCTAACATCATTGATTTTATAAATTATGAAAAGAGAATCTTTCCTATTGGACGTTTAGATAAAAATTCCTATGGACTAATTCTTTTAACAAACGATGGGGATATAGTAAATAAAATTTTAAGATCTGAAAATAATCATGAAAAAGAGTATGTAGTTAAAGTTAATAAACCTATAACTCCTTATTTCATAAACAAAATGAAATATGGTGTAAAAATACTTAATCAAATTACAAAACCATGTAAAATAACTCAATTAAATGAATTTTCATTTAAAATAATTTTAACTCAAGGTTTAAACAGACAAATAAGAAGAATGTGTGAATATCTGGATTATAAAGTTTTATCTTTAAAAAGAATACGAGTTTTAAATATAAAACTAGGAAATTTAAAAATAGGTGAGTATAGACATCTTACAAAAAAAGAGCTAAATGAATTATTTTTATCAATAAATAAATAATTTAATTTTTAGATAGAGGGGATTTACTTTTGAGAGTAGGAATTGGATATGATGTACATAGACTTGAATATAATCACAAATTAATTTTAGGTGGAGTATTGATTCCACATGAAAAAGGATTAATTGCTCACTCTGATGGAGATTGTTTAATTCACGCTATAATAGATTCTATTTTAGGAGCTGCTGGGCTCTATGATATAGGTACTTATTTTCCAGATAATAATGAAAAATTTAAAAATATAAGTTCCCTTGAACTTTTAAAAGAAACTTATAAATTAATAAGCAAAGAATCTTATGAAATTATAAATATAGATAGTGTTATAATTTGTGAAAAACCAAAAATTAAACCTTATATAAATCAAATGAAAGAAAACATTTCAAAAATTATAAATATCTCTACATCTTCAATAGGTATAAAAGCTACAACAGAAGAAAAACTAGGATTTACAGGAAAAGAAGAAGGAATTGCTTGCCAAGCTATATGTCTTATATATAAAAAAGGAGTCAATATTTAATATTGACTCCTTTTTTTATTTAAAATATTCATCAAAAACTTTACTCATATAATAATGATCAAATACTCCAGCAGTTTCTCTACAAGAATGCATAGCAAACATAGAATTTCCTACATCAACGCCTTTTATAGAAACATACTTTGTAATAATTGGACCAAGGGTTGAACCTCCCAAAATATCTGACCTATTAAAATAATTTTGATAAGGAATTCCTACCCTATCACATAAAGATTTAAAATAAGACGAAGTTTCTCCAGTTGTAATATAATTTTTATTACAATTACTTTTTATAACTACCCCTTTATTTACAATACATTTATTATAATCATCAAATTTTTCTCCATAACTTGAGTTATAAGCATGTGCCATATCTGCAGAAATTATAAAGCTATTATCTAAAGATATATACATATCTTCTTCTGAAACTTCCAAACACTTATAAATCCTATTTAATATGTTAAGTAGCGTTTTAGAGTACGCTCCTTCAGGTATAGAACTACCTATTTCTTCTCCATCAAACAAACATATAAATTTATTTCCATTAGATTTTGAATTAACGAATGAATAAACACTTGCTTCAGCCATAGCTAAATCATCAATTTTTTTACTTTGTATAAACTCATTATTTACTCCTATTATTTTCGCTTCTTGAACATCATATAAATATAGATCAAAATCTATTATATCTTCTTCATTAACATCTAAATATTTTGAAATTAATCCTCTAAAAGAATTAATTTTTCCTACACTAGTTGTAAGTATAAGTGGCATCATATGTTTTTGTCTATTTAAAGCAAATCCAGAATTTATTTCTCTATTTAAATGAATAGGACAATTAGCTATAAATGCTATTTCATCTTTAAAATCTACTATCTTTTCACAAACATTAAAAGACACATTGTAATCTTTTGATTTAATAAAAACTTTTCCTGCAATAGAAAGTCCTCTATCTAGCCAAGTATTTAAAATAGGTCCTCCATATACCTCAACATTTAAGTATAAATTACCATCTGAATTTAAAAAATCACTTCCAGTTTTAATTTTTAAACATGGAGAATCTAAATGTGAAGCAATAAATTTAAAACCATTTTTTATAAATTCTTTATTTAAGTTAAAAGCAAAAATAGAAGAATCATTAAACTTTAAAAAACCTTTAAAATTTTCTCCAATATTCCATTTTTCCTTATAATTAAGTTCAACAAATCCATTTTCAAGAAGTATTTCCCTAACATTTAAAACAGCATGATAAGGAGTTACCCCTTTATTTAAAAAATTAGAGAGTTTCTTAACTCTCTCCAAAACTTCATTAATATTTTCCATAAAATAAATCCTCTTCAAAAATCATAAATCATTACAAATCTTAACACAGGAAAATTTACTTTTCACATCATAACTTAATAATTTTAAAAATTCTTTACATCCATCAAGATTTAAATTAGTTGGTGAAGAAAAATATTTATCATCTAAATCTAAATTAAAATAATCAAATACAAATAAATTTTGATTTAAATTTTTATTTAAAACCATATAAAATTCTTTTCTTAATGTATTATTTATATATGTTCTATATTCTTTATAAACTGGAGGGATTATAAAAAATACATTTATATTATTTTCATGAAGAATTTTAAGTTTTTGAGCCATAATATTTTTGTTCATTTTAAATGCCACAACATTTGAATCTTTGTAATTAATAGTTTCTACTTGAGTATCATATCTTATTTTTTCAATTGAATTATTTGAAATTTTAAAATTATCTATAGAATTTAGATCACTTAAATTAATTTCTTTAAAAACTTTACTTGAATTATCTTTAAAATTCTCATAACAAACATCAAAATATGTACTATTTAAATTAAGATTTTTATGTACAGAAAATATTTCTTCAAATATTTTTATAAAACAATACTTATCTTCCAACAAATCTATATTTTCATATAACATAGAATAATTCATAAATATTCCAACATTAACATTTTCATTTATTTTATTATTTTTTATAAGATAATAAAGCAAATGATAATTATAATGTACATCTAAAAATTTATTTGAAATATTTACATAATCACCAAAATACTTTGAAATAAGCTCATCTTTTATGTAATTTCTACCTAAAAATAAAGTATTAAAATTTAAAAAATCTCCCTCTTTACAACACAAAAGCTTTTCTTTAAAAGAATTTTTAATAGAATCATAAGAAAAAAATAAAACATCTAAAATATTTTCAGGAGAAATTCCACACTCTTTTATTTTTTCATAAAAAACACTTGAATATCTGCTATTTACAATTACATAATCAAACTCTATACTTTTTAATTTTTCTTTTATATCACTTATTGTATAAACTTTTATATCATTTATGTACTCACCAAAATATTCAATGCTATTTTTCAAATACCCAACAATTTCAACATCATCTCTTAAATATTCTTCTATATTTAAAACTTCACAAGCTTCATCATATATAATAACTTTAATCATTTTTTCTCCTTAAAAAAATAATTTTACAGTATAAAACTATTATTTGAATATTTGGTAAAATTATTCATTCTTAAACATCAAGCCTTATTAAATCCTCAAAACTCTCTCTTTTTGTTACAAGTTTTAAATTATCATTATAAAAAAATACAATAGGAGGTTTTCTAAGTTTATTATAATTACTACTCATAGAATGACAATAAGCTCCAGTAGAAAAAATAGCTAATATATCTCCTCTTTCTGGTTTAGATATAAATGCATCTCTAATTAAAACATCTCCAGATTCACAACACTTTCCACTTATTGTAGCTTTATAACTCTTCTCTTCACACGCTTTATTTGAAATTAAACATTCATAATCTGATCCATAAAGTGCCGTTCTTATATTATCTGTCATACCACCATCAACTGACACATAATTTCTAATTCCTTCAATCTCTTTTATATTTCCTATTTCATAAATAGTCATTCCAGCATTTCCCACAATACTTCTTCCTGGCTCAATATATAATTTAGGTACATTAAAATTAAATTTAGAGCAATTATAATTTACTCTATCTACTATACATTCTACATATTCTTCAATGGTAACAGGAGTATCATCTTTTGTATAATAAATTCCAAATCCTCCACCTAAATTCAACTCATTTATTTCAAAATTTTTATCAATCACTTTAATATCATTTATTAATTTAAACATTTCATCTACTTCATCAATAAAAGCTTCTTTTGAAAAAATCTGTGAACCTATATGACAATGAAACCCTACTATTTCTATATTGCAACTATTTCTATATTTAAATAAAATATTAGAAATTTTATCTATATCTTTAGAAATTCCAAACTTTGAGTCAATGCAAGAAGTTTTTATGTACTCGTGAGTGTGTGCATCAATTCCTAAATTTACCCTTATAAAAACCTTACTTTTTCTATTAAACTCCTTAGAAACATTCTCTAAAATTTCTAATTCCTCAATAGAATCACACACAAATCTTCCAACTTTTAACTGAACTCCCATTTTAATTTCATCATAACTTTTATTATTACCGTGAAATACAATTTTTTCCATATTAAATCCGCTACTATGAGCTATGTAAAGTTCACCATCTGAAACAACATCTAAACAAATGTTTTCTTCTTTCAAAATTTTTACCATGTGAGTATTTAAAAAAGTCTTTCCTGCATAAACAACTTTATTTTCATTTCCAATAGAGTTTTTAAATCTATTAATATTTTCTCTTATAAGATTTTCATCCATTACATAACAAGGTGTATTAAATTTTTTTGCAATATCTACAACTTTAATATTTCCAATAAACAAATCATTTCCTTTAATATTTAATGAACCATGTAATTTCATTAATATCTCCTACCTACAAATTAAATTCTTTTGCAATAAGATTTATTGCCTTAATTTTATCTTCCTTATTTATAGCACAAGTAATTCTTATTTCTGAAGTTGTTACCATTTTAATTACAATATTGTTTTCATTAAATATTTTAAATACCTTAGCTGCAACTCCAGACGTTGACTTCATCCCAATACCAACAACTGAAAATTTACAAATAGATTTATCAATTATTATGTCTTCTCTTTTTACATGTTTAAGTAAAATCTGCTCACATTCTACTAAATCTCCTTCAGGTACAGTAAAAGACACATTAATTTTATTATCAATTGGAGTAGTTTGACTTATCATATCAACATTTATATTATTTTCCCCAATTTCACTAAATATAGACGATATAATATTTTGATTATTAGATATATTCTTAATACTTAAAGCAACATCATCATCACTAGTAGCTATTCCCGTAACAGGTTTACTTTCTAAATTCATATCCTTAACCTCCATAATATACGTTCCGTTCATTTCACCTAAACTTTGTCCAACATAAATTTTCGTACCGTACTTTTGTGCAAGTTCTACACTTCTTGAATGCATAACTTGAGCTCCAAGACTTGCAAGTTCCAAAATTTCTTCATAATCAATTTTATCAATCTTTTTGGCACTTTTATAATTTCTAGGATCAACACTATAAATTCCATCAACATCTGTATAAATTTCACATTCACCTTTAAGTTTTACAGATAAAGCAACAGCAGTAGTATCAGACCCGCCTCTTCCAAGTGTAGTTATATCTCCTTTGTTATTTACTCCCTGAAATCCTGCAATAACAACAACTTTATTTTTATTTAAATTATCTATGATTATCTTTTCATTTAAATCATCAATTAAAGATTTACCATGAACACCTTCAGTTTTTAATTGAATTTGAAAAGAATTAAAACTTATAGAATCATATCCAAAAGATTTTATGGCCATACTTAAAAGAGAGCTAGAAACTATTTCGCCAGTTGACAATAATGAATCAAGCTCTCTTTTATCTGGATTATCACTTATTTGTTTCGCCATACTAAGTAAATCATCTGTAGTATCTCCCATAGCAGAAACTACAATCACTAATTTATTTCCTTCATTTACACGTTTTATAGCATTTTTAGCAATATTTTTAATTTTTTCAATAGAACTAACAGAACTTCCTCCATATTTTTGTACAACTATAGACACGAAAACACTCCTTAATTAAACAATAAATTTTTAAAAAAACTTCTATTTTCAATGTTATATTCTTATATAATTTTAGTCAATAATTTTCTTGTTTAAATCTACATTTTAAAATGTTATACTTGATTTAATTAAAATTTTAGGTAGGTTAAAATGTTTAATTTATTACTAAAAGTTTTCATTAAAAATCCAAAGGATACAAAAGATCCTAAAGTACGTTCAATGTATGGCCTTTTATGTAGTTACATAAGTATATTTTTAAACTTTATTTTATTTATAATAAAATTAATTATAGGATTAATTTTAAAAAGCGTTTCAATTACAGCAGATGCTTTTAATAATCTATCAGACTCTGCCTCATCTATTATAAATTTAATTGCATTTAAATTTTCTCTTAAACCTCCAGATAAAGAACACCCTTTAGGCCATGGAAGATATGAATACATTTCCTCACTAATAATCTCATTTTTAATTATTTTTGTTGGAATAAGCTTTATAAAATCATCATTTGAAAAAATATTAAGTAAAGAAACTACTTCATTTAACTGGGTATTATTTTTTATTTTGATAATTTCAATTTTCATAAAAATTTGGATTGGATTTTTAAATTTAAAAATCTCTAAAAAAATAAATTCCCAATCATTAAAAGCAACATCTGTTGATGCTCTATATGATGCTTTAATAACAACTGTGCTAAGTTTATCTATTTTATTATCAAATTTTACAAATTTATCTTTAGATGGCTACGCAGGTATTATTATATCAAGCTTTATAATTTATTCGGGAATTAAATTAATAAAAGAAACTTTAAATCCTCTTTTAGGTGAAGCACCTAGTGAAGACTTTGTACAAAATCTTAAAAGTAATATACTAAAGCATGAGAACATTTTAGGACTACATGATTTGATTGTTCACAATTATGGACCAAATAGAACTCTTGCATCAATTCACGCAGAAGTTCCTTCAAACTTATCACTTATAGATGTGCATATTTTAATAGACAAAATTGAAAAACAAATTGAACAAGATATGGGTATACACCTAGTAATACACATGGATCCTATTGATATACATAATCAGGAATCCCTTGAAATTTTTAAGAATATTAAAACTTTAATTAAAAAAAATATTTACGAAGTGAACAACATTGTAGATTTTAGAATTTTAAATACAAATGGAAAAAATACAATTTTTTTTGAAATTAAACTTAAAAATGAATTTTATGATAAAGTGGATTTTGATAACATTTTAAAAAGTTCAACAGATCTTATAAATAAAAATTATCCAGATTTTGATTGCAAAATATTTAAAAATAATACATTTAATTAAGGTATGTATGTTACATACCTTATTTTTTTTACTATTATATAATGTAATTATTTTTAAAGGAGCTTTATAATTGAATTTCTACGTAAAAAGATTGTTTCTAAATTCAAATTATAAATCAAACAAATCTGTAGAGAAAACGATATATATAAAATCAAATAACTGCTATATAAAAAATAAATTTTTAAACACACTATCAAATAAATTCTACAATATAAAAACAAACTATTTATATTTTCACGATGACTTCAAAACAAATTATATAAATACTATTTTAATGCCTGAATTAAATTTATATATAAGCTCTACAATAACCAAAGACCCAAAACACACTATAGATTTAAATTCTACCATAAAAAACTATTCCAAAGAAAATATACAACTAACTAAAAATATAATTAATTCTACAAAACAAAAATTTTTTTCAACCATTTTTGAAATAAACAAACTTTTCACAAAAATATGTAAAAAATCAAGTAATAACTTAGATATTATAAAATTTAATAATTTCAAAAATGATTTTATAGATTGTATTTTTAAAAATTCAGAAAATAATAATAATTTCAAAATTTCTGAGTATTTCATATCGTCAATTGGAATAGAAGGTTTTAAAACATTCTCAAATCACTTACCAAATGGAGAAAATAAAGTTTTCGTTATAAATGATAATTTTAATTTATTTAAATGTTTATTAATAGACGAAATAATAAACAAAGCAAATTTTTTAAATATTTCATATGAAATTTATAAAAATCCTTTAAACCCACGCATTATAGATCACATAAAAATTCCATCAATAAATTTATGTATTATTTCAAATACATTTTTATTTAAGGAAAAAATACCAGGAATTCAAATAAATGAAGAAAATTTTTTGAAAAATAAGTTTGAAAATGAAAAATTATTAGAACAAAAAAGAGATTTAAATAATTTAATAGAAATTTTAAATTCATTATGTAAAGAGCTGAGAAAAAATTACTCAATATTGGATGATTTTTTTGAAAATTGTATAATCGAAAATAAATTTAATAATTTAATAGATGATACATTAAAAAATGTAATACGATAAACACGTATTACATTTTTAATTTAATATGAACAGCATTGTGCATAGCTCTAGTTAACATTATATATAAAATATTATCATCTAAATCATTATCTAAAACTATAACTGAATCAAACTCAAGTCCCTTAGAAAAATATACAGTTGTTAAAAATATTCCCTTATCACTGTATAAATTATCCTCATTATTAATTAATTTTATATAGTAAAGATCTTTTATCAAATCATAAACTCTACGTAAAACCTCTTTATCTCTAACAATTATTCCAATATTAAAATTTCCCTTTAAATTAAATCCATTTATTTTATTTTGAATTACGCTTTTTAAATCTTTAAAACCACACTCTAAAACTTCTACATCTTCACCATCTCTAATTGAATTAACTGAAATATTTTCATGTAAATACTTTATAGAATAATTAATTATATTTAAAGTAGATCTATAAGAATCTCTCATATTTATTTCTTCTCTATTTTCAAATATGTTAGTACTTTCAATAAAACTTTCATCAAAATTAACAATACTTTGATTTAAATCTCCAACAATTACATACGAAGAAGCCCTTGTATACTCTTTAATAACCTCATAAAACATATATGAAAAATCTTGCGCTTCATCTATTACTACTAATTTAAAATCTTTTATTCTTTTAACATTACAAACCTTCAAATATATATACTTTATTAAAATTAAATCTGCAAAATCTAAATCTCTCAATTCCTTTACAAAAAAATCCTCATAAAATTCTTTATATAATTCATAAGGAGATTCAAGCTTTAAAAAATGAAGTGATGATTTTATCTCCAAAGATTCTGAAATTATTTCATATATCTCGTTTCTTTTTAACATATCATAATGATTAACCATATCATCATCAATGTTCATTTTTTTATATTTATCTACAATTTCATATACAAAAGAATTTCTAATCTTATTAATTTTATCAAAAATTCTCTTTCTTATAAGATTAATTCTAACCTCTAAAACTCTACTTTTAAATGATTCATAAAACAATCTATTAATTTCATCACTTGTTATTACAACCTTATCTCTAAAATAAATATCCGCTCCAAGATTTATATTTTCTTCAACATACTTTAAAAAGTCATCAATTTTCTCTTTCATGTGAGAGGTTCCCTTAAATTTAAATTCCTCTAAATAATCAAAATCATTTAACATCATCTCCATATGATTATCATAAGAATTAAAATTTAACTCCTGATTTAAATTTAAATATATAAAATCTTCACTAGTAAAGCTGTAAACCCCTCCATATTCACCAAGTGAAGGTAAAACTGAAGAAATATATTCCATAAATATTTTATTAGGACATAAAATTAAAACCCTATCTTTAAAATAATCTCTAAAATTATACAATAAATACGCAACTCTATGTAAAGCAACAGAAGTTTTTCCACTACCTGCAACACCATTTATAACAATACATTTATTTTTATCTGCCCTTATTATTTTATCTTGATTTGATTGAATAGTTTGTACTATGTTTTTAAGCTTATTTGATGCTTTGAGAGATAGCATTTCTTTTAAAAATTCATCTTTTACATATATTTCAGAGTCAAACATTGAAATAATTTTTCCATTTTTAATTAAAAATTGTCTTCTCTCTAACAATTCAACAAATATTTCTTCTTTAGATGGAATAATATAACTAACTCTTCCAAGTTTTCCTTGATAAAATAAAGAAGCTATAGGAGCCCTCCAATCAATTATAAGAGGAACATCATAACCAACATCAAATCCATAAGCACCTATGTAAAATTTTTCTTCTACTCCATCTTCACATATGTTTATTTTTCCAAAATAAGGACTCTTCTTTAAATACAAAAACTCTTTTATTCGTTTTTCAATAGTATTAAAAATTTGCTCATTTTTGTGATTTTCATGATCAAAATATTCAATTACCTTATCATCATCATCTCTATACTCTTCTACAAACTTTCTTCTATGCTCAACAATAACATCAGATACTTCTTTTCTCCTATTTAAATAATTATTTATCTCATTATTTAAATGAATAAACACATTATCTAAATACTCCTTCTCTTTTAAATACTCCTCATTTAAATTTTTATCCATTTTATTACCCAATCCTTTATAAAAAA
Organism: Candidatus Arthromitus sp. SFB-turkey; assembly: GCF_001655775.1. Taxonomy (GTDB): domain Bacteria; phylum Bacillota; class Clostridia; order Clostridiales; family Clostridiaceae; genus Dwaynesavagella; species Dwaynesavagella gallinarum. Next base: position 21,580 of record NZ_LXFF01000009.1, read on the forward strand.
TAAAGCCATTCTTTAATTATACTCTTTAAGAATATTTTTTAAAAGAATGACCTTATATAAATTATTTTAAAATTCTTATTCTATTAAATGGATATATAATTATTCTTGCTTCCCCTCGTATATCTTCAAAGTCTATATAAGGTTCGCTCCAATACCTACTATCTAATGAATTTGCCCTATTATCACCTAAAAAGAAATATTTATCCTCGGGGACTTTAAACTCTAAATCAAATATAGCAGTTTCATCTTTTTGAACCACATATGTTTCTTCAAGAACTTCTCCATTAACTAAAACCTCTCCTGAAGCTTTAACAACAATATCATCTCCAGGTAATCCTATAACACGTTTAATCAAAAGTTCATTAAACTCATCAGAGAAAAATACCAAAATATCTCCTCTCTGAATACTATCTCTACCATACATTTTAGTTACAAAAAGCTGATCCTTAACTTTAAGTGTTGGATACATAGATTCAGATGGTATATACACCTTAAAAATTAAAAACTTATTTATTAAAAAGGAAATAATAAGTGCTGCAACAATTGTTATTAACCATTCAAGTATGGTTGATATAAAACTTCCCTTTTTCTTTGAATCACTTCTTCTCCTTTTTTTACCTTCATTATCTTCATCAATTACAACATCATCTTTCTCATCTTCTTCATCATCTAAAAGATAGGAGTATTCATCATCATAATCATCTTGCTCCTGCTCATCATCATAAAACTCTTCCTCATCAAATATTTCTTCTTTATCATCATCTTTACAATTATGCATACCCAACCTACCTTTCAATTCTTAATGCTAAAAATATTATATTAAATAATGATTCAAATTTAAATACTAATTTTAATTTACTATGTTTTTACTATTCTCTTTCTTAGCTATATCTTTTTTAATTGCTTCAATATCCAACTCATTTATATCAAGACTTGAAGGTTTTTCTCCATTTTCTTCATAAATCTCTTCCAATAAATTTTGTAATGAAAATTTATCATCTTTTTTAACAGTTTTCTTAGAAGAATTCTTAGAAAACTTACGTTTCTTATTTAAACTTTCAAATTCAATTCTTATAGAAGAATTTATTCTATTTAAATCCATATTTATAGCATTTAAAATTTCTTGTGAATCTATGCTATGTTCCTTAAACTTTTTAAACTGTTCAATTCTTTCATCAAGGGTTTCAAAAAATAACTTTTCTTGCAATTCTTTTTGTTCTTGCTTTTTCTTTTGTTTATTCTTTATAACTTCCCTTATACTTACTTTTTTACTTATACCTTGATTTAAATTAAAGTCTGGAAGCATCCCCTCTTCCATAGCATTTTCACTACTTACATCATAACTTTGAATTTCCTCAACTTCAAAAGAATTTAAACCATCAAAAGGTGAAAATGAATCATCATCTGCATTTTCCTCAACAACAACTTTAGGTACTTCATAATCTTCTATTTCTTCAAAAGGAGATTTTAATATTACTTCATCTTCTGGCATACTAGATAAATAATCTTCAAAATCCATAATAGTTCTAAATTTACTTAATTCATCTTTTTTATTTTCATTAACACTTTCTACTTCAAATACATCATTTTTTTTTTCACTTTCTCTTTCGTATTCTTCAAAAGAAGAAAAATTATACTCATTAGAGGAATCTATTTGAGAATTATTAGTTTTTGGTTCAGAAAATTGTTCCTCAACATTATTAAATTTTTCATTTATCCTTTTTAAAATTTCTTCATCACTTTGTTTACTTAAATCAATTAATAAATCCTCAGCTAAAATTTTTTCTTTAGTTTCTTCAATTTTTTCTTTACCTTCATTTAAAACAACATTTTCAAAATTTTCTAATGTAACATTTTTATTTTCTTCTTTAGAAATTAAATTATTATTTTTAGCTCCATTAACAATATCTTTTTTATCTATATTTTTTAAATTCTTATCTAAATAATTTCTAAGTTTAAATTTTTGTTTATTTAAATTTTTATTTGAATTAATCTTATTATTACGTTCCTGTACAGAATTTTTTTTATAATTATCTGAATTATTTAAAACATCTACAGATCTTTTATAATCAAAAAAATCATATTTTATATCACTATCATAGGTATAAATTCCATCTGAATTGTCGCTATATTTTTTTGAAAATACTTTACCTGTACGTTTATCAAGCATAACTCCAGTTTTTTTATTTCCAACAACTCCAGATTCATCATCTACAACAAAATATGTATTATTCTCATCTAAAAAATCTAATAATTCACTAATATTGTACTCTTCTTTATTTATATCTCCATTAAATTTTTTATCCATATTCCATATTTCTACCTTTCAAAATTATTAACTTGAACCAAAACCATCAACTTAAAGATTATTATTACCCTAAATAAAATTTTTACAAATAGAAAATATTGTATTAAATTAAATAATAAATTTTTTATCTAAAAAATTATTATTGTTTAAATTACTATAACTTAAAACAAACGATAGTCTCAACATGATGAGTTTGACAAAACATATCCACTCCACGAATTTTTGAAACGTTGTATCCAAGTGAAACGAGTATTTTAGCATCTCTTGCCAAAGTTCCAACATCACAAGATATATAAACTATTTTTTTGCATTTTATTTCCCTAAGCGCATGCAAAACACTTTCTTTTACACCTTTTCTAGGTGGATCTAAAATAGCTACTGTTATATTTATCCCATTATTAACTAAATTTAAAATTTCTTCTTCCACTTTACCATGTATAAACTCAACATTTTTTATATTGTTTAAAACTTTATTTTCATTTGCATCTATAATACTTTCTTTAACTTCCTCTATACCATAAACTTTCTTTACTCTTCTACTTGAGCATATTCCAATAGTTCCAATTCCACAATAAGCATCTAATAAAATATCACTATATTTTAGCTCTGCCATATCAATAGCTGATAAATAAAGCTTTTCAGCTTGTTTTGTATTAACTTGAAAAAAAGATCTACTGTGAATTCTAAAAACAAAATCATTAATTTTATCCCTTATATAACCATCACCATATAAAACTTTTTCATAATTTCCAAGAATAACATTTGTGATATTATTATTAACATTTAAAACTATGGTTTTTATATTTTTGCAATGTAATAATAAATATTTAACATAATTATTTAAAAACTTTTCATTTTCTTCTGTTAAAACAACAACAACCATAATTTCATTTGTATTATACCCTTTTCTTATTAAAAGATGTCTAAATAATCCAAAATCTTTTCCAAATTTATAGTGAACAACTTCATCATAAGGAGCTATATTTTTTTGTTTCATATACTCTCTCGTTTTAACCACTATATCATTGGCCTCTTTAAATTGTATGTGGCAAAAATCCATGTTAATAATTTTATGACTTTTATTTTCGTAAAAGCCTGCTGAAACAAATCCATCTACAATACCAAATGGAACTTGAACTTTATTTCTATACTCATAGGGAATTGACATACTATAAAATTTATCTATTTTAACATTTTTTAAATTTCCAATTTTTTCAAGTGATTCTATAATTTTATTTTCCTTAAAATTAACTTGCTCTTTATATTCCATATGTTGAAGATTACATCCACCACATTTTTTATATATATCACAAACAGGCATAACTCTAAGATTAGATACAGATAATATATCAACAACTTCTCCATATCCATAATTTTTATTTACTTTTTTTACAATAATCTCAACAATTTCTCCAATTATAACATCTGGTATAAATACAACAAACTTGTCAACATGGGCAATCCCACTTCCTTTATGATTGTATCCCTCAATTTTTACTATGTACTTCTTTCCAACTTCTATCATTAAAACTAAACTTCCTCCTTAATTTAAAAAACATTAGCATCTATAATTTCTTATAGATGCTAATGTTTTTTTGAATCAGTTGCCTAAATAAAAAATAAACCACTTAAATTTTTGAAACCTCTCTATAATAATATACTTACTACAAAAAAGTTTTGTTAATTTTAAATTATATATTTGTTAATTTTAAATTAATTTTTTTATACTTCATGTACCTTTAACATATTTGTATGACCTTTAAAATTAGCTGGTACACTTGCTGCAACAACAACTAAATCCCCTTTTGAAAGATTATATTCTTTTCTCGCTTTATCCACCGATAAATCAATTAACATATCTGTATTATCAATAGTTTCTTCTATAGTTTGAGGATAAACCCCCCAATAAATAGACAATATTCTCGCAACCTTTTGAGTTTGAGTAATAGAAATAATAGGACATTCAGGTCTAAATTTAGATATAAATTGAGCTGTTGCTCCTGATTTTGTACAAGCAAGTATTACTTTTGCTCCAACTTCATTGGCCGTTGTACAAGAAAATAAAGCAATTGTTGTAGGAACATCTTTATATTCAATTTTCGAAAGTCTTTTTTGTAGTTTACCTTCATAATCTAAACTTTCTTCAGTTGTTCTCGCTATTTTATCCATTGTTTCATATGCTTCAATTGGATATTTACCATTTGCAGTTTCTCCACTAAGCATTACAGCATCTGTTCCATCATGAATTGCATTTGCAACATCTGAAGCTTCTGCTCTTGTTGGTCTTGGATTTCTTATCATAGAATCAAGCATTTGAGTTGCAGTTATTACTACTTTTCCTTTATCATTGCACCTTTTTATAATATTTTTTTGCCAATATGGAAGATTCTCTATAGGAATTTCAACTCCTAAATCTCCACGTGCAACCATTATACCATCTGAAGCATCTATTATTTCATCTAAATTATCAAGCCCTTCTTGATTTTCAATTTTAGATATTATTTTTATTTTATCCCCACCATTTTCATTTAAAAAAGACCTTATATTTTTAACATCATCTGCTTTTCTTATAAAAGAAGCAGCAACATATTCAACATCTTTCTCTATTCCAAATAATAAATCATTTTTATCTTTTTCAGTAAGTGCTGGTAATTTAATTTTAGAATTAGGTAAATTCACACCTTTATTACTAGAAACCTCTCCTGTATTTAAAACAATACATTCAATTTTTCCATCTCCTACTTCCTTAACTTCAAGAGCAACTAAACCATCATCAATAAGAATTTTACTTCCAACTTCAACATCCTTATAAAGATCCTCATAAGTAACAGAACATTTAGTAGCATCTCCAACTAAATCTTCTTTAGTGTAAATAGTAAAACTATTTCCTTGATTTAAAACAACCTTTTCACTAAACTTCTTAGTTCTAATTTCTGGACCTTTAGTGTCAAGCATTATTCCTACATTTTTTCCATTTTTAGCACAAATTTTTCTTACATTATCAATTCTCGCTCCATGTTCTTCAAAATCTCCATGTGAAAAATTGAGCCTCATAACATTCATTCCTTTTTCTATGAGTTTTTCTAAAACCTCATATTTTTCACTAGAAGGACCAATTGTACAAACTATTTTTGTCTTTCTCATAACAAACACTCCATATTTATTAAACTAATTTATTAACAAGATCATATAAATCTTTATCAAAATTTTTCTCAATCTTTAAGGCTTCTTCAATATCCATGTCAAACACAAGATTATCTTTTATTCCAACAACTTTAGCACATACACCATTTTTTAACAAAATATCCACTGCCTTTTTTCCCATTAAAGATGCCATAACCCTATCTCTTGCTGTTGGAATTCCTCCACGTTGTATATGTCCAAGTACTGTAGCTCTTGTATCTAATCCTATTTTTTCTTGAATGTACTTTGTAAGTTCTTCTGCACTTCCAGCACCTTCTGCTAAAATTACCAAACTATGAAGCTTGTTATTTTTTTTACTATCTAAAATTCTTTGACAAAGCTCCTCTCTATTAAATGGATATTCTGGAACTATTACAGCTTCCGCACCACCTGCAAGGGCTGAATATAAAGCTAAATCTCCGCAATTTCTTCCCATAACTTCAACTATACTAACTCTTTCATGGGAACTTGAAGTATCCCTAAGTTTTCTTACTGAATCTAAAATAGTATTTAGGGCAGTATCAAAACCTATTGTATAGTCTGTATAAGGTAGATCATTATCTATTGTTCCTGGAATTCCAACAGTTGAAATTCCAAATTTTGATAATAAGTAAGCCCCCATAAATGATCCATCTCCACCTACAACTACTAATCCTTCAACTCCCTTCTCTTTTAAAATTTCATAAGCTTGAGCTCTAACTTCCTCATGTTTAAATTCTAAACATCTAGCAGTTTTAAGAAAAGTTCCTCCTCTATCTATAATATCTGAAACAGAGCGTCTATTTAAAACTTCTATTTCTCCATGTAAAAGCCCATGATACCCTCTATGTATTCCTAAAACCTCTACACCTTGACTTAAAGCATATCTAACAACTGATCTAACAGCTGCATTCATTCCAGGAGCATCTCCTCCACTTGTAAGCACTGCTATTTTTTTCATAATTAACACTCTCCATTTTTCATAATTTATTCATAATAACTATTTTCACAAAATCTTGAGAAAATATTTCATTTAACTTGCAAATAAATTCATTATTTAAACTTACGTTATACTCTTCATTTAACTTAAAACTCTTTTTTTCACGAGATGAATAAAAAAATACACTAGTATCTCCCTTATTTTCACCTAATAATGTTTTAATTTTAACAAACTGATTCTCAATACTGTCTATATTTTCAACTAATATATAAAGTTTAAATCTATGTTCTTCATCAATCCCAACTATATCATCAACTATAACTTTTACTTCATCTCCATCTTTTTTTAATACACCTTTTATTATAACAATATTATCACTATTTATTAAATAACTAAATTTTTCATATATTTTAGGAAAAACCACGCATTCAATAGATAAATATTTATCTTCCAAATAAACAAAGGCCATAATGGAATTATTTTTAGTTATTATTTTTCTAAAACTCCTTATAACTCCTCCAAGAACAACATTTTCCTCCCTAAATGAATCAAAAGTTTCTTTACACTTTGAAATAGAACTACTACACAATTTATTTAAAAACTCATTATATTTGTCAATAGGATGTCCAGAAATATAAAGTCCTAAAACTTCTTTTTCAAAGGATAAATTCCTATTAATATCATCTTCTACATCATAATAAACTGGTTTATTTATAATCACATTATCTTCAGCAGAGTTAAACAAACTCATTTGTCCATCTATATTTTTTTTAAGATCTAAACTTATTCCATCAATTATTTTTTCGAAATTAAGTAAAAGAGCTTTTCTAGAAACATTAAATACATCAAGTGCACCAGACTTTATAATACATTCAATTGATTTTTTGTTTATAGAATTTTTAACACATACTTTGAAAAAATCATACTCATCTTTAAATTTTCCATTTTTTTCCCTATGATAAACAATTTTTTCACAAGCACTTTCTCCTAAATTTTTAATTGCAGAAAGTCCAAAGAAAATATCTTCATTATTTACAACAAAACGTTTATAACTATTATTAACACATGGAGGATAAATTTTTATATTAAGACTTTCAGAAAACTTTATATACTCACAAACCTTATCTGTATTATTTATTACACTATTTAAAAGAGCACATATATACTCACTTTTATAATATTTTACTAAATACGCAGTTTCATAAGCAACAACCGCATATGCCGCAGCATGACTTTTATTAAAAGCATAGGAAGCAAAATGAACCATTTGATCAAAAATTTTGTGGGCAACCTCTTCTTTTATACCATTATTTATACATCCTGGTATATTTTCCTCTCCTTCTACAAATACTCCATAAACAAAATTTTTCCTTTCAAGTTCCATAACATCATGTTTCTTTTTAGCCATAACTCTTCTAACTAAATCACTTCTTCCAAGAGAATATCCTGATAATTTTTGAACAATCTCCATTACCTGCTCTTGATATACTATAACCCCATAAGTTACATTTAAAATATCCTCAAGTTCCTTAGTTAAATATTTTATATTGTTAGGTGAATTCTTATTTTTTATATAATTAGGAATCTCATCCATTGGTCCTGGTCTATATAAACTAATTCCAGCTATTATATCCTCTAAAGAATTAGGTTTTAATTCTTTCATAAAATTTGTCATACCTAAAGACTCAAGTTGAAAAACACCGCAGGTTTTTCCTTCTCCAAGCATTTCAAAAACTTTCTTATCATTAAATTCAATTTTATCTAAATCAATATGTATTTTTTTATTTTTCTCAATCATATTAATGCAATCGTTTATAACAGTAAGAGTCCTTAAACCTAAAAAATCCATTTTAAGAAGTCCAATTTCCTCAAGATTAGCCATAGGAAACTGAGTAACTAACATATTATCACTTTTTTGCATAGGAACAATATTAGTTAAGTTTTCAGGGCTTATAATAACTCCAGCTGCGTGAATAGAAGTATGCCTTGGAAGACCTTCAAGTTTTTTAGATATATCTATAAGTTTTTTAATTCTAGGATCTTCCTTATAAATATCATTTAATTCTTTATTATATAAAAGAGCTAAATCAATTGTTATATTAAGCATGTTAGGAATCATTTTTGCAATTTTATCAACTTCAGAGTAAGAATAATTCATAGCTCTTCCAACATCACGAATGCACGCTCTAGCTGCCATAGTACCAAAAGTTATAATATGAGAAACATTATTTTTACCATATTTATTTATTACATAATCAATTACTTCTTCTCTTCTCTCATTACAAAAATCCGAATCTATATCAGGCATTGAAATTCTTTCAGGATTTAAAAATCTTTCAAAAATAAGTCCATATTTTATAGGATCTATCTTTGTAATATTTAAAACATAAGCAACTATAGACCCAGCTACACTTCCCCGTCCAGGTCCTGTTGGTATTAAATTTTCATTTGAGAATTTAATAAAATCCCAAACAATTAAAAAATAATCAACAAATCCCATAGAATTTATAAGATTAAGTTCATAGTTTAAACGATTAAGTAAATTTTTTTTATTTTTATCGTGAATTTTTTCAAATACTTCTAATAATTTTTTAAACTCTTCATCATTTAAAATATCTATTTCTTTAAAATCATTTAACTCTCTGTAAAACTCCTTATACTTAAAAATAAGACCAAAATAACAAAGTCTTTTCAAATACTCAAAAGGTTCTAAATCTACATCCATAATATATTTAGGCGGCATATTTTTACCGAACTCATATTCAAAATTACACTTATCACTTATTTTTAATGTATTTTTTAAAGCATCTTCATAAGTGCTAAATAAATTATACATTTCTGAAGGAGACTTTAAATAAAACTCCTCACCTTCATATTTCATTCTATTGGTTTCCTCAATATTTGAAGCTGTTTGTATACAAATTAAAACATCATGTGCTTCAGAATCTTCTTTATTTATGTAATGAACATCATTTGTTACAACAAGTTCTACAGAAAATTCTTTAGAAAATTCCACAAGAAATTTATTAACTTTTAATTGTCTACTTATGCCATGATTTTGAAGCTCTAAATAAAAATCATCCTTAAAAATTTCTTTATATGTACAAACAAGTTTCTTAGCTCCCTCAATATCATCTTTTAAAATATATTTTGAAATTCCTCCACTTAAACACGCACTTAATGCAATTAATCCCTCTGAATGTTTTCTTAAAAATTCAATATCAACTCTTGGTTTATAATAAAATCCTTCTAAAAATGACGCACTAACAATTTTTAAAAGATTTTTATATCCTATTTCATTTTTAACAAGTAAAATTAAATGACTTGTAAAATTATCTTTATCAGGATTTTTTATATACATAGATTTATTAGCTACATAAATTTCACAACCAATAATAGGTTTAATTCCATATTGCTTACAAATTTTATAAAATTCAATACATCCATACATAACACCATGATCTGTTATAGCAATAGATTTCATTCCAAGTTCTTTAACTTTTTCAACTAAATTTCTAATCTTACAAGAGGAATCAAGTAAACTAAATTCCGTATGTACATGTAAATGAACAAAATCATTCATAAAAAGTTTTATCCCCATCTTAATTAATCAATACAATTTGATTCTATCATAAAAAACATAAAATCCTAAATGATTTTTCATCTAGGATTTTGATTTTTAAATTTCAATATTTACATTATATTTTTTCATCCACATATTTAATTGAATTAAATATGCCATAAGCTGAGGCCCTCTCATAAGTTGACCAAACCAAGGTTTATTAAAAGATTCTCCTTTACTTTCTAAAAGATATCTAACACTTTTTTCATCTATAATATCAAAAATAGGATTAGATCTATCATTTAATATATTTTTAAGCTTAGAGCAAACTAAATCCCTATAAATTAAACTCTGAGTTTTAGGGTAAGGACTTTTTTTCCTATCAACAACAGAACTTGGCAAAAATTTCCTAGCTACCTCACGAAGTATTCCTTTTTCTCTACCATTTACAAATTTAATTTTAGAAGGAATATTATAAGCATATTCTACAAGATCCTTATCAGCAAAAGGAACTCTCACTTCTAAACTATTAGCCATACTCATTCTATCTTTTCTATTTAAAAGAGTAACCATAAACCATTTTATATTAAGAAGTGTCATTTTCCTAATTAAAACATCAAATTCTGAATCTACATCTAAATAACTAAAATCTTTAAAAGTTTCATCAAATTTATTTTTAACATAGGAATCAAAATCAAGTTTTTTTATAGAATCATTAAATAAATTTTTACGAGATTGTGAAAACCTACACCAAGGAAAAGTTTCCATTTTTAAATCTTCACTATTTAAGTACCAAGGATATCCTCCAAAAATTTCATCTGCACACTCTCCAGAAAGTCCAACAGTTCCATATTTTTTAACTCCACGACAAAACAAATAAAGAGAAGTATCAATATCTGCCATAGCTGGAATATCACTAGCAAATAACCCTTCTTCTAAAAAATAAAATAAATCCTCATTTTTTATAGTTATAATTCTATTATTAGATTTAATTTTTTCATTTACAATTTTCACAAAATCCTTATCACTAGTAACCTCAAATTCATTTCCTTTAAAATCCTTATCATAATCAACATAATCAACTGTAAAAGTATCTAAGATTTTATTACATTTCTTAAATTCATTACTTAAAATAGAACATATTAAAGAAGAATCAATTCCACCAGATAAAAACGCAAATATTCCCCTATCAGATACCATTTGATTTTTAATAATATTTTCTAATAAATATGTTAATTCTTCCTTAGTTTCCTCTAAACCCCATTTATGTTCTTTAGCTTCAAGATTCCAATATTTTTTAAGTACAACTTTATGTTCAAATACACATAAATAATGGGCAGGTGGAATTTCTTTTATATCTTTAAAAATTCCGTTCCCTAAACTTCTACTAGGACCTAAACTTAAAAGATCAAGTATACCTTCTCTAGAAACCACACTACTTACTAACGGATGTTTTAACATAGATTTTATTTCAGAACCAAAAATTAAATAATCATCTTTAATAGCATAAAAAATAGGTTTAACCCCTAAATGATCTCTAGCTATAAAAATACATTTTCTTTCTTCATCAAAAATTGAAAATGCAAAAATTCCATTTAAATGTTTTACACAATCCTCTCTATAATGAATGTAACTTAAAAGAACAACTTCAGTATCTGAGTAAGTAACAAATGTATAACCTTCATCTAATAAATTTTTCTTAACAATATGAGTGTTATAAATTTCTCCATTATAAACAATAGTATAATTAAATCCATTTATTTTTTTAGTCATAGGCTGACTCCCACCAAATGGATCAACTATAGAAAGTCTCCTATGACCAAATATAACATGCTTATGCTTATAATATCCACGACTATCTGGTCCCCTATGAATCAAACAATCATTCATTTCAATTATATTATTAAATTCATTTTCAATACTTTTTTTAAAGTTAGAAAAACCAGTTATTCCACACATATATAACTCCTCTATATATTAGCTTTTAACTTATTAATTATTTTATGTTATGAATTTATAAAAATTTTGATACTAAAAAACTCCTTGTAAATATATACAAGGAGTTTTAAAACTAAAAAATTTTTTTAATTTTCATAATTATCTATAAAAGTATCTATAAAATCTAAATTAACATCTTTATGTAAATCCCAAATTTCTAAATGTTCAACACACTGATTAGTTGAAATAGTATAAAGTGGAGAATTTGTTTGCATCTCTATATAGTTACTTCCAATAAAAGATTCATAACAACAACCCATATGAGGATAATTAGAATTGTTTTTATCTCTTTTAAATTGTTTAACAAATAACTCATTCTCATTATAATACAGTGCATAACTTAAATTTGTATTAAATCCAATCTTAAAATTCTCAGAAATATTTTCACACACTTTCATTGCAACATACCTATCTCCAAAATAAACTCTAGAATCCTTTATATTTGAATACGGCCAAAATACAAACGATTTATTGGGGCTTATACCCGATTTTCTCTTTTCAAGAGGAATTATTTCTATTCCACCTTTACTCATAGCAGTAATTCCTGATACTGAAATATTAATATCAAACGCATTTAAAGAAACTATTTTATGTAAAATATTTACTTTAGAAGATGATGATTCAAAAATAATTTCAATAATTTTTTGAACCTGAGTCCATTTTTCAATTTCTTGAATTAATCTCACACCATTAAATATTGATTCGTATTCAACTTTTTTGTTATCTGGTATATAAGTTCTATCTTTATTTTCTGGAAGATGCCAAAATCTATGCCCCCCAATAATGTAATAATCACCATGAGATGTAGAAATTTTATTATTTATATCTTCTGCAAATTGATTCCTTCCATTAACATATCCATATTTTACAATTCTAGGTCCATATTCAATAGTAATAATAATTTCAACTACACTATTTGTTATTTTCAAACACTTACCATAATGTTTATAATTTATTTCTAAAATATTAACCACATTCATAATCATTCTCCTAAAAATCATAAAAAATAAAATATTATTAAATTTTCACATCTTACTTTTCAAATCCTCAGCTATCTTCTCAATTTTTCTCAATCTATGTAATACGCCTGATTTACCCAAAGGAGGTTTTAAAAACATCCCCAAATCTTTAAGTGACATCTCCTTATATTTTAATCTTATCTCAGCTATTTCTTTCAAATTTTTAGGTAACTTATCTAACCCAATCTTATCATCAATAAACATTATAGCCCTAACTTGCCTTACAGAAGTTATTATAAGTTTATCTTCATTAGCTTCTATGCAATTTCTAAGTCGATTTTTATTATTACTATATTCTTTTTTTACCCTAATATTTTCAAAATCTAAAACCGCATTACAAGCTCCTATTGTACCTAAAATTTTCGAAATATTATCAGCTTCTTTAATATACACTACATAATAAATTTTTCTTTTAATTATTTTACTATTAAAACCATGATAATTTAAAAAATCTCTAAAATAAATAGAAAAATTTAAATTTTGAATAACAAATTCTAAATGATATCCTTTCTCCGGATTACTCATGCTACCACAACCAATAAAAACACCTTTTATAAAACTTTTATATTCTATAAAATCATAATCAAATTTATCATTTACACTTATACTATCACTATTTAAATTAAATATATCTATTTCCTTAAAAAAATCAACCATAAATTTACTATTAATTTTTAAAATATAATTATTTATCTTAGAAAAACATTCTATTCTTTCAATATTAAATATAAATTTGTTACTAAAATATTCTAAAAACATATTTTGAACATAATCTATTATATTTTTATTTTCACTAGAAATTTTAAAACTAACTTTATTCACATCACTTAAATCAAATATCCCCATAACTTTTATTATTCCTATAACTTCACTTAAAGCTTTTTCATAAGTTTTAGGAAAATTAGAGCAAAGTTCTTTTTTTATACCAAAAGAAAATGTCATAGTGAATCCCCCAATAATTTTAAAAATCAATTTATATTAACAATATCTATTATAAGTTTAGAAAGTTTTTCCCCATCATGTCTTATAAAATTATTTTTAATTTTAATTAAATTTTTTTTTATTACTTTGGTATTAATTTCACATAACTTATCATCATCACAAATAACTTGTTTCGAATTCTTACAATTATATTTTTCAAGAACGTAATTATTTAACGTTTTATTATTAGCTATTACATAATCTATATTTAAAATATTAGTATTCTTAAAAATACTAATAACATGATCATATAAAGTATAATCATCAGTTTCACCAGGTTGAGTCATTATATTAGATATATAAATTTTAACCCCTTTATTAATATTTATCGCATCACAAATGCTACATATTTTTAAATTAGGCAAAATACTAGTATAAAGACTACCTGGTCCTAAAATGATTGCATCTGCATCTAAAATTTCAGCAATACAATCATCTAAAGGTTTTACATTATCAGGAGTTATAAATATTTTTTTAATTTTTGTATTATATTTAATAACCTCATTAGGTATTTTAGATTCACCTTCAACAATAATTCCATTTAAAAGTTCTGCTTTTAAAACTACACTCTCAGTAGTAACTGGTAAAACCTTTCCTGTTATAGCCAACACTTCACTAACCTTTTTTATAGCTTCCTCAAAACTATTTGTAATTCCAATCATTGCTGCTATAAAAAGATTACCAAAATTTTGATTTTTTAAATTTCCTTCTTTAAATCTATATTTTAAAAGTTCTTTCATTACAGGTTCAGTATTGGCAAGTGCTATTAAGCAATTTCTTATGTCTCCAGGAGGTAATATTCCTAATTCACTCCTAAGAACCCCTGAACCTCCACCATCATCTGCAACAGTAACAATTGCAATAACATTATTTGTAAATTTCTTAATTCCTCTAAGTATATTAGAAATCCCTGTACCTCCACCTATAACAACAATTTTAGGATTATCATTTAACTTATCAATTACACCCACATTAAATCTCCTAAATAAAATATTAACTAATATTTCTATCTAAATCTCTATGTTCAATAATTAACTTATATTTATCATACTTATGAAATCTTAAATAAATTTCTTGCGATATGGCAACAGATCTATGCCTACCACCTGTACATCCTATACCTATTACTAATTGTTTTCTACCTTCTTTTAAATAATTAGGCAATAAAAATTCTATTAAATCACACACTTTATCTAAAAAAATATTTGACTCATTTCTACTTAAAACAAACTCTTTTACATCTTTATCTAATCCAGAAAAATTTTTTAAATGCTTTATATAAAATGGATTTTCTATAAATCTAACATCAAATACTAAATCACATTCTATAGGTATTCCATACTTATAACCAAAAGAAATAACCTCTATTATAAAATCATTATCTAAATGCTCTCCCAACATAAATTGCTTTATTTTTTCTTTTAATTCTCTTACTTTTAAATTCGAAGTGTCTATAATTAAATCTGCTTTATTTTTAAAAAACTCCAATTTTTTCCTTTCTATTAATATTCCATTTAAAATTTTTCCATCGTAAGATAGAGGATGAAGCCTACGTGTTTCTTTAAATCTCCTAATTAACACTTCATTTGAGCAATCTAAAAATAATATTCTATAATTTATAGAACTAATTTTAAACCATTCTAACATATCATCAATGTAATCAAAAAATTGTCTTCCTCTTATATCTATAACAAATGCTATTTTAGAAACATTTCCATTTGTATATTTACAAATTTCTCCAAATTTTTGTATAAACTGTGGAGGCATATTATCAATACAAAAATATCCTAAGTCTTCTATTTCTCGTATTACTTCAGTTTTTCCCGCTCCAGAAAGTCCAGTAACTATAACAAATTCCATAATCAATTCTCCTTATCTTCTCCTATAATCCTAACTTCAAGCTCCAATTCAACTTTAAAATTTTCATAAACCTTTCGCTTTATAATATCTATCAGTTCTAAAACATCTTTTGAATTTGCACAAGATCTATTTACTATAAAACCACAATGTTTATCAGAAACCATAGCATTCTTGTGTATATATCCTCTAAGATCTGAATCTTCTATTAATTTACCTGCAAAATAACCCTCAGGCCTTTTAAATACACTACCTGCAGATGGATAATCTAATGGCTGCTTTAAATTTCTTCTAATTGTAAAATCATTAATATTTTCCTGAATTTTATTTTTATCACCAAATTGGAGCAATATATCACAATCAATAACTACATATTTTTTTTTCATAATCACAGTACTTCTATAACCAAAATCCATATTTTCATTATATATATCAAATATATTTCCTTCATAATCCATAACTTTTACCTTATGTATAACATGACTCATTTCACCGTCATAAGCTCCAGCATTCATAGTAACAGCTCCTCCAATTGTACCTGGAATACCACAAGCAAATTCAAACCCAGACAATGAATTCTTACATGCAATATTAGAAATATCACATAATTTTGCTCCAGCTTTGGCATTTATTATATTTTCTTTAACACTTATTTTATTAAACTTAGTTAAGTTAATTACAATCCCTCTAATTCCACCATCTTTAACTATAATATTAGAACCAGATCCCAAAATAAAATAAGGAAATTTTTTATCTATAATTTCTTTCATTGACTTAATAAATTCATACTCAGATTCAGGAAAAATCATAATATCACATGGTCCACCAATATTAAAAGTTGTATGTTTTTTCATTGATTCGCTTATTTTAATATTCTCATCTTTTAAAAAATTTTTTAAAAAATATATCAGCCTTTCATAATTACCATGCATATAAACTTTCTCCTTACATTTTATTTATTACTTTTAAAAAACTCTAAAATAGAATTACTAGATTTTTTATCCATGCTAGGAACCTTCAAAAGTTCATCAAAAGATGCTCTTTTTATAGAATTTATATCTTTAAAATATAACATCAGTTCTCTTCTTCTTTTACTTCCTATATTAGGAATTTCATTTAATATAGATCCAAGTCCTCTCTTATCTCTAAGTGTTCTGTGATATGATATAGCATATCTATGAACTTCATCTTGTACCCTTGTTATGAATTTCATTACACTAGAATTAATATTTATATTAATTTCTACATTTTTATAAATAAGTCCTCTTGTCCTATGCTTATTATCCTTAACCATACCACAAACTGGTATATTGATATTCATTTCTTCTAAAAGCTCTTCAACTAAATTAACATGTCCTCGTCCACCATCAATTAAAATTAAGTCTGGAAATACACAAAACTTTCCACTAGTATATACCAAACTTCCTTCTTTTAACTCTTCTATTTCTCTAATGCCATGTTTAACTCTTCTTAATACTACTTCTTTCATACTTTCATAATCATTAGATCCTTGAACACTCTTTATTCTAAACCTTCTATATTGCGTAGTATAAGGCAATCCATTATTAAAAACAACCATACTACCAACAGAATCAAATCCACTAATATTAGATATATCATATGCCTCAATTCTCTCTAATTTTGAATTAATTTTTAATATCATAGCTAACTCATTTAAATATGTTTTATCTTTACTTTCCAATCTCAAATTCTTTTTAGATTTAAATTTTCGAAGCATCATTTTCGCATTAACTTCAACCAAATCAAATAAATTTTTTTTATCTCCTTTTTTAGGAATCCTAAATTCAACTTTTCTACCTGCTTTTACATTAATCCATTTTTCTATACTATCTTTATCAAAAAATTCAGGAGAATATATAAAATTTGGAATTTGAGCTGTACCTCCATAGAAACTTTTTATAAATTGTTCAATTATACTTTCTTTAAATTCACCATAAATATTTTCAAATATAAAATGATCTCTTCCTACAATTTTACCATCTCTTAAAAAAAATATTTGAACACAAGCATCATTATCATCTTTAAAAATATTAATATAATCTTCTGATTTATGGTTACCTAAAAAAATCCTTTGTTTTTCAAAAATTAAATTTATATTAGATATTTTATCTCTAATTAATAAGGCTTTCTCATATTCAAATTGTTCATAATAATAAGTCATCTTCTCTTCTAAAGATCTAATAAATTCATTTTTATTTTTTCCAGATAAAATTTCTATAACTTGATTTATTATATTGTTATATTCTTCTTTAGATACAAGACCAAAACAAGGTGCATTACATTTTTTTATTTGATAATACATACATGGTTTACAAGATATAGTTCCTTCTTTTATAAACAACTTACAATTTCTAATAGGAAAAATATTTTTCAAAACACTAATAATTTCATTAACAGCACTGCTTAAAGTAAAAGGCCCAAAATATAAATTACCATCTTTTATATAATTTTTAGTGGAAAATAATCTTGGAAAATCTTCATTTACTGTAATTTTTATAAACGGATATGTTTTATCATCTTTAAGGAGGATATTATACGGTGGATTATATTTTTTTATAAGATTATTTTCAAGTATTAATGCTTCAATTTCATTTTGAGTAACAATATATTCAAATTCTTTAATATACTTTACAAGTGTTTTTGTTTTTTCTGAATGATTTTGAGATTTTTGAAAATACTGAGAAACCCTCTTTTTTAAATCCTTAGCTTTTCCTACATATAAAATCTCTAACTTATCATTTTTCATTATATAAACACCTGGAGAATGTGGCAAAATACTAACATTATACTTTAAATCAAACATAAATAATCTATTACTCCATTTAAATCATTTTAATAAGTTAATAGCTTTTTCCATAACTTTAGCCGCAATATAGGAAGCAATTCCTCGTCCTTCTCCACCCTCTTCAACTATAACAGATACAGCTACAATTGGATTATCATAAGGAGCAAACCCAATAAACCAAGAATGAGGAATTCCATCTATACCATTTTTTTTATAATCTGCAGTACCTGTTTTACCAGCAGCATTTATAGTTAAAAATTCTTCAATATGGGATAAATTTTCATTTACTACACCCCTCATATAATCTTTTAAAATATCAGATGTATCTTGTTCCATAACCTTAGAAAGTACATAAGGTTTATTTTTCTTTATAATATCCAAATTATAATTTAAAATTTCAGATATTATATATGGATTATTTAAAATTCCATTATTCGCTACAGCACTAGCCATCATAGCCATAATAAGTGGTGTTGATAATACCCCTCCTTGACCTATACCACTTTGAGCTATAAGTCCAACCTCATTTGATTGTAATTCTGGAAAATAACTTTTTAATACACTAAATCCTTCAATATGTATATTTTTATTAAAATAAAATTTTTCAGCATATTCTTTAAGCAATTTATTTCCTAATTCAATAGCAAGCTCTCCAAAAACAACATTGCTAGAATTAACAAAAGCTTCCTTCAAATTAATCTCTCCATAAGATTTTTCGTTCTGATTAGAAAGTTTTTCCTCTTGATTAAATGCTATATATCCTTTATCTAAGAATATTCTATTTTGAATATCTTCAATGTTTTCAATTGATGCAACTGAAGTTAAAACTTTAAAAGTAGAACCTGGAGCATATCTACCATTTATAGCTCTATTATAAAGCGGAGCATTATCATCTTTAGAAACTTCATTCCAAACTTCGTCTATATTATTAGGATCAAATGAAGGTTTACTAATCATAGAATATATCTCACCAGTACTTGGATTCATAACTATAATAGCTCCTTTATTATTACCTAAAATATCATAAGCATATTGTTGTATTTCTTTATGTAAAGTTAATTTTACATTACTTCCCATCAAGTCATTATTATCAAAAATTTTTAAAATATTACTTACAAATCCTCTAGGTTCTCTCAAATATTCATCCATATAACTTTCAATTCCATCCATACCATACTTATTATCAAAATATCCTATCGGATGTAAAAACGCTTCCCCATAATTATATATACGTTCTTGATATCTATCATTTTTTTCACTATAAACTAATATTTCATTATTTCTATCTAGAATTCTTCCTCTAATAAATTTGTTTCTATCTTCATATACCCGTCTATTTAATTCATGTTTAGCATAATATTCAGATTTAAATACTAAAAAATATACAAGAGATGAAAGAATAATAAAAAATAATATTGAAAATATAAAGAATACTATCTTTACACTTTTAATCATAAACTTTAATCCCTTCCAATACCTTTTGTATTATAGCAAACATAATAAACATACTTATTATAGAACTACCACCATAACTTATAAATGGTAGAGTAACTCCAGTAAGTGGAATTAAATTAAGAATACCTCCCAATATTAAAATAGCTTGAAATGAAATTAAAACAATTAAACCTAAAATTAACAAAACACTTTCAAAATTCTTTTTAATTAAAACACTTCTTCTAAATACTCTAATAAAAAATAAAAAATATAATGTTACAATTAATATCCCCATAATAATTCCAAATTCTTCAACTATAGAAACAAATATATAATCTGTATAATTAACTGGAATAAACTCCAAATTCCCTTTATATAAACCTCTACCTAAAATACCCCCAGATCCCATAGAAAAAAATCCTTGTAAAACTTGATATGATGCTCCATTAGGATCTCTTTCAGGGTTTAACCATGCACTAATTCTAACCCTTACATGACTAAATTTATTATAAGCAACTACTCCTCCTATTAAAGTAGATATAAAACTAAATAACAAAAATTTATATTTAAAAGTTTTCATATAGTACATAAGCATGCTTACCAAAAAAACAATTAACGCAGTTCCCAAATCTTTCTGCAAAACCAAAAATAAAATAATACATAAAAGTAAAAACATAGATACATATTTATCTTTCTTACTTCTATTATCTCTAAGTACTGATGAAATATAAAATATTAAAAATATTTTTCCAAATTCAGAGGGTTGAAATGTTATACCAAATAAAGAAATCCAATTTTTAGATCCATTAACATATTTTCCAAATAAAAAAGATAAACTCATTAAAAAAAATGTTAAAATAAAATATATCCATTTAAATTTATAAAATACACTTATATCCTTAACAAAAAACATAAATAAAAAATAAATAAAATACCCAATTATAATAAATATCATTTGCTTTAATGCAACATTATTACTTATTCTATATAAAATAACTATACTGATTAAAATAAATATATTTATAATTAAATTTAAAATTTCATCAACATCAAATAATAAAGAATTTAAAATTCTATTTATAATTACTAGAAAAAAATACGAAATAATTAAAATAAATAAGTGCATATCTATTTTTTTCTTAACTATTATTATGTTTAAAAACATAACAAAGGCCATAAGTAAATTTAAAACAAAAAATATTTTAGGATATGTAAATTCTTTTTTCATGTAATCACCATCATTCTTTTACTAATTTAAATGAAGTATTTAACACAATTATTTCTTCATTTCCTTGAAGTTTAACTTTACCTAAAATATTATTATTACCAATTTTTATACAATCTGTATTATTTAAATTTTCTGCATATATTTGATTATCATGTACAAAAATAACCAATTTTACTAAATAATCGTATATATTTTCTAATACAATATCGTTATTAGCTTCATTTCCTATGGATATATATTTATTTATTAATATTTTATCTCCTAAAATCAAGTTATCTTGATCAGAACTTTTTATCTCTAAAAATAAATTAAAACATGAATTTTTAAAATTAAATATAGTTAAAAAATCATAAACATAATATTTTATAACAATTAAAACGATTAAAAACAAAATAAAAGTAGCAATTATTGAAATAATTCTTGAAATCAATTCCCAAAAATTCATACTACCTCTGCTTAAAAAATTTTATAAATATTTCCTTAAATATTTACCCGTATAAGACTTTTCTACTAAACAAATTTCTTCAGGAGTACCTGTGGCAACTATAGTCCCACCATTAATTCCTCCTTCAGGTCCCAAATCTATTATATAATCCGCATTTTTTATAACATCTAAATTATGCTCAATTACAACTACCGTATTTCCACTATTAACTAAAATCTTCAAAATATCTATAAGCTTACTCACATCATAAATATGTAATCCAGTTGTAGGCTCATCTAAAATATATAACGTTTTACCTGTACTTTTTTTAGATAATTCATTAGCAAGCTTAACTCTCTGAGCTTCACCACCTGAAAGAGTTGTAGAACTTTGCCCTAATCTTATATAAGATAAACCAACATCATTTAAAGTTTTTATTTTGTTATATATTCTTGGTATAGCTTCAAAAAATTCTAAAGCTTCACAAACTGTCATATTCAATACATCTGAAATATTTTTTCCTTTATATCTAACTTCTAAAGTTTCTTTATTATATCTACTACCTTTACAAACTTCACAAACAACATATACATCAGATAAAAATTGCATTTCTATTTTTATCATACCATCACCTTGACAAGCTTCACACCTACCACCTTTTACATTAAAACTAAATCTTCCTGGTTTATACCCTCTAACTTTTGAATCATTTGTATTTGAAAATAATTCTCTAATAATATCAAACACTCCAATATATGTAGCAGGATTCGATCTAGGTGTTCTTCCTATAGGTGATTGATCTATATCAATTATCTTATCAATATTATCTATACCTTCTATTTTTTCAAATTTATTTAACTTTTGATTATGTCCATTTATGTATCCTTTCACACCTTTATATAAAACCTCATTAACAAACGTGCTTTTTCCGGAACCTGAAACTCCTGTTACAATTGTTAAAGTTCCTAAAGGTATTTCTACAGATAGATCTTTTAAATTATTTTCTCTAGCTCCAAATACTTTTATAAAATTACCATTTCCTTTTCTTCTCTCTTTTGGAGTATCAATAAATTTATCTCCTCTTAAATAAGCTCCAGTTATAGATTCATCACAACATAAAATTCCATTATAATCGCCCTGATAAATTATATTACCACCATTTTCACCGGCAAATTTTCCTACATCAACTATAAAATCTGCTTCTTTTATAGTATCTTCATCATGTTCAACAACTACAACAGTATTTCCAATATCTCTAAGATTCTTAAGTGTTTTAATTAACATATCATTATCTCTTTGATGAAGTCCAATACTCGGCTCATCTAAAACATATAATACTCCAACAAGACTTGAACCTATTTGAGTTGCTAAACGAATTCTTTGAGATTCCCCACCTGAAAGAGTGGATGCTGTTCTTGATAAACTTAAATAAGATAAACCAACATTGTTTAAAAAAGAAAGTCTACTTGTAATTTCATTTATAATAGGATCAGCTATAATTTTATTTTTATCTGTTAATTCTATATTTTTAAAAAATTCAAGAGAATCAACAACACTCATACATGTTAATTCATAAATATTAACTCCTCCAAATTTTACAGATAAAACTTCTGGTCTAAGTCTAGCCCCATTACAACTTTCACAAACTTTATTTGTCATATATTTTTCAATTTCTCGCTTAACATAATCAGAGCTACTTTCTTTATACCTTCTTTTTAAATTATTTACTACACCTTCAAATTTGTGTTTATATGTATTTTCTACCCCTTCCCTTTCATACTTAACAAATATTTCATCATCTACTCCAAATAATATTTTTTCTTTTAAATCCTCACTCAAATTCTTAAATGGTTCTTTTAAAGAAAATTCAAACTTCTTACTCAAAGCTTTAAATATACTAAAATTCCATCCTCCTTCTTTAAAAGAATTTTCCCCAAAAACTTTTATTGCTCCATCTAAAATAGACAATTCATCATTTTCAATAATAAGTTTAGGATCTATCTCAAATTTCCTACCTAATCCATCACAATTATTACATTTTCCAAATGGTGCGTTAAAAGAAAAACCTCTAGGTTCAAGTTCTGATATACTAACCTGACATTCAATACAAGAAAATTTTTCAGAAAACAGTAATTCTTCTCCTCCAATTACATCTATTAAAACAACTCCTTCTGAAAACTTTAAACTAGTTTCAACAGATTCAAAGATTCTAGCTTTTGATGAATTTTTAATTACAATTCTATCTACTAATATATCTATAGAATTCTTTTTATTTTTGTTTAAATCTATATCATCACTTAATAAATCATAAACATCTCCATTAATTCTCACCCTAACAAATCCATGTTTTTTTATATTTTCTATTAATTTTTCATGTTTACCTTTTTTATTTCTAACAACAGGAGATAAAATCTGAATTTTAACTCCTTCTCCAAGATTCATAACACTATCTACTATTTGATCTATAGTTTGACGCTTTATTTCACGACCACATTTATAACAATGTAAAACTCCAACTCTAGAATACAACAATCTTAAATAGTCATATATTTCAGTTACTGTACCAACTGTTGAACGTGGATTTCTAGATGTAGTTTTTTGATCTATAGATATAGCCGGAGAAAGTCCTGTTATAGATTCAACATCTGGTTTATCCATTTGTCCTAAAAATTGTCTTGCATATGTAGAAAGTGATTCTACATACCTTCTTTGCCCCTCAGCATAAAGAGTATCAAAAGCTAAAGAAGTTTTTCCAGATCCAGACACTCCAGTAAATACGATTAATTTATTTCTTGGAAATTTAACATTGCAATTTTTTAAATTATTAGCTCTAGCACCTTTTATCTCAATATAATCCATAAAATCCTCTCAAAATCAAAATATAGTTTTTCTAATCTCTTTTACAAAATCTCTAATTTCCATTGCTTTTTCAAAATCTAAATTTTTAGCATGCTCCTTCATCTCTTTTTCAAGTTTTTCAATTAATTTGCTTCTTTCTTTAAAATCTTCAGGAATTTTTATATTAATTTTACTCCTAGTTTCTTCATTTGATATTTTAGTAGCTTGTATAACTTCTCTTATATCTTTAACAACAGTTTTAGGAACAATATTATTTTCATCATTATATTTAATTTGAATTTCTCGTCTACGTTTTGTCTCATTTATAGCTCTTTCCATAGATTTTGTAATAACATCTGCATACATTATAACTTTACTTTCAGAATTTCTAGCTGCACGTCCTATTGTTTGAATCAAACTTGTTTCAGATCTTAAAAAACCTTCTTTATCTGCATCAAGTATAGCAACTAACATTACCTCAGGTATATCAAGACCCTCTCTTAAAAGATTTATACCCACTAAAACATCAAATTTACCAATTCTAAGATCTCTTATAATTTCCATTCTATCAATAGTTTTTACATCAGAATGCATATATGTAGTTTTCACATTTAATCCATTTAAATAATCAGTTAAATGTTCAGCCATTTTTTTAGTAAGAGTTGTAACAAGAACCCTAAATCCTTTTTCAATAACTTTTACAATTTCCCCATATAAATCATCAACCTGACTTTCCACAGGTCTAACATCAATAACAGGATCTAAAAGTCCAGTAGGTCTTATTATTTGTTCTGCAATAACTTGTTGGTTCTCCTCTTCATATTTAGAAGGAGTAGCAGAAACAAAAATCACTTGATTAACCTTGTCTTCAAACTCTTCAAACTTTAAAGGTCTATTATCATAAGCACACGGAAGCCTAAACCCATACTCAACTAAAGAATCTTTTCTAGACTTATCTCCTGCATACATAGCTCTTATTTGTGGTATGGTTACATGTGACTCATCAATAAAAATTAAATAATCCTCAGGAAAATAATCAAATAAGGTATAGGGCATACTCCCTTTTTCTCTACCATCCATAATCCGTGAATAATTTTCAATTCCGCTACAATATCCCATTTCCCTAAGCATTTCTATATCATAATTAGTTCTCTCTTTAATCCTCTGAGCTTCTAATAATTTCCCATTATTTTCAAAATATTTAACTCTCTCATTAAGCTCAATATTTATCTCATTAATAGCATTTTCTACTCTTTCTTTTGAGGTTGCAAAGTGAGACGCTGGATAAATGGATATATGTGAAATTTCAGAAAAAACTTTTCCAGTTAAAATATCAAATTCATTTATTTTTTCAATCTCATCTCCAAAAAATTGCACCCTTATTCCAACACTAAAGGTAGAAGCAGGAACAATATCTAAAACATCTCCTTTAACTCTAAATGTTCCCCTTGAAAAATCTATTTCATTTCTTTCATATTGAATTTCAATTAATTTTTTTATAACTTCATCTCTATCTTTAATCATTCCAACACGAAGATTTATAACAAGATTTTTATATTCATTAGGATTACCAAGACCATAAATACAAGAAACAGACGCAACTATTATAGTATCTCTTCTTTCTATTAAAGAAGAAGTAGCAGAGTGACGAAGTTTATCTATTTCTTGATTTATTGAAGCATCTTTTTCAATAAAAGTATCAGTGTGAGGTACGTACGCTTCAGGCTGATAATAATCGTAATAAGACACAAAATATTCAACTGCATTTTCTGGGAAAAACTCACGAAATTCAGAACACAATTGTGCGGCTAAAATTTTATTATGAGCAAGTACTATAGAAGGTCTTTGAAGACGTTCTATTACATTTGCCATAGTAAATGTTTTTCCTGATCCTGTAACTCCTAAAAGGGTTTGAAATTTATTACCTTTATTAATTGAATCAACTAAAATGTCTATTGCTTTAGGTTGATCACCCATAGGTTTAAACTTTGAATTTATTTTAAATATTCCCATATATATCCTTTCATAAACATGAATTAAATTTACAAAGTAACTTGATTTTCTATTAATTTAACTCTCTCAATCTTTTTAAATATAAATTTTTCAACAAAAATTATTAACTCATGTAAAACCCAAATTAATATTAAAGATACAATATTTTTTTTAAGTAAACTAATAAATAAAACAATTATACCATAAACAAAAATCAAAACACCTGAAACAAATTTTCTGTATTTAAATGAAATATTATAAAATTTTCTATTATAAAATATCATAAAAATTATAGGAAATTTATTTAAAATAAGAGGTAAATATAATTTACCTTTTAAAAAATTATTCTCTTTCATACTAAAAACTTCAACTTGCTTTAAAGAAAAAATTATAAATAACCCTTCAAAAATATGTAAACTAGATATTAAAAACATAATTTCATTTAAAGAAATTTCAATATTTAAAACCTTACAAATTAAATAAACTAAAGTTCCACTAAAACTTATACAAATATATTTTCTTTTTAAAAAATATAACAAAATACTTATAATAAAAATTAATACCAAAATTTCTATATTTAAAAACGAAATCCTAAAAATTTTCATCATAAAATTAAATATAAAATTAAATATAACAACAAAAACTACATTTCTAAATATAAAAAAAAGGGAGTAATAAATACTCCCATTATAACTTTTTGAAAAATTAAAATAATTTAAAACAAAAGCTAAAGAATAAACATAAAATTTTAAAATCATTAACTATATACCTTCTCCTTTATGATTTGAAGTGCCTTTTGATACTGTGGATCTAATTTTTTCAAAAGCTCCTTATCTCCCTTAGCACCTTCTCTATTTTTCACATATTCATCTTGAGTATAATCAATTTCTATATCAGGTTTAATTCCAATCTCATTAATATATTCACCATTTGGAGTATAATATTTTGAAACTGTAACTTTAAATCCACTTCCATCACCAATTTCAAAAACTCTTTGAACAAGACCTTTACCAAAAGTTTTTTCACCAACAAATGTAGATCTACCATGATCTCTTAAAGCTCCAATAAAAACTTCTGATGCACTTGCACTACTTGCATTTCCTAATACAACCACATGAACATCTTCAGCAATTCCTTTTTTAGCTTTAATCACTTCACTTCTTCCGTATTTATCATCTGTTGAAACTATAACAGATCCTTCAGATAAAAACTCCGATACAATATCAACACATTCATTCAAAAGCCCACCTGGATTACCTCTTAAATCAATTATTAACCCCTCAGATTTTAAATTTTCTAAAGCCTCTCTAACCCCTTTAGCTGAATTTTCATCAAAAGAATTTATTTTAATATATCCAATTTTTTCATCAAGTTTTTCATACTCTACAGGCAATATAGTAATTTTTTCCCTTGTAATATCAAAATTAATTTTTTCTCCATTTCTATCAATTACAAGAGAAACAGTTGTTAATTCCTCACCTTTTATAAGACTAATAGCTTTATCAATATTGTCAATATCCTCTCCTGAAACATTTGCTATAATATCTCCAGGATAAATTCCAGCTTTATATGCAGGAGAATCATCAAATACAGATACAACTACAACCTTATCATCTTTATACGCAACTTGTATTCCAATTCCAACATATTCTCCCTTGCTTCTTAAATTAAACTCTTCAAATTCTTTTTTATTCATATAAACAGTATAAGGATCACCTAGAGAATCAAACATTCCTTTTATAGCCTCATCAACTAAAAGCTCACTATCAATCTCTCCGTTATAAGTCTTTTGAAGTACATCTTTAACTAAAAAAATCTTCCTATAATCATTAGCATCCTCAGATAAAGAGCGTATACCTCCTAAAGAATAAGGACCAAAATTAAAACCAAATATGTAGGATACAACATTTGTAAGTAGCAAAATAATAATACCTAAAATAATAACTAATGTATGTTTTCTCTTACCTTCATCTTTAACATCAGAAGATATTTGTTTAGGCATATCACTCTTAATATCTAGTTCACTACCATTGTTGTCATTAATATTCATAAAATCCTCCAAATCTTAATTGACAATACATTTATTATTTCATTAAACATGTTTAAATATTCAAACTCAAAATATTTAAACTTTTAGAAACTTTCTAAGAGATACTATACTTCCAACTATACCTACTAAAATACCTATTGATAAAAAATGAATTACTAACTGAATCAAAATAAAATTAGGAGAAACCAAATAAGAAAACAAATTTTTATCTATCAAAACTTTATAAATAGACGAATATACATAATAAACAATTCCAATGGATAAAACTCCACCAATAGCTCCTAAAATCATACCTTCTATAACAAAAGGCCATCTTATAAACCAATCAGTAGCACCAACAAATTTCATTATATAAATTTCTTTTCTCCTAGAATAAATAGTAAGCTTGATTGTATTCATTATTAGAAACAAGGATACTAAAATTAAAATAAAGGATAACACCGCCCAAGCTACTTTAATAAATGAAGAAATTTTAGAAACTTCTCTAACTAATACCTTATCACTACCTATGTCATCAATCCCTTCAAAACCTTCCAATTTTTCTTCAATTCTGTACGATATTTCTGGAGAAGTTATCTTTACAACATAAGAACTTGGAAGTGGATTATTAGTCTCATCATATCCTTCAATCATCCACGCATAATCTTTAAGTTGCTCCCTAAAATTTTTAAGAGCCTCACTTTTACTTTCATAATAAACCTCACTAATACCTTCTACAGACTCAATTGCCTCTTTAACCGCTTGTTGCTGCTCTACAGTTATTGAATCTTTTAAATATACTTTAAGCTGAAGTCTAGATTCTACATCATTAACATTTGTAACAATAACATTCATTATAATTAAAAAAATTCCATATATAGTAAGCGTAACTACAATATTTACAATAGTTGCTATACTTATAGTTTTATTTCTAAATAAACTTTTGACGGCATCAATTGTAAACCCCTTAAAACTAGAAACTTTCATTATTCATATTTTCCTCTCTTCTCATCTCTTAATAACACACCACGTTCAATTGCAATAACACGCCTTTTCATTCTATCTACAATATCTTTTGCATGAGTAGCCATTAAAACCGTAGTCCCTCCTCTATTTATGTCTTGAAGAAGTGCCATTATTTCAAGAGCCGTATCTGGATCTAAATTTCCTGTAGGCTCATCTGCTATCAAAATAGAAGGGTTGTTAACCATAGCACGAGCGAGTGAAACACGTTGTTGTTCTCCTCCAGATAATTCATGTGGAAACACTTTATATTTATCTGAAAGTCCCACTAAACTTAAAACCACAGGAACTCTCTTTCTAATTTCCTTTTCATCTGCTTCAACAACTCTCATTGCAAAAGAAACATTTTCATAAACATTTAAATTTGAAATTAATTTAAAATCCTGAAAAACCATTCCAATACTTCTTCTGTGATAAGGTATATCCCTTCTTTTTATAAGACTTAAATCTTTATTATTTATTATAACCTTTCCGCTTGTAGGTTTTATTTCTTTCAAAATCATTTTTATAAAAGTAGACTTTCCAGCTCCACTAGAACCAACTAAAAAAACAAATTCTCCCTGTTCAATAGATAAACTAACATCAACTAATGCTTTAACATTTTTTTCGTATATTTTCGAAACTTTTATAAAATCAATCATAACAAAATTTCTCCCATTTTACATGATAAAAAACATTATAACACACATTTAAATTAATATTTATTCATTTTTATTTTAAACATATTAAAAAAAAATTAAAAATATAATTTGCACTTTTAATATTAAAATCTTCTCTTTATAATTCTTAATATCAGAAAACTTTAAACAAAAAAAGGAGTTATATGAATACAAGAAATATAATCAAAATTAGTTTTTTAGGTATTTTAATTACAGTTTTTAGTTTTATAAAATTACCTGGAATAATTCCAGGAACTGAGTTTCAAATTTCAGCTCCTGTTGCCGTTGCTATTTGTGCTGTATTTGGATTTAAAAATTACATACTT
Source organism: Candidatus Arthromitus sp. SFB-turkey (assembly GCF_001655775.1). GTDB lineage: Bacteria > Bacillota > Clostridia > Clostridiales > Clostridiaceae > Dwaynesavagella > Dwaynesavagella gallinarum. Next base: position 52,166 of record NZ_LXFF01000009.1, read on the forward strand.
GCAGGAATTCTCTCAAGCACACTTACATTTTTCTTAGGAACTCATAACCTTTTAAACATTTTAAACGCATTTATATTTAGAGTTGTTGCTGGAGGAATAATTCACTTTTCAAATAAAAACATATTATTTATATCAATATCAGGTCCCATAGGATCTTTTGTATCAAGAATTATGCTTTCTATTATAACAAAAGCAAATTTTTTATCACTTTTAGTTCCCTCTATACCTGGGATGATTTACACTTTATTTACAGCATACCCAATTACAAAAATATTTGAAAAATTAGTTAAGAAAGAAGGTATTAAAAATAAATAAAAATTTATTTTCAATTAAAATGCGTGGTGCATCTCCTGTTGACCATAATCTTGGGGGAGTTCATATATCTGGCGCTGAATGTATAACTCATGAAAGTATGATAAAAGAAGAGGCTTTAAATTTAATTCACAGAGCACTTAATCATCCAAAAGGAAAATCAGATTTTATAAATATATCAATACAAAAAATACATGAACATACTCAAATAAATTATATACCTCCGCTTACTATAACCACTCTTGACAAAAATGAAAATGAATTATACCCAAATTTAATTTTAGAAAAAATAGGATTTTCTAAGGATAAGATACAAAAAACCCTAAACACTTTATTAAATTTAAAAAATTTAAAAGGAGCTCTTATAATTTCTTTTGATGATTTTTTTGAATTTAGAGATAACATTGTAAGATGTACTAACATGGATTATGATATTTCAATAAAAAATGAGCTTAATGATTTTTTAATCAAAAATAATTTTAATGGAAAATATTTAAAAGAAGCTCTTTGTTTAAGTTCTAAAATATGTAATGACCCTAATGTACTTTGTGAAGTTTGTATATCTGATGATAAAAATTACACTACAGGATATATTTCAAGCAAAACTTTTGGGTATGTTAGAATTAAAAATTTCAAACCAATAAACCATGATTTTGGAGGACGAATTATTTTTATAAAAGACAAACTTAAATTAAATTCAACTATAGAGTATTTAAAAAATTCTGTGGTACTAATAAATTCAATTCCTAAAATTAACTCAAATTGTTGGTGGAAAAATGTTTGATTTAAAAAATAAACTTGAAAATATAAAAAACAACAACCTTTTAAGAAATTTTTATGAGTTTTCCTCACCTCAAAATAAAAATATAACTTTAAATGATAAAAACTTTTTATTGTTTTCATCAAATAATTATTTAGGATTTTGCACAGATTCAGAGCTAAAAATTTCTTCTATAGAAACTATAAATAAATTTGGAGTAGGATCTGGTGGGTCAAGACTTACAACAGGAACAACAACTCTGCATAGAGAATGTGAAAATTTAATTTCAAAATTTAAAAATAAGGAAGATTCTATTTTATATAGTTCAGGGTACTTATGTAACGTAGGTTCAATTTCTTCGTTATTTTATGAAGACTTTGTTATTTTTTCAGATGAATTAAACCACTCAAGTATAATATCTGGAATTAAATTAACTAAATCAAAATGCGTCATTTACAAACATTCTGATATTAATGATTTAACCAAAAAAATAAAAGAAAATTCATCTATTGAAAAAAAAATAATAATAACTGATGGTGTTTTTAGCATGGACGGGGATATTTGTAAACTAAATGATTTAATGGAAATTTGTTATAAATTTAATTGCTATTTATACATAGATGATGCTCATTCAACTGGAGTTCTTGGAAAAACAGGTGCTGGTACTTGTGAACATTTTAATATATCAGATGAAAAAATTATATTAATGGGAACAGGAAGCAAAGCCCTAGGATGCGTTGGAGGATTTATTTCTTCAAACTCTTTAATTATAGATTATTTAAAAAACACATCAAAAACATTTATTTTTTCAACTTCTCAAACACCTGAAAATGCAAAAACTCTATCAAATGCAATAATTAAATGCACTGAATATGAATCTCAAAGAGATTATTTAAAAAAGTTAAGTGTATACCTAAGAAACTCTCTTAGAGATATTGGTTATTCCGTCATAGATGGAATAACACCAATTATTCCTTTAATTTTAAAAGATGAAAAATTATGTTTAATCTTTCAAAAAGAGTTAATGAATAAAAATATATTTTTAACTCCCATAAGGCCTCCTTCTGTTCCTAAAAATACAAGTAGGCTAAGGATAACATTATGTTGTAATCACACATACGAAGATATAAACTATTTAATAGACTGTTTAAAAAGTCTTTATTTAAAATATGAAAAACAAATAAAAGGGGAAATTTTATGATAAATAAAATATTAAGTTTAAGAGACAAAATAATAAATGGATATGAAATAACCTTTGAAGAAGCAAAAGAGTTAATAGAAATTGATCACGTAAATGATTTAAATTCTATGAATGCTCTTATAGATTCAGCAAATGAAATTAGAAAAACCTTTTCTGGAAACAATCTAGATCTTTGTACAATTATGAATGTTAAAAATGGAAATTGTTCAGAAGATTGTAAATATTGCGCTCAATCAGCACATTATAAAACAAATATAACTCCTTATGCTTTCTTAGAAGAAAAAGAGATAATTGAAAGAGCGAAAGAAGTTGAAAAAAAAGGTGCTCACAAATTTTCAATGGTTTCAAGTGGACGTGGCCCTTCTGACTCTGAAATTAATAAAATATGTTCAATATATGAAAAACTAAAAGAAGAAACAAATATATCTCTTTGTGGATCATTTGGAATCCTAAAAGAAGGACAAGCAGAAAAATTAAAAGAAGCAGGAATAACAATGTATCACCACAATCTAGAATCTTCTAAAGAATTTTATAAAAATTTATGTTCAACCCACACTTTTGAAGATAGAGTAAACACAATAAAACTTGTTCAAAAAGCAGGTCTTAAAGTATGTAGTGGCGGAATACTTGGAATGGGTGAAACTCCAATAGATAGAATAAATTTAGCATTTGAGCTTAAAAAATTAAATGTTGATTCAGTTCCTGTAAATATTTTAACAAAAGTTCCTGGAACTCCTTATGAAAATAATGAGCCATTACATAAAATGGAAATTATTAAAACAATTGCCGTATTTAGACTTATTCTTCCAAAAGCTCAAATTAGATATGCAGGAGGAAGAATGCAACTTGAAGAACTTCAAGAACTAGGACTTAAAGCTGGAGTTAATGCAATGCTTACTGGAGATTTTCTAACAACAACTGGAAGTAATATAGATAAGGATAAAGAACTTGCAAAGCGTATGGAGTTTTCAATAACAAAATGAAAAAATTCTTTATAACAGGAACAGATACAGACATAGGAAAAACTTTTGTAAGCTCACTACTATTTAACAATTTAAATGAAAACACTTGTTATTACAAACCTGTACAAACAGGATGTGCATTTGAAAAAGAAACTTTAATAATTCCAGATTTAGATTTTGTAAAAAATAATTCAAAATTTAAAAAAAGTGAAAATTTTTATTGTTCATACCCACTAAAATACTCCCTATCTCCCCACCTATCTTGTAAAAAAACAAATACAGAAATAAATGTTTCAAAAATTATAAGTGATTATAAAAATCTTGAAAACAAATTTAAAAACATAATAGTGGAAGGAGCTGGAGGGGTTTTTACACCTATAAACGAAAACAATTATTTCATTTATAATTTAATAAAAGATTTAAATTTAAATACAATTGTAGTTACAAGTACAAAAATAGGAACTATAAACCACACAATATTAACCTTAAACCATTTAAAACAAACTGGTATTAAAATTTCTGGAATCGTGTTTAATAAATTTAAAAATACCTATTATGAAAAAGATAATATAGACTTTATAAAAAACTACTCTAAAATATCAAACACTTTAATATTACCTGTGCAAGAAGAAAATTCAAATTTAATATGTAATGAAGTATTAAATTTTATAAACAGTATATAGGAGGAATGTATTTTGGATCCGCTTCAAAAAAAAGACTTAGAAAATATATGGCATCCCTGCTCACAAATGAAAGATTATGAAAATTTTCCACCAATAATAATAGACAAAGGGGAAGGAATTTATTTATATGACATACACGGAAAACACTATATAGACGCAATATCTTCATGGTGGGTAAATCTTTTTGGACATAACAATAAAAGAATAAATAATGCACTAAAAAAACAAGTTGATTCCCTTGAACATGTTATATTTTCAAATTTTTCACACAAACCTGCAATAGAATTATCTGAAAAAATACTAGAGGTTTCCCCAAAAGGATTATCTAAAATCTTTTTTGGAGATAACGGCTCTTCTGCTGTTGAAATTTCACTTAAACTAAGTTTTCAATATCATAAACAAATAGGATTTAAAAATAAAACAAAGTTTATTTCTTTAAAAGATGGATATCACGGAGAAACAATAGGTGCTCTTTCCGTTTCAAAAACCCCTCTTTATTCAGAAATATATAATGAAATTCTAATACAAACTATAGAAGTTAATTCACCTAACTGTTTTAGATGCCCTTATTTAAAGACTAGAGAAACTTGCAACACAGAATGTTTTCTAGAAATGGAGAAAACAATAAAAGAAAATCATCAAGATATAACAGCAGTAATTATAGAACCTATGGTTCAATGTGCTTCTGGAATGAAAATGTATCCTAAAGAGTATTTAATAAAATTAAGGGAACTAACAAAACTTTATAATATTAACTTAATTGCTGATGAAATAGCAGTTGGTTTTGGAAGAACTGGAAAATTTTTTGGAGTAGATCACGCAAACATAACTCCAGATATAATGTGCGTATCTAAAGGACTTACTGGAGGATACCTACCATTATCACTGGTCATTACAACAAACGAAATATACAACGCATTTTATGACGACTATGAAAAATTAAAATCTTTTCTTCATTCACACAGCTATTCTGGAAATCCCCTTGCATGTTCTGTAGCAATAGAGACATTAAACATATTCAAAGAGGAAAATACTTTAGATAAGTTAAAACATAAATCTAAATATTTAAAAAATTCCGTAGAAAATCTTTTCAAAGATTTAGATTATGTTGGAGAAATTCGATCAATGGGTATGATTTGTGCAATTGAACTTGTAAAAGATAAAAAATCCAAGGAACCTTTTGATTTTAAAGATAGAATTGGATATAAAATTTATAAAATAGCACTAGAAAATTCTCTAATATTAAGACCTTTAGGAAATGTTTTATATTTTATGCCACCATACATTATAACAAATCAGCAAATCGATGAAATGATAAATATAGCACTTTTTTCATATAAAAAATTTTTCAAATAAAAAGGTAGCCAATTAGGCTACCTTTTTATCTAAATAAAGAGCTTATTGCATAAATTATATTTGCTAAAAATGAAAATTTACTTTTTTTAACTGATGCATCTACTATAACAAGTTCTATTAACTCTTTTAAGCTTTTATTGCTTTTGTTAAACTCTAAGGATTTATCATCATATACCCAATTTAAATCAAACCTATAAGTGTCATATTTATCTCCACTATTATCAACATTTTCTTGCAATAAAATTTCATCAAAATAATTTTTCCACCTATTATAATACAAATTTCCTATAAGCTCATAAAAATCCGTATTAGCATAATCCCTAAGACCATCATCTTCAGATACAAGTTTATCATACCAAGTTGTTAAAATTGTTTTCTTATTATACTTTAATGTATCTTCAAAATAATCGTCATATCCAAACTTTTCTATGTCATTAATCATTTTAGATAAACTCTTATTATCATTGTAAGATAAAATATTTGCTTGTAAATTTATTAAATACAAAAATTTATCTTTTAAAATTTTTAATTCCTCAAAATTATTTTCTTCGTATACTTTTTTTATATCCTCATAATAATCATAAGATAAATTAACAATAACTTGACTTGCAATATCTATTAAATCATTAATGTAAAACTCATTATATTTAAATTCATCATAAACCGAAAAATAAATGCTCAGTGCCTTTTCCAAAATATCAGAATTATAATTTTTATGTATACTTCCCCATTTAGATGAACTAGTAACATTCATAGAAGGTCTAGAATTTATAATTGATTCAGATGCTCCTTCATGATAAGTTTCTGTAGTCGCATTATACACTGTATCTAAAAGTATATAAAATCCTTCAACTAATTTATCACTATATCCACCATATCTATTTGTCACATATCTATTAACAAATTCATCTATCTCAATTTTATCTTGAAATATAAGTTCAGTAGCCAATTCATCTATAAAATCATTATAACCAACAGCTTCTGACGTATGCCCAATTCCTACTAAAAATTGCGCATTATCTTTTGCTTCATAAAACTCATTAATCGTATGCCTAGCATGACCATAAAGTCCACCTCTACCACCAAAATTATTTAATATCCCAAAAATCCAATTTGAACTATCAAACTCTTTATTTTCCCAAGACATACCATTAAACTTAGAAGTACCTTTCCACTTGATATTAAGTTGAGAATGAAGATCTACTATTATCACATTTTCTTTATCAAGATGAGCTATACTCTCAGATGATGGATTATGTCCCCAAGATTGTATCATCCATATAGAATTATCACTTTCATTTTTTTTCAATGTATCTAACACTTTCTTTGAAACATATTTCACATCATACCCATATGAATTACTGCCTTCATGAAATAAATCTCCTGCAAAATATTGAGTTTTTCCTAAAACTTCTCTTTGCTTTTCATAAAATACTTTAGCCAATGTTTCATAATCATTATTGTTAAAATTCACTCTATCAGGACCTTTTATTTTACTCCAATACCCTCCTTGTAAAATCTCAAAACCCGAATTTTCTTTAAACGGAAAATATCCTATATAAGTCTGATGAATTGGAGATATTTCAAATTCTTTCATTCTATTTTGTATCATCATAGAAAGTTCAGCTCTATCTTCAAACCAATCTGGCGTAAGTTCCCCTCCAATTCTACTTATATTTCCCATATACATCCAGGGTAAATATATTGGAGATGTTAAATAATTTACTATCTCAGAAAATGAAAATCCAAACTCTTTTAAAAATCTTCGGATAACCTCTTCATGACCAACCAAATTTAACGCAACATTAAAACCATTTAGAGCCATCCAATCTATTTCTCTTTCCCAATCTTCAAAATCCCAATAAGCCATGGTATAACCATAAGCTACATAATTATAATTATACCTATATTTAATATCTACTATTTTTTCTACAACCCCTTCTATTTGAGGCATAGGAAGAACCACTTTTAATTTACCACTACCAAATCTAGCAAAAGTTTGATTTAAATAATGTTCAAAATAATAATTAAGAGCAATAGCTAAAGAATTAGAATTATTCCCCTCAATTACGATTTTACCTTCATTACTTGACAATCTAAAATAATCATACCCCTTATCATTTGGTAAAAGTAATACATCAAAAAACTTTATGTACTCTTCTCCTAAAATACGTGAAATCAAACCTTCAATTGCTTCTTTATAATCTTTTTTACTTTCTTCATAAACAACTTCATTAATTTCAGGTTCTTCTTTTTCTATCTCAATATTATTTATTCTAACATCTTTTTCATCTAAAAAAGAAATTTCCTTTATATGTACAAAATCTTCACTTTCACTAGATACTACACGAATTTTAATAAATTGATCATCTATAGATACCTTTGCAATCTCAGTATTATCATCTACTATTTTCTTTTTAAATTCAACTTCATTATAACGGTACCCATCATCACTTGAATAAATTTTATATTCATAATTATTTAAAACATCATCAAAAACAAATTTGATATTCCTAATCTTTTTATAATCTTCTAACTTAAACTCTAAATAGTTAGTAAAATCCGGTAACACAAAAAAAGTACCTTCATCACCATCTATTAAGTTATTTATATCATGCTCAAAACTATGTATATAATCTGTATTAACCAAATTTTTTGAACTAACTCCAGTAACATCTATAATTACAATAAACATTACTAATAATAAAATTATCAATCCCTTAATAATTTTCATAAAATTATATCTCCAAAAAACACTAATGGCATTATAAAAATGCCATTAAGAATATATAATCTGTAAATCAGAATCAATAAATTAATCAAAAATTTAATTCAGTCCCAAACTTACAAATAATGCCTTATTAACTTTTTTCATATCATTAAATGTCATATGTCCTATTTTTTCTTTAAGTCTCTTTTTATCCAAGGTCCTTATTTGTTCAAGCAAAACCACTGAATCTTTATTTAATCCATATTCTTCTGATGAAATTTCCACATGTGTAGGTAACTTAGCCTTATTAATTTGCGAAGTTATAGCTCCTACTATAACAGTAGGACTATACTTATTTCCAATATCATTTTGAATTATTATAACGGGTCTTATTCCTCCCTGTTCTGAACCTATAACAGGACTCAAATCAGCATAGAATATGTCCCCTCTTTTTACTACCATCGTAGTCATCTAAATTATCACTCTCCGAAAGCCTTATCTCATATTTAACTAACTCTTCAAAAACTGAGAAAAATCCACATTCAGACAATTCTACATTTATTTCTCCCATAGCTTCATATTCTCTTCCAATAGTTTCCCAATTTTTTCTTCTGATAAATATTAATATGACACTTCTTAAACTTATGCTACCTTTTTGTATTAACTTAATATCCATGACTTGAGGCTTGGAGAAAGGCTTTAAAAAAGTACTTATTGATTTATTCACTTCAGAAGTACCCCCACAACAATTATAATTAAATTCATAATTTAATTACGTACTTCTTAAATTATATACCAACTTCTATAAATTTACAACTTTATAAAATACACTACTTATAAAATATATTCTCTAATGTTAACAATTTCATCATTACTTAGATAAATTCTAGGAACCTTTCTCCTTATACCACACAAAACTTCATAACAAATAGTTTGACCAAAATCAGCTATATCATTTGCATATATTCTTTTACCCATTATTTCTCCCATAAGCAAAACTTCATCAAAAAGCTTAACACCTCTAATATGAGTAATATCTATCATAAAATGATCCATACATATATTACCAACAATATTAGAATAGCATCCATTTAATATAACTTTACCTTTATTTGATAAATACCTTGGATACCCATATCCATATCCAACATTAATAGTTGCAATTATGCCTTCTTTATCTGCTTTATAAGTTTTCCCATATCCGATAAATTCTCCTTTATGTACTCTTTTTATATGTACAACTCTAGCCTTCAAGTTCATAATGGGCTTAAATTTTATACTTTTGTTCTTTATACCATTATTATATCCATACAATAAAAGTCCTGGTCTTATACAATTTAAATATTCAAATTTAAAATTTATACTTCCAGCACTATTACACATATGTTTATATTTTATATTTAGTTTTAATTTATCTAGATTATTACAAAACAATTCAAATAATTTATATTGTCTCATGGTATAACTAGCATCTTCACTATCTGCATCAGAAAAATGAGAGTATATTCCCTCAACTTCAAAAAAAGGATTTCTGAATATATTATTTACAATTTCGTAATTTTCATCACTTGCAAATAATCCCACTCTTCCCATTCCAGTTTCAACCTTTATATGCACTTTTAATTTTTTATTTATCTTCGATAACTCTCCCAATAATAAAATGGCATACTCAAAGCTAGTTATAGTTTGAGTAAGCCTATAATTTAAAAGTTCATATAAATATTCTATAGGAGTAACACCCATTATTAAAATAGGTACATTTATACCTGATTTTCTTAACTCTATAGCTTCTCCTATATGACCAACAGCTAACATTTCAATATTATTTTCAATTAATTTTTTTGAAATCTCTACAGCACCATGACCATAAGCATCATCTTTAACAACTGCTATAATCTTTTGATTTCCATTAACACTTCTAATAAGTTCTAAATTATGTACCAAATTATCTAAATTTATTTCAGCATAAACATTCTTATAAAACTTCATAAAATTGTCTCCTAAATTAATAATCAAATACATTAGAATCAATTTCGTCTAAAACATCGAAAGTTAAATACTCAATTAAAACTCTTCTGTTACCTTTACTATCAAATATTTCAAGCTTAAGTGGTATATATCTACTACCATCTAAATATAAAGTCGCATAACTTATATTTAAATTATTAGTTGGAAGATTAACTTTAGCTCCAAAGAATTTTATCTCCTCTTCATTTTCCACATAAGATTCTTTAAAATACTCTACTTGATCCATAGAATAAATAAGCTTTATGTACTCATTTAAAAAACAATACTTATAAACCTCATCAAATTCTTCTTCAACAAAATATTCAGTATTGTTCTTTATATCTTTAACATAAATTTTATCATCTTTATATATATAACTTCGTTCACCTTCTAAATCTAATCTATAACTATTATTAGAACTACTATATTGTTTCAAAAACACACTTTCTTCACTTCTATCATTTTTAAAAGTAACTTTAATATCCGCTATATAGTTTTTTAAACTTTTTACATAATCAAACGCTTGTTCTGAGTTTTCTATTTTTTGTGTTTTACAAGAAGTAACAAATAATAAAAAACCAATAAATAATAAAATAATTTTTTTCAAAATAAGTACTTCCTTTCTATAATAATTATAGATAATACTTATTCTAATCAATTACTTTTATTACTTTTTAATATTCTTAATTTATTTTTTCTAAAACAACAAAAGATGTAACAATATTTTTTTCATTAGATATTGTTACATGTATATTGTATTTCTCATTAAATTTACGTAAATCATTGTGCAAATTTATGTACGGACTCCCATTACAATTTCTTAAAACTTCTACATCTGAAAATTTAAATAAACTGATTTCATTAGAAATTGATTTAAATAATGCTTCTTTAACACATAAATTAGAAGCTATTTTTTTTACATAATTCTTCTCATTCACAATATTTTGCCTAAACATATTTATCTCATTCTTTGTAAAATACTTAACTAAAAAATTTTTATAACTCAAAAGCTTGTACACTCTGTCTATATGTAAAACATCACAACCAATTCCAATTATCAAACACTCACCTCTAATTATAACGCATTTTCTACAAATCTAACTTTAGAATCCAATTTAAATAACTTACTTATATTATCTTCTAAAACATCAACCAAATGAATAGGAGACACTAAATTTTTATGAAGAACTTTACAAATTTCTCTAACTAATTCTAAATTACAACTAATAATTTCAACTTTTTCACTTTCTATAGTCTGTTCTCCACTTTTTTCTATTAAAATTTTATCTATTTGTATGCCATAAACCAAATTTCCATTTATTTTATCAATATCTTCTATCGCAACTCTATTTTCAATTATTTTATAATAATATTCAATTATCTCACTTAAACTATACTCTCTTCCTTTTAACACCTCTATAACTTTCATAGCTGTTTACCTTCCTATAATCAAATATAACATATACTTGAAATTTTATCACAACATATTTTTATAATTTGTCATTATTTAAGAAATTTTAATTAAAATATTAATCTTTTTAACGACATTTATTTTAAAAAGTACAACTAAATATTAATATTTTTTTATTTTAACTATAATTTTATTAAAAATATAAATTATTAAAATTTTATTATTATACAAAATAATATTTTGACTAAAATATTATTTAAAATTTATAATATTATACATAACCTATAATTATATAAATTTATTTTCTAAATTAGAAAGGACTTGTTTATGAAAAGTTATGAAATCCAAAAAGACCTTCTATGGGTTGGGGCTCTTGACCCAAATCTTAGAACTTTTGACATAATAATGCACACTCCTTACGGTACTACTTACAATTCTTACGTTATTAAAGGTAGTGAAAAAACTGTGTTATTTGAAACTGTTAAAGTTCAATTTTTTGATGAGTATATCCAAAGACTTACTGAAGCAAATATAAATTTCCAAAACATAGACTACCTTGTTATAAGTCATACAGAACCTGATCACGCTGGTTCAGTAGAAAAAATAATAGATTTATGCCCCAATATAACAATAGTCGCCTCACCAGTTGCAGTAAAATATCTAAAAAAAGTTACCAATAAAAATTTTAATTGCATAGAAGTCAGCGATTCAACTTCAATATCTTTAGGTGATAAAACTCTTAAATTTATATCTGCTCCATTTTTACACTGGCCGGATACAATTTACACATACGTACCTGAACTAAAAACACTTTTGACTTGCGATTCTTTTGGTGCACATTATTCGACAAATAATATTTTTGATGATTGTGTCGAAAATTACGAACACTATATGGATGCTTTAAAATATTATTATGATTGTATTTTTGGTCCGTTTAAACCTTATGTATTAAAAGCAATAGAAAAAATTAAAGATTTAGAAATAAGCTATATTTGTCCAGGTCATGGTCCTGTTTTAAGAAGAGATATTGAAAAAATTATATCTTTATATAAAACTTGGAGTTCTCCTTTAGAAAAAAATTCTAAACCTAAAGTTGTAATCTGCTATGTTTCTGCTTATGGTTACACAGCTAATTTAGCAGAAAAAATATCAGAAGCAATTTGTGCTGATAATGATGTTGAAGTTAAACTTTATGATGTAATAAACTTCGACAAGAATGAAATATTAAATGAAATATCATCTGCAGATGGAATATTATTTGGAACACCAACAATAAATTCAGATATGCTTGAACCTATTAGAGATCTTTTAACTCATTTAAATCCTATTGTACACGGTGGAAAAGTTGCAGCTGCATTTGGATCTTACGGATGGAGTGGAGAAGGGGTTCCAAATACTGAATCAAGGCTTAGAGAACTTAAAATGAAAACACTTACCCCATCTCTTAGAATAAATTTTAAACCATCAGAAAAAGAATTAGAAAAAACATATGATTTCGGACGCGCATTTAAAGAAAAATTATTTATATCTCTTGGAAAATTAGATCCCGATCATGCTGAAGCATTAAATTTATTTGCACAAATAAACGTAAATACTCCAATTTAAAAAGACCATCTAATCGATGGTCTTTCATTTTATATTATTTTAACTCCTGAAAGCTCTATTCCAAATCCTTTTAAATAATTATAAGTTACTTTGTCAATACAAGCACCTTCAAAATCTATACTTTTGATCATCTTATGATATTTATTTGTCAAAGGATTTTCAGGAATAAAACTTACATTTTGAAGGGTTGCATTTTTAAAACTTGCTTCTTTTAAATAAGCTTTATCAAAATTAACATTTTTAAATGAACATCCTTCAAAATCTTGATCTTCTAAATCTATATATTTAAACTGCGTATCTTCAAAAGAACAACTTTTAAACTCAACCTTTTTTAAATCTGATTTTAAAAAAATAACTTCCTTAAATTTACATTCTACAAATTCAGATTTTTTCAAATCACATGTATCAAAATGAGTTCTAACTAAAATAGTTTCTTTAAACTTTCCTTCTTTAATATCACTAGCATAAAATTTACAATCGGTAAGATTAGCTTTATGAAAATTAATTCTTTTTAAGTCACTAGCGCTAAATACTGATGCTGTTAAATCTGATCCAGAAAAATCTGCATCTTTAACAGAACTTCCACTAAATTTACTATCTTTTAAAATAGAATTTTTCAAATCACTATTTTTAAAATCTCCACCTCTAAAACTTAACTTTCTCTCTAATTTATGAGTTAAATTAATTGTATCTTGTAAAAGTTCATCAATATCTCCAATGCTATCTAATGTTTCAGATATAGCTTGCTCTTCACTTTTTCCTTGAGATACTAATTCTTCAAAACGCTCATTTAAATCACATAACAAGTCATTTTTTATATCTTCTATGCTTTTAGTTTCCCTATAAGGTTCGAACAACTCATTTACATAATTATTAATTTTACTATTCATACAAAAACTCCTCCAATTTACAATAATTTTTCTAAAATCTTTTTAGAATGCTCCCAATTTTTTTTATTATTTTCATAAGTTTTCTTGCCTTTTTCTGTTATCTTAAAATATTTACGCCTTCCACCTTTAGTATCATCTCCCCAATACCATACAACATCTCCATCTGCTTCTAAACGACGTAAACTAGAATACATTGTGGCTTCTTTAAGTTCATATTCTCCTTGAGAATTTTTAGTAATTAACTTAATAATCTCATACCCATAACGATCTTCCTCATATAAGAGTTTTAAAATTATGGTATCTGTATGTCCTCTCAATAAATTAAATTTTAAACTTCTCTCACTCATAATCTTATCCTCCTAAATTCATTATAATATAAAATACTATGATTGTCAAAGTACTATCTTATATATTCAAATTAAAAAACTACAAATAAATTTTAAAAAAAATAAAAAAAGGTGATCTAAAAGCTCACCTTATAACTAATTTTTATTGAACATTTATTTCCGGCATCTTAAATTGATTTCTTACAAATCTAAAATCCTCAGCGACAACATCACTTATATATTTTTTATTACCATCTTTATCTACATAAGATCCCATTCTAAGTCGTCCACCAACACTTATTAAATCACCCTTATGCAAATGCTTAATTATTATATCACCTTTTTTCCCCCAAAAAGAAACAGGAATAAAATCGGCTTTTCTCTCTCCATCTGGTTCCTTATAATCTCTATTTACAGCAATAATTATTTTTGTTAATGTTTTTTGAGAATCTTCTATAATTCTTTGTTCAGGATCCTTTACAAGTCTTCCAACTAATAATATCTTATTCACCTTAAAAATTCCTCCTAATTATAAATAAATCCTTTTACATGAATTATTTCTAATTTTGAGCAATTTATACAATTTTTCATAAATTTTAAGTATATTATTATAAATTTATATTTCACTTTCTATAAGCTTTATACCCATATTATCCATCAAATATAAAGAAGCATTCTGAATCTTATCTCTTGGATGATTTTCTCCATCATAAGTCTCAACTAAATCTTTAGGGACTATTATATTTAAATTCTTATTTATAGAATTTAAATACCCTTTAAAAGTCAAACAAAACTGTAAAATACAAATATCTGTACAACACCCAACCACGACAAAATTAAAATTATCATCTATATATTTTTGAAATATTTGAATAAAATTATTTGAAAAAAAACTATTAGTAGAATTTTTTGTTAAAACATGTTTAAATTCAATATCTAAAAGTTCTTCACATAATTCACTTTCAAAATCTCCTTCTAAACAATGCTTAGGATAAACATCAAATTCACAATCTTCGTTTTTATGATTATCATTGATAGCTATTACATTGGGAAATTTATAACAAAACTTCTTAATATCCTTAGCAATATTCTTTATAAAATCACTTCTTAAAATTCCTATATCCGTAAATCCCTTTACCATATCAATAACTATTAAGACACTTTTTTCATAATCTAAATTAAAATTCTTATCAACCTTGATTTTAAACATTTACTTTAATTTTTCTCCTAAATAATCCTTTATTATATGTTTTATTTTATCATCTCTCAACGAATAATCTATGGTAGCCTTTAAATATCCAACTTTATCACCAATATCGTACCTTGTTCCCTGAAACTTATAAGCATATACCTCTTCTGTTGAAATCAAATTTGTTATGGAATCTGTTAATTGTATTTCTCCATTTTTTCCATAGTTTTCTTTTTCCAAATGTTCAAATATTTTACAGCTTATAACATATCTTCCAAGTATAGCAATATTTGTAGGCGCTTCTTCCATAGAAGGTTTTTCTATTAAATTATTTACCCTATAAATATTTTCTGAAATTTTATTTCCATCTACAATTCCATACTTAGAAACATCCTCATGTTTAACTTCTTGAACTCCAAGTACACTTCCTCCATACTCTTCATAACATTCTATTAACTGTTTTAAACAGGGCTTATCTCTGTTATATACTATATCATCTCCAAGCAAAACACAAAATGGTTCATTTCCAACAAAAGTTTTTCCTTGATATATAGCATGCCCAAGACCTTTTTGTTCCTTTTGTCTTACAAATGTAATATTAACCATATTAGAAATATTTTTTATCATATCAAGCATTTCATAATTCTTTGAAGATTCTAAAACACTCTCTAATTCCTTAAAATTATCAAAATAATCCTCTATAGATTTTTTATATTTACTCGTAACTAATAAAATATCTGTGATTCCAGACTCTACTGCTTCCTCAATAATATATTGAATGGTTGGTTTATCAATAATAGGAATCATTTCTTTAGGTATAGATTTTGTTACAGGAAGAAACCTCGTTCCAAATCCTGCAACAGGAATTATAGCTTTTCTAATAACTGACATTTTTTTCATCTCCATCTTTTAATTAATTTTATATTCTAAATATCCCTTAACTCTTGATATCATTCGTTTTTTATAAGAATTCACTTCATAATAATTAAATTTAAAAACATTTACAAACATTCCTGCTAAAGACTTTAAAATAGAATCTTTAAATAAATAATTTAATACAAAATACTTACCATTTCTCAGCTTTACATGTTTTTTTATAGTAGCTCCATATCCGAGCCCATATGAATAAATTTTTTCCATTGGTTCCTTCTTATTTGGATGATATATTATAAAATTTGTTAAATATTTTCCTCTATACCCTCTGTATAAAAGTTCTAAAGCCATATCACTTTCTTCACCTGATCCAAATTTTCTTCCAACACCTAAATTTTCATCAAAAAATACATCATCTATATTTTTAAATTTAATAAATATAGATGGACTTATTACTGTTCTAAAAATGTTTTGATAAGTAATTTCAACATCATGATTATACCATTTTAAATTTGAATCTACACCACTATCTTTATCTCTAAGTTTAAAGGTCACAAAATCAATATTACTATTTTGATTAAAAAAATTATTTATAAAAGTTAAAATTCCCTCACTATAAGCACAATCATCATCTGGAAAAGCTATAATATCACCTGTTACATATTTTATTCCTATATTTCTAGCTAAAGATAATCCTTTTTCTCTTATTCTAATATGGTTTATATAAAATTTTTGTTTATATTCATCTACAATGTCTCTTAAAATATCTCTTTCATTTTGATCCACTATAATAAGTTCAAAATTTTTATAATCCTGAGCACTTAAAGAATCTAAAAATATTTTTATTTCTTCAGAGCGTCCAAGAGTTGCCATTACTAACGAAAATTTCATATAACTTCACTCCAATGAATTTAATTTTCATAAAAATAAACTAAAAGAGTTAATTGAAATAATTAACTCTTTAAAAACTACATATAATTTCTTGCAAGTTTTATATCCTGCGCATGTTCCTTTGACGAAACAAGAATACAATCATCAGTTTCAACAACTATTAAATCATCAACATTATTAAGTAAAATTTTCTTTTTAGTCAAAACTATGTTATTACTAGATTTCATTAAAACTCCACTAGAATTTAACACATTCCCATTATTGTCTTTTTCTCCATACCTATCAACACTCGACCAACTTCCAACATCATCCCATCCAAATTTACCTTCAATAACAAAAATATTATCATATCTTTCCATAACTCCATAATCAATAGATATATCTTCAGTTAATCTATAATTTTTATTTATAAAATTCTCACACTCATCAAAAGACAAATCAAGTATAGGACTTAAAACTTCATATGTATTATTTAAGAATTTTTTTATTAAATTTAATATAACATTTACGTTCCAAACAAAAATACCACTATTCCAATAATAATTCCCATCACTAATATACTTAAGTGCAGTACTATAATCAGGTTTTTCCACAAAAGAATTAACCTTACTTATTTTATCTAAATTATTAAATTTTGAATTTATATAACCATATCCTGTCTCAGGTCTATTTGGTTTAATTCCAAAAGTAACAATTCCAGTATTATTTTCAATCAAAAATTGATTTGCATAACTTATAGTATCTATAAACTCATTTTCATTTTTTATTAAATGATCTGATGGCAACACTATAACATTACAATTATCAAATTTTTTCTTAATATATAAACTTGATAAACAAATACACGCAGAAGTATTTCTAGATTCAGGCTCAATTATTATATTTTCCTGTGAAATACCTTTTAATTGTTCAAACACTAAGTCTTTATATTTAAGTCCTGTTGATATAAATATTCTTTCCTTTGGCACAAGCTTATTTATTCTGTTATATGTCATTTGAAGCATCGTTTCATTTCCTAGAAGATTCAAAAATTGCTTTGGCTTCTCTTCAGTAGATAGTGGCCAAAACCTAGTTCCTTTACCTCCAGCCATTATAAGCGCACATAACATATATTTTTTACACCCTCTCCAAATTAACTTGCAGTATTATCCCCAAAAAATACCTTAACAGTCTTTAATATAAGAATCATATCTAATTTCAAATTTCTCTTTTCAACATATTCAATATCAAGGTTCATCCATTGAACAAATCCAATTGAATTTCTACCCATAACCTGCCAAAAACATGTAAGTCCTGGTCTAACAACCAATTTATCAAGCATCCATTTATCAAACTCCCTAACCTCTCTTGGAAGATTTGGTCTTGGTCCAACTAAAGACATATCTCCTTTTAACACATTTATAAGTTGAGGAAGCTCATCTAAACTTGTTTTTCTTATAAATCTACCAACTTTTGTAACTCTTGGATCATGTTTTATTTTAAACATTGGTCCAGTCATTTCATTTTTATTTTTAAGTTCTTTTAATAAATCTTCTGCATTTGTAACCATTGATCTAAATTTATACATTCTAAATATTTTCCCATTTTTTCCAACTCTATTTTGCGAAAATAAAACAGGCCCCTTAGAATCAATTTTAATCAAAATCATTATAACTACCATTAAAGGAAATAAAAATATTAAAGCTAACAGTGATACGACAATATCAATAGTTCTTTTAATGAATTCATATATAAATGACTTTCTATATTTTTTTGAACGCTGTATAAAATGAATGTCCATATTATCATCTAATAAATATATGTTATCCAATACAATCCTCCATTTAATACATTACATAATAACTTAATTTTAACACATAAATTTTTTATAGTCTATTAAACTAAAGTTTAGCTCTAGATATAAATCCTTTCTTCATTATTAAAATTTGCATAAAAATAACTATAAACACCTGTATACATTGTGAAATTATAACTCCATTTATATTAAAATTACTCGAAAAAAACGGTATAACTCCTAAATAAATTAAATTGGCAATAACTACAATATAAACATTATACTTTATGTATCCTAAAGATATAAAAAGCGGATAAACTCCAACAAATGAAAATTTAATTATAACAAATAACACGTAAAATAAAACATTCAATACATACTTTTCTCCATCTAAAATCAAAATATTTATCCATAATTTATAGGTTAAACTTAAAAAAACTATAATTAAACTTCCAAATAAAATTATAATAAAAAATAACTTCCTGACCAATGAAATGGCCTCTTTTTCTTTTTCCTCTGATACTTTAGTGCTTATTTCAGGATAAATTATATTTAAAAGAGGAGAAGCAATTTTAGCAACAATACCACCAATTTTTTCTATAACTTTATATATACTTATAAATTCAATTCCCACAAATTTATTTATTAAAAATGGTGTTAAATGACTTATTGGAACATCAAGAGTCGTCATAAAATTACAATAAAAATTAAATTTTAAAAACTCCTTATCCCAAACAACCTTGTTTTTAAAAATTCCTCTAAGATTATTTTTAAATATAATAAAATTTGTAACAATTAATAACAATATAGAGCTAATTAAGCCAAACCATAACTCTACGAGTATAAAATACCACATATTTACATTTATAATAAAGGATAATAAATAAAAAATAAATTTCAAAGAATTAACAAATACATTTATGTAAGATGAATATTTAAATTTATTAAATACTCTTATTATACCTATACTAGTTCCTGTTAAATTAAAAAGAATAGAAAAAGAATAAACTCTAATTAAATTAACAATATCTCTATCCCACTTAAATATATTACATATAAATTCTAAAAACAAATTAGCAGCAAAAAAAGAAATTAAAGCTGTAACTATATCTAAAATAAAACCTTGTTGCAAATAACCTTTTACCTTTAAAAAATCTTTATCAATTAACGCTCTAGGTAAAAACCTTATAATCGAATTAAAAGATTGAAAATTAAATATAGTATCAAAAACAAGTGTATATGATATAACAAGATTTACAATGGAACTTTCGTTTAAACCTAAAACTTTTATCATTATACTTAAATTTAAAAGAGTTAAAACCGATGAAAATCCATCTCCTAAAAAAACTACCAAAAAATTTTTAGCAATATTATTTTTAAAAATTTTATCCTTAAACAAAGAAATACTTTTCATCTGTTATGTTTCCTTATCTTCAAAATTAATCAACTCATTTATTTTTTCCATTATACTTTCGTTTTTAAAATTATAACTCCACTTTAAAAGTTTAGATTCATACTTATCTTTTGAAAAATCTTCATTTAAGACCTTTAATATACCATTTTTTATACCTTCTTCAGAATTTTCTACTAAAACCCCATATTCTCCATTATTTAAAATTTCTCTAGCTCCAGCTGTATCTGTTGATATACAAACTTTATTTAAACAAACAGCCTCTGCAATAACTAAACAAAAAGATTCAGAATAAGATGGAACGATTACATAATCACTAGAAAGAATATAATCATAAACATTTTCCTTAAAAGATATAAATTTTATATTTTCACTTAATCCATTTGTATTAACTATTTTTTCTAACTTCTCCCTTAATGAACCATCCCCTAATAAAAACAAAGTAACATTTTTATTACCACAACTTAAAACATCTTTAAAAGCATATATAAGTCTCTCTGCACCCTTTTCTCTTTCAAGCCTTCCTACACAAATTATTTTTGTTGTTTTAAATTCCTTAAATACATTTTTAAAATTAAATTTATCGTAACTTTCTAAACTTTTATCTAATACATTATAAATTACATTTAACTTTTCTTCAAATCCAAAAATATTTTTAAAAGATTTTAAACACAATTTAGAAACACAAACTATTTTATCAAACTTTTCATAATATTTTTTTTCCTCATCTAATGTAAACATTTTATTAGTCCAATGATAATTTTTAAAATCTGCATGTACCCACGCAATTTTTCTACTGTTATATAAAGATCCACTTATTAACTTTGTAGCATAACCTTCCAAAAATGCAATTTCAACATCAAATTTTTCCTTAATAAATATTTTATGTAAAATTTTACCATCAAAAAATTTTAAAACCTTATTTGAAATTTTTCTTCCAAATAAAGTTTTAAATCCATATATAACTTTAATATGAGAAGGTACTTTATCTAAATATACACCTTCTTTTTTTAAAACTAAAAGAGTAACTTTAAACTTTTTTTCATCTATTAAATTTAAAAAATTTATAAGTACTCGTTCGGCTCCTCCACCTTGCAAATTATATATACAAATTAAAATCTTTTTCAGAATATCCACCTCAAACAAATCAATTTAAAATACTTCCCTTATTATTATTTCTTTTAAGAAGCTCTAAGTTTTTCCCTGATAAAATTGCGTTAATTTCTCCACCTAGTAGTATTATCATAGAAGTCAAAAATAACCAAATCATAAGAACTATAACAGCCCCTATACTTCCATAAAGAGCTGAGTAATTTGATAAATTGTTTACATAAAAAGTGAATGCTATAGATATACCAATCCAAGCTATAGTTGTAAATATAGCTCCCGGCAAAACCTTACTTAATTTTTTATTTTTTACAACAGGAACATAATAATAAATTATGGCAAAAACAGTAACCATAAGGGTAATTATAAAAGTATATCTTATTAAATACCAAGAATTTAAAACTATATTTACGTCAACATAATCTACGAAAAATTTAACAAATAAATCTCCTATAATTCCACCAAACACAACGAGAATTAACATTAAAACTATTAAAAAAACAAGTCCTATTGTATACAAAATAGATAAAATAATCTTTACAATATAATTTCTCGTATCAACAACGTTATAGGCTTTATTAAGACCTCTCATAACTCCACGAAATCCCGCAGAACTAGACCATATACTTAAAAATAAACTCAATGATAATAGAGATCCTTCTCTGGAATCAATAACAAACTTTACCATGTTTTGTATTAAAGAATAAACTTCAGTTGGAAGAAGGGCTTCAAGAAATATTAAAACTTGTTGACTATCTAACTTTAAAAAACCTATTACAGTCATTAAAAATATAAAAAATGGAAAAAATGCTAAAACAAAACTATAAGATAATTGAGCAGATAAAGCAACTAATTCATCATCATCCATTTTTTTTATTAAAATATATATAAAAAATATTATTTTTCTAAATATTTTTCCCAACTTCTCACCTACCTTAATAAAAATGTCCATTAAATAGTTATTATAGTCATATAAATAATAAATTATTATACCAAATAAAGAATTAAATTTAAGGGATTATTTCCAATAATATTTATTTATATTTCTAATTTTTATGAACATACTACTTTTATAAATACTCTATGAGGTGTTAGTATGTATAGTTTAAAATACAAATTTTTAGTAATATTTATAATTTTTTTAGGATTTTTAGGATATTTTTCTTCTTTTTTTGAAAACACATTTATAAAAAATAATAACACCAATATTTTATCAAATGAGCTTTTAGGTATAGAAGAAAACATTTTAAATAAGTTTAGTGATAAAAAAATTACAAATATAGCTCTATTTGGTCTTGATTTTAGATATGAACATGAACCTAAAAGATCAGATTCTATAACAATAATAACTATTGATGAACAAAATAAAAAAATCAAATTAAATTCTATTATGAGAGATTCTCGTGTTCAAATAGATGGATTTGGAAATGATAAATTAAATCACGCATACGCTTTTGGAGGATCAGAGCTTGCAATAAAAACTCTTAACAAAACTTATGGACTTAATATAAAAGATTACATAACTGTAAATTTTTACAATGTTGAAAAAATTATAGATTTAATTGGTGGAGTTTCTCTTGATGTGAAAAAGAAGGAAATTCCTTATTTAAACAAATGCATACAAGAAATAAGTCATATAGAGTCAAAAGCTCCTACATACATAACAAATGAAGGACCACAAATTTTAAATGGAATACAAACTCTAGCCTACGCTAGAATAAGAAAAGTTGGAAGAGATGACTATGAAAGAAGCGAAAGACAACAAAGAATATTCATGGCTTTATATCAAAAAATAAAATCTATTCCATACACTGAATACCTAAGATTTATAAATATGGCACCTGAATTAATAGAAACAAGTATTTCTACATCAAAAGCTATTTCAATAGCAAAAAATATAATATTTAACAAAATAAACAACATTGAACAAATGAGATTTCCCTTAGATGAAGATTGTAGAGGAGAATTAATTAATAATATTTGGTATCTAACATTTAACAAGGATAAAACTAAAGATTTAATGCAAAAATATATATTTGAAGACATTCATCCTTATGGTGATTCTGAAAAATCAAATTGTAAATAATTTTTTAAAAGGTAGGGATTATTTTGAAAACATATTTAAAATTATTAATAATTATGTTTTTAATGATTGCGTCTCCTATAACTACAAATGCTATTTCCTCACATCCAGATGTAACCATAAAAACAAATGATGAGTCCATAAATATAAATGAAGAATTTTATCTATACTTAACATCTTCTAAAGTTGAAAATTTATTTTCATTATCTTTTGATTTAAAATTTAACCCAAATATAATTGACATATTATCTGTTGAACTTGGAAATTTCTTTGAAAATGAGCCTATAGAATTTAATTCTAACTTTAATTTAATGAACGAAAATGCAAAAATTTTAAATTTTTACGCAACTTTTACTGGAAATCATAATGGAAAAACTTCAGATTCAGAAGTGGAGTTTATAAAATTAAAAGCTAAATTATTAAAAGAGTGTAAGGTTCCATTTAGCATAATAAATACAAATAATAATCTTTTTATAGGAACACCAAATATTAGACTTATTATGGTAGATAACGCTCTTAACAAATGTAATTTTTCAAATTCAACATCATATATACAAACCAATAATTTTTCAAATGATGACGAAATACGATTATTTATATCAGATGTATACAAAAAAACTTTCTCAAGAGATCCTGAAGAATATGGATTTAACTATTGGTATAATAAGTTAATTTCTCACGAATACTCAGTAAGAAATTTCCTAATAAATATTTTAAATGAGAAGGAATTTATAGATAAAGATCTATCTGATGAAGAATTTATAACATCTATGTATTCTATAATTGCAAATAGAGAACCTGATCAAACTGGATATAACTATTGGTTAAATATGCTTATAGAATATCAAAAAGAAATGGATACTAAAACTTCAAAATCTAAAATAATATTATCCATCTGTAATGAAGCAGAGTTAGAAGAGCGTGCTACAAAACTAAACTTAAAATTTTAAAAAAATAGAAGCATAAAAATAATGCTTCTATTTTTTTAGACCGTTCCATCAATTTCATATTTTACTTGAGTAAGTTTATCTATAGCCTTATTTGATATACTATTATCCATATATATACTTTCTCCAATAGCTATATATATCCAAGTATATATATAATAAGGTTCAGGAACCGAAGTCATAAGTATTATAATAGTGGTGACTATTAAATAAAATACACTTCTGTTTTCTCCAATATTTCTATTTTTAAAAATATATATAAATCTTGAAGTAAAGTAATATATAAGTGGTATCATTCCTAAAAGCCCAACTTGTGCAGACCACATAGATAATAAATCATTTGATCTTAAAGTTCCAAAACCAACTCCTGTTAATATGTTCTTTAAAAATACACTCATATGATAAGAAAATAATTCAATTCTCGTACTTCCGGAATCATCTAATCCTAAAAGTTTTAAAATTAAAATTAAAAATCTAAACCCAATTATTCTAAAAACAATGGCAAATAATACTAAAAATACCATTAGTATTAAAAAAGTTTTTATCTTATTTTTCTTAACAAATACAAGTATCTTATTTTTAAAAAATTTCTCTAACAACTCCCTATTTTTACTATTAAATATATCTTTCCAGAAATCAATTAAAAGTATAAATGAAACTATTGCTATTGCTAAATAAAAACTTGAAGATCTATTTAAAATAGCTGTAATTAATATCAAAATAAACATAATAATATCAAACTTAATTATTTTTTTATCTCTAAATCCCTTAATAATATTAATAAAATAATAAATAAAAATAGGGGTTAAAAACATCGCAAGCATAGAAGGCTCATTAGTAACAGAAGAAATTCTCGTAAGACCTGTTTCTAAATACTGAACCATATGAGAATAATTAGTTCTAAATAAAAAATCAAAATAATTATGTGAAATGAAAAATTGTACAAAACCAAGTGATAAAACCGTAACCGTAGTAATATTTATAATTCCTTTAATATTAACCTTAACTTCATTTGTAACAACCATATAACTACACAGATAAATCATAAATGCAAATAACAAATATAAATACTGAGTTATATTTTGAACTGAAAAAGAAACATAATCATAAGGTGAATCTGGAGTAAACACTAAGGTTCCTGAAGAATACACAATAGGTAAAACAAGAGATATAGTAGCATATATCAAAAAATATAATAACCCATTTACAAATCTAATTTTTTTAAAGGTATATCTTTTAATAATTACTTCATATATAACTTTTAAAATCAGGAAACTTCCAACTATGTAATAACAAATCACTGAATTTTTATATTTAGGAAAATTTATCATACTAGTTGCTGTAAATGCAGACATAATAAATGTAAAATAAAAAAGTGTTCTAGTTCTTGTAAAAAAAACTAAATAAAGCGTAATAATTAGAACAACTATACCTATAAAAGTAAAGTACATTTAATGCTTATACTCCTTTCAAAATTTTTTCATATACCTTAACTGTTTCTTCAGCACATGTTTTCCAAGAATATTTACTTAAAATTTCCTTATAATCATAATAACTTTCCTCTCTATGATCTTTAAAAGTTTCATGTAAAACTTTAGAAAGCTCTTCCTCATTTTTAGGATCAAAATAAATACATTTATTCCCTAAAACTTCTCTTAAACACTCAACATCTGAAACTACAGTTTTCACTCCATAACTCATAGCTTCAAGAGGTGGAAGACCAAACCCTTCATAAAGAGAGGGATAAACAAAAACTCCTGCATTTTTATATAAATATTTAAGTTCGTCATCATTAACTTTTCCTGTAAATATAACTCTATCTTTTAAATTAAGAGATTCAACTAAATCATATATACTTTCATAAAGCCATCCATTAGATCCAACAATTAATAAATTAACCTTATGTTTATCTCTAATTAAATTAAAAGCTTTAATCAAAGTATCTATATTTTTTCTAGGAGATATTGTACTAACTGTAAGTATATATTTATTTAAACACATATCTCTTACACGTTTAGAAACATTATCAGCGCATATTTCCGTTTCACTTAAATTATTAAATCCATTATGTACGACATGTATTTTATAATCAATATTTTTGTAGTATTTACACAGTTCAGATTTAGAAAAATTTGTGATTGCAATTATTTTATTTGATTTATTAACAGAAATATTAGTCATAAAATTTTTCCATAAAACAGTTTTTTTAGTAAAAGCATCTGAGAGGGTTTTAAAAGCTAAATCATGAACAGTTATAACAATTCTCTTACTTTTTAAAAAAATTGGAGCCATACTATCTGGATAATGAACAACTCTATCTTTAAATTTTTCTCTAATAAGTTTTGGTATATATATTTGTTCAAATAAATTTCTATCTTTAGAATTTTTTACATTTTTAAATATCAAAAGCGACTTTGAATTAACAAAACTATAATCCTTTAAATCTTCCTCACGAATTATTATTTTAATATCATCCTTAAGCAAAAAATATAATTCTTTCGATAACTCAAAACTATATCTTCCAATTCCAGCACTAATAGATTTTTGAAGTGCATTAAATAAAATCATACACTATTCTCCTGAAACCATAAAATTTTTATAACATCCATTTTATAAAACTTTCCATTTTTCAATTCTTTTAAATTCTCTGCTTTTCTCATCAACAAAATTCTTTATCTTAACCTTAAATATTTCCTCATCAAATTTCTCTGCGTGTTCTCTTATTTCCTTCTTATTAAAATTCATATTATTAAACCTTTTTACAGCATCGCTCATAGAACTAACAGTTTGTTCATTAAAAAATACTCCTGTTTTATCTTCTACAACAGTTTCAAGAGCTCCTCCTTTTGCATACGCAATAACAGGTGTACCACTTGCTTGAGCTTCTAATGGTGTTATACCAAAATCTTCTTCTCCTGGAAATAAAAAAGCTTTTGCTTTACTATAGTAGCTTTTTATAACTTCATCTGATTGTCTTCCTAAAATTTTAATATTAGGAGAAGTAACCTTCTTTTCTATTTCACTTCTCATAGGACCATCTCCTATTACAACAAGAGGAAGCTTTAACTCATTAAAAACTTCAACTGCTAAATCAATTTTTTTATACTCCTGAAGCCTTGATACAACCAAAAAATAATCTTCTTTTTCTTCACTTACACTAAAAAATTTACTTCTAACAGGAGGATGTATAACAAAACTTTCTCTTCTGTAATGTTTCCAAATTCTCTTAGCTACATTTTTAGAATTTGCTATAAAATAATCAACTCTGTCTGAAGAAACTCTATCCCACATTCTCATATAATTCATTATGTATTTAACAAAAAATTTTTTTAACTTTCCAGCATTTTGTATATATTCATAATAAAATTCCCATCCATATCTCATAGGGGAATGACAATAACAAATATGACACGTATCAGGATTAGTTATTATTCCTTTAGCACAAGATGAACTACTACTTAAAACAACATCATAATTATTTAAATCAAACATCTCAAAAGCTATAGGCATTAACGGAAAAAATTTTCTGTGATCTTTAACAGCACTTTTTATATTTTGAAGAAACGATCCTTCTATTTTACAATGTTTAAGTATTCCTTCTAATTTTTCCCTATTATAAACACTTGTATATATAGTTGCATCATTAAATATTTCTAAAAAATTAGTAACAACTCTTTCAGCTCCTCCCATAAAAGGAAGCCAATCATGCACTAAAGCAATTTTCATAAATTCACTCCTACTTTTTTCCATTTAACCTTAGTATTCACTAATTATATAAAAAAAACAACATATTTTGTATAAATATTACTAATTTTTATTATTTTTATAAAAAAAGTATACAAAATGTTCTAAAATAAATACTATAATTGCATTTAAATTTCTTACAAGGAGCATCAAAATTATGAATAACATAAAAGAAAATAAAATAAACCTCATAGAATTTAATTATTTAAGAGCTATTGGTATATTTTTAGTAGTTTTAGGACACTCTTTTCCTTATATAGATGAAACAAATTTTCAATTATATAAATACATACATTCTCTTATATACTCATTTCATATGCCTCTATTTATTATGATATCTGGTTTTTTCGCTTATAAAATACTAACTATTAATTCATTTAAACAATACAAACTATTTATTTCAAGTAAATTTAAAAAACTAATGATACCTTATTTTACAATAAGTTTTCTAACNNTTTCAGAAAGAGCAGTTGTTTTGTCTGAAGTATTAATTGACATATTTTTATACCCTTGGAATAATCCAATAATATTTTTTTGGTTTATATATGTTCTATTTTTAATGTTCTTGTTCTCTCCAATAGTCGTAAAATTAAATAAATATATTGTTTTATCATTATTTTTTGTATTATCTATTATTCCAATGAACAATATTCAATTTATGGGAATAACAACAACATTAAAATATTCAATTTTCTTTTTTATTGGAGTTTACTTAAGAGATTATTACATGAAAAATAGAAATGTGTTTTTTAATTTCAAATTCAAACAAATACGTTCTATATTTTTACGTTCTATATTTTTAATATTAATTCCTTACATAATTTTCATTTTAAACATAAACGTAACTTTAAATAATCAAAATCCTTTATCATTAACATTGTCAAATTTTTTATATATTTTAAAAGCACTACTTGGGATATATATATCTTTTGTAAACTGCATAATAATTTATAAATTCAAACCTTTTAAAAAACTAGGTTTTGTTTTAGAAAAAATTTCTTATTATAGTTTTGATATTTATTTACTATCATGGTTTCCACAAATATTTTGTAGAATTATTTTTTACCAAATATTTAATTTAAATTATCATTTAGTTGTATTGATTTCACTAATTTTAGGATTTTCTCCTATTATTATTTCGAAATTTATATTAAGAAATTTTAATTTTACTAAAAAAATTATACTTGGTATCAACTAAAAAGTTTTATTTATAAAATATTTATGATATACTTTAACAATTAATTTATTATTAGAGGGTAAAACATATGCTTAACAATGATTCTAAGCAATTTAAAAATGTAATGAAAATAATTTTGTATATATCTATTGTTGTTATTTTATTTGTTGGTGGTTTATTAACTGGAAAAAGCTTAAAACTTTTATCAAAAATCTCATCTATTGAAAATAATTTAAATAAAGATGATTTAGGCATAAATGAAGACCTTATAAATAATTCAGAAGAGCTTTCAAATGGAAAAATTATAACAATTGCCGCATTTGGATTAGATAGAAGAACTTCAGATGAAACTCCTAGATCTGATGCTATAATGCTTATAACTATAGATTCATCACGAAAAAAAGTTAAACTTATATCTATAATGAGAGATCTTTATGTAAATATTGATGGTGTTGGAAAAGATAAATTAAATCATGCGTATTTTTACGGAGGACCTTCACTATCTATTAAAACATTAAATAACACCTTTAACTTAAACATAGAAGATTATATTTCCTTAGATTTCTTTAATTTACCTAAAATTATAGACGAACTAGGTGGAATTGAATTAGATGTAAAATCTGAAGAAATAAATAATTTAAATAAATATATAAAGGAAAATCAACGCCTTTTAGGAGTAAGTGGAGATCACACAATTAAATCTTCTGGAGTTCAAACATTATCAGGCATTCAATCCTTATCTTATGCTCGTATAAGATCTGTTGGAGATGGAGATTTTGAAAGAACCGATAGACAGAGAAAAGTTATAATAGCTATGATTGATAAAGCAAAAACCATGTCTCCTATAAAACTTACTTCACTAGTTGAAAAATATATTGACTCCATAGAAACAAGTTTATCTTTAAATAAACTTTTATCCATAGGAGCTAATTTATTATTAGGTGGATATGAAATAGAACAAACAAGAGCTCCTTTTGAAGGAGAATTCAACGACTCTGGAAAAATAATAAATGGAGTATGGTATTTAACTTTCGATCAAGAAAAAACTACAGAAAGTCTTCATAAGTATATTTTCGACGATATATTACCTTAAAATATAAAACTATGTAATTTATTAAATTACATAGTTTTTGTTTTTTAATACAAAATACTTATAAGGTGATTATATTGAATTTAATTATTAGTACACTTATAATTATAATATCTTTAGTTCAATCTTTATTTTTAGGTGGTTTATATTTAATTCACAATAACATTACACAAACAGAAGAGCAAATAATAATAAATAATTTTTCTTCAACAAATAATAAAGATTTATTTTCAACTTCACAAGCATCTATAAATGGTCTTAAATTATTAAATTCTTTCCCTCATGACATGATATTAGATATACGTTACGCATCTAAAAATAATTTTACAAAGAAAGTTCTATATGACGCTGATGTAGCTGTACTTCATGAAGAAACCCTTAAAAAAATTTTAAATGCTCAAGAAGAATTTAAATCACTTGGGTACAAAATTAAAATTTGGGATGCTTATAGACCTTTTTATGTTCAAAAAATTTTATGGGAAATTTTGCCTAATAGTAATTATATAGCAAATCCTTATAAAGGTGGTTCTAATCACAATAGAGCTTGTGCTATTGATATAACTTTAACAGATTTAAATGGAAATGAAATCGATATGCCTACAAACTTTGATGAATTTTCAGAAAAAGCTCATAGAAGTTATGTTGGAGCATCTAATACACAAATTAAAAATGCAGAACTTTTAAAAAATGTAATGATTAAACATGGATTTAAACCAATATATACAGAATGGTGGCATTTTGATGATTCTAATTACTTGAATTATCCTGTAATTAATATAAGTTTAAATGAATATGTACAAACTATAAACGATAAAATGAAAGGGGGTGAAATTAATGAAAATTAACGTGTCTAATGAAACTTGTGAGCTTTTAAAAAGTCAATTAGAAAAGAAATGTAAAAAATATGTACGATTAAACATGGCTGGTTTTGGATGAGGAGGTCCTACCTTTTCAATTGTTCTGGATGAACAAATTAAAGATGATGATATAACTGTTAAAGTTAATGATATAACTTTCCTTGTAAATAATGAATTTGAAGACTTTTTAGATGATTCAACAATTTCTCATTCTAAAGGAGTTTTTGGAACAAACTTTAAAATATCTTCAAAACATTCCACTTGTTAAAATTTTAGGTATGTCTTTTGACATACCTAATTTTTTGTCATTTTTTGTATTGTAAAATCTTGACAATTATATGAAAAAAATATATATTTATGTTTGTATAGTTAGAAAATATACTCTTTTAAGAGTTTTTTAGGAGGATTATTTTTAAATGAAATCAACTGGTGTTGTAAGACGTGTAGATGAATTAGGGAGAATTGTTATTCCAATAGAATTAAGACGTAACTTAGATATAGGAGAAAAAGATGCTCTTGAAATTTATGTAGATGGAAATCACATAATTCTTAAAAAATATGAACCAGCGTGCATTTTTTGTGGAGATGCAAAAGATATACATAACTTTAAAGAGAAAAATGTTTGTAAAAATTGCTTATCAGAACTTAATGTTTTTATATAAAAATAAACCTCACTTTTTTTAAAATCGTGAGGTTTATTCTATTTTATCTATTCTATTTATT
This sequence comes from Candidatus Arthromitus sp. SFB-turkey, assembly GCF_001655775.1. Lineage (GTDB taxonomy): Bacteria > Bacillota > Clostridia > Clostridiales > Clostridiaceae > Dwaynesavagella > Dwaynesavagella gallinarum. Next base: position 84,255 of record NZ_LXFF01000009.1, read on the forward strand.
ATTAAATCATAAACATAATTCTTTTTTAAATTATTCTCTTCACATATTTTCTTTACGTTTTCCTTAGTTGTTAAATTAAATCTCCTCTTATTTTCATAAAACTCATTTAAAATGAAATCATCATCTATTTGTATATTGTCTTTTTTATAATTCTCTATACAAATTACAAACTCTCCTCTTATTTTAGAGCCTTCAAAATAACAAATACTTTCTTCTATAGTTCCTCTAAAATTTTCCTCAAATAATTTCGTAAGTTCTCGCCCTATATATATTTTAGTATTCTCCCCAAATTCATTTTTCAAAAGATTTAATGTATTTAAAAGTCTATGTGGGGCCTCATAAATTATAAGAGCTGTATATGTTTCTTTCATTAACTTTATAGTTTCTTTCATCTTCTTTGTATTTCTAGGAAGAAAACCTATAAAAGTAAAAATATCATTTTTAAAACCACTTAAAACAAATCCATTAATTAAAGCACATGCACCTGGAAGTACATCAACTTTTATATTTTCTCCAATACATCTATTAATTAAAATTTTACCTGGATCACTTATACCAGGCATACCTGCATCACTAATTAAAACATATTTAACACCATTTAAAATATCTTCTATAATTTTATCAATTAATTTATACTCATTAAATTTATGATAAGAAATTAATTTTTTCCTTATTCCATAATAATTAAGCATCTTTAAAGAACACCTAGTGTCTTCACAAAGTATAATATCGCTCTCTTTTAAAATTTCAACTGCTCTATAAGTAATATCTTTTATATTTCCAATAGGTGTAGCAACTACATATAAAACCATATAAACCTCTCTTATATTAAATTGTACAACAAAAATTATATTATAAACTCCCCCATTATTGAAAATGTTTTTTTTTTACTATATACTATTAACTGACTATAATTGGAAGGAGCACTTAAGTGAATTATACATTTAAAGAAATTAACTCTAAAGAATTAGATCAATTTTCGTTTAACTCTCCTAAAGGGCATATTTTTCAAAGTTCCTATTGGGCACTTTTTAAAAATGAATGGACACACAAATCCATATTAGGTTTTGATAATGATAATAATACAGTTTTATGTTGTATAATTCTTATAAGAAAATTACCTTTGTTAAATTATAAATTAGCATATATTCCACGTGGTTTTGTATGTGATTATAAAAATAAATATCTCCTAGAAGAATTCACAAATTTCTTAAAAACTTTTTCAAAAGATAATAAAATAGCTTTTATAACAATAGATCCAGATATTCATTTAAGTGAAAATAACATAAAAATTGAAGAAAGCATTGAAATTTGTAATACTCTCAAAAGTTTAGGATACGTAGAAAATAGTTCTAAAAATTTCGAAAATATTCAGCCAAATTTTGTTTTCCGTCTAAAACTACCTGAAAGTTCAGAAAATTTAACAAAAGAAGAAATAAAAACAAACATATTAAAACACTTCTCAAGTAAAGCTCGTTACAATATAAAATTAGGAATTGAACGAGGACTCAGTGTTGAAAGTTATACTTTTGATAATTTACCTGAAAATAAGATTGAAATATTTCAAGATTTGATGGACATAACTGGAAAAAGAGATAATTTCATAGTACGTAAAAAGGATTATTTCTATAATATGATGAAAATTTTAAATCCATATTGTAAATTATACCTCGTAAAATATTCCTACGATATAGATAAAGACAACATCTATAAAAAAATAAACAAATGTAAATCAAATATGGATAGTGCAAAAATAAAACTTATAGATCTTGAAGAATCTCTAAAAAACACTACTGAAAATGATAAAATAAATAAAATTAATACAAAAATTGAATCAAGAAAAAAAGAAATAGCGTTAAATGAATCTCAACTAGAATCACTTGAAAATAAACTTCACATAATTTCTAAATATAAAAACAAAGAGGTATATTTATCTGGTGCAATATATCTTCATTGGGGAAAAAAAGCATGGTATTTATATGGAGCATCACACAATATATTACGTGATACAATGCCTAACTTCTTAATGCAATATGAAATGATTAAAAATAGCATAGAAGAATCACATAGCATTTATGATTTTAGAGGTGTTTCTGGAGATTTAAATGAAAATAACCCATTGTATGGTCTATATAAATTTAAAAAAATGTTTAATGGAGACTTTATAGAATTTATTGGGGAATACACTTTAATAAACGATAAAAAAATATATTTCCTATTCAAAAAAATATTTCCAAAATTCAAAGAAATACGAAATACAATTTATAATAAAAATGCTCTAAAATAATAAAAGAAGTAAGA
>NZ_LXFF01000010.1 GCF_001655775.1 Candidatus Arthromitus sp. SFB-turkey
GAGAGTAGGTCATTGCCAGTTGGTTCGTTAGCTCAGGTGGTAGAGCACATGACTTTTAATCATGGTGTCCGGGGTTCGAGTCCCCGACGAATCACCAAAAATGAAAAGTGAAAGGGTATTTTTTTCCTTTCACTTTTTTCTTATTATTTCTATTCTTAAAATATTAGAAGTAATGTTAATTATAGCTTTATCACTCATTACTCCTATCAAAGATAGTTCACAATCCATATCAGATTCTCCGGTTAAGTTCCAATAGTATTCTTCCATTTCTATGCATCTAGGTACATTTAGAAGGTTTGTTATTGATTCTATTGTTTCTTTGTCTAAATTTACATTTGTAGCTTCTATTGTTATTATTGTTTCTTCAGGGTTGTTTTTTATATTTAAATTTATGTCTTCAGCTCCATATTTATAGGCAAATAATATTAGTTCTTCAGCCATTCTTGCATTTCTTTGTCTAATATGTTTCATTTTTTTAATCTCCTTTTTTAATACCATCTATTATTGGAAGTAATATCATTGCAACTAAACCTGCAATGAATCCATTATTATAAAGGTTTACTCCTCCGCTTATATGTCCTATATTGTTTATGAGAGTAAGATGTATAAATCCTGAAATTACACCAATAATAAATCCAAATTGTCCTGCAATTGGGGCAAGAGATGTTGAACCTAATGTTGTTAGTATGATTGTAGGTGTGTTTAATGGTGTATTTTTTAAATATGCTGTTAAAATCACACCTATAATAATTGGCGTGACATTAAAAATATGTTTTCCTAAGGCTCCAAAACCTACAACACCTAAAAGTAATGCCATAACTGCTCCATTTAGATCTCCATTTATTATTAATACATAGAATAAAAAAAATAATCCGAGTATTCCCATATTTAAAAATGTATTATTTTTATACAACAGATAGTAATCGGTTACAGTTCTTCCAGAATGTCTTAGAATTTTTGAAAATTTAAATATACATTCTTTGTTTATTCCCAGTATTATTAATGTTATAAATAAAATTATAAGTAATATTATAATAGGAATTTTATATTGTGTACTCCATAAGAAAGTTGTTTCAAATTCTATTCCGAAATATTTTAAAACTGATATTAGCACCATTGTTATTAATCCATTTGCAAAACCAACATTGTAAAGGTTATATCCTTGATGCATTTTCAAAGTAAATTTTGCCAAAGGTGGGAGAATTATCCCTAAGGAAATTGATATTATAGTCGAAATTGCAAGAGTAATGTATATATTAAAATTTAAACTTTTAAATATTTCAATTGATAGAGGTGCAAGAGCAGTTGATAATGTGGCTATTAAAATATAGTTTGAAAAAGGTTCATTTTGCATTTTGGAATAAATGTACACTCCAATTATTGTTGGCCAAATATTTATAAAATTTTTTCCTATCATTGAAAATCCTAGAGTTAACCATAGAGACATTATCATAGAACCACTTGGTTTTATTTTATTTATTTTATATAAAAGTAAAATAAGTAAAGATGTTATAGATGAATTTAAAAGGGTTGCACCCATTCCACCTACGTACATATAGTCAGTTAAAAGTATACTTCCATTTAAAAGTATTTCCTTAAGACCAATAATTATTTCTGTTAAAGGAGTTGTTAATAATCCAAATATTCCTATAAATATAAAAATAATTAAATGTATTAAGTATATATCATTATATTTTTTTAAAACCAATCTAATAAATTCACTCCTTAAATAATATTTTTAATGATATTTTTGATAATTATATATGAGTTTTTTGAAGATTCTTTTAGAAAATTATTAAATTCGTTTTCGGCTACATCTCCACCAGTATCTGATATAGCTCTTATTATTAAAAATGGAATATTGTTTAAATAGCATGTTTGAGCAATGCTCCCACTTTCCATTTCACATGCTAATGCATCAAAAGTTTTCTGTAAATTTTTAGAGAGTTCATTATTAGATATAAACTGATCTCCAGTTACTATTCTTCCAATATGATAATTAAAATTTTTATTTTTTTTGCAAATTTCTAAACAAATTTTTTCACCAATTTCTAGGAGTTTTTTTTCACATTTAAATGAATAAGTTCCTATATTTGGAATTTCTCCTAGTTTATAACCAAATTTACGTACATCTACATCATGTTGTACTAAATCTTTTGCAATTATTACGTCTTTAAAATTTACTTTAGAATCTATTCCTCCTGCAACACCGCTGTTTAAAATATAAGTGCAGTTAAATTCAGATATTAATATTTGTGTGCATATGGCTGCATTTACCTTTCCAATTCCACAAATAACTCCTACAACATTTTTTTCATTTAAAGTTCCTATTAAAAATTCTAAATTAGATTTTTTTATTGTTTTTTCTATTTCAATATCTTTTGAAATAAGCTCAAATTCCTCTTTCATTGCACAAATTATACCAATTTTCATAAAAATCTCCTTAAAATAAATTTCAAAATAAATTATAATAAAAATGAAACTCTATATACAAGAAAAATATATTTGTGTTACAATGTTTTATGTTTTATTTGAATTATTAAAAGAGGTGATGTTTGTGATTCAACATGGATTGTCAAGAATGGAATTAATTATAGGAACAGAATCTTTAAAGGATTTAAGAAATAAAAAAGTTGTAGTGCTTGGTCTTGGAGGAGTTGGATCATATACTGTTGAAGCTTTGGCAAGATGTGGTATAGGACATATTGTTTTGGTAGATGATGATACTGTTTGTCTTACAAATTTAAATAGACAAATACATGCTTTATATAACACTATCGGTAAATTTAAAACTAGTGTAATGAAAGAAAGAATAGAGAGCATTAGTAAAAAAATTAAGATTACTGAAATAGTAAAAACAGTTACGAAAGATAATATTTCAGATTTTATAGATAATGATACTCATTATGTAATTGACGCGCTGGATACTATATCAGCTAAAATTGCATTAGCAGAGTATTGTGAGAAAAATAATATACCACTTATAAGTTGTATGGGAACTGGAAATAAATTAGATCCAACTCAATTTAAAATAACTGATATTTATAAAACTAAAAATTGTCCGCTATGTAAAGTGATGAGGTATGAACTTAGAAAAAGAGGTGTGAAAAAGCTAAAAGTTGTATTTTCTGAAGAGATTCCTAAAAAACCTAAATTAGATGAAGTAGTTAGTTGTATAAATGGATGTGTTTGTAATTTTGATAATGGAAGAAGTTGTACTAATAGACGTCAAATACCTGGAAGTATATCTTTTGTTCCACCAGTAGCAGGATTTATATTAGCAGGAGAAGTAATTAATACATTTTTAGACAAAAAATATGATT
>NZ_LXFF01000011.1 GCF_001655775.1 Candidatus Arthromitus sp. SFB-turkey
TATAGGGGAATTTAACACAATATTATAATATGTAAAGTTTTACCAGTATACTTATATGTATTTTAGAAGTATAATTTGTATATAAAATTATATTCAGAGAGGAGTAAATTATATGATTACAGCAATTGAGTTATCAAAATATGTTGTATCAAAGTGTATGCAGTATAATACTCCAATTAGTAATTTACAACTCCAAAAGATACTCTATTATATACAATATGAAGTGTTAAAAAAACTGGTGATATTGCATTTCCTGACAGTATAGAAGCTTGGCAATTTGGACCAGTAATTCCAAATATTTATTATTATTTTTGCGGATTTGGAGCAAGAAAGATAAATACTGCGTTTTTAGAAAATGAATATGATTCAGTGGTAAATTCTGAAATAAAGGAAATATTTGATAGAGTAATTAAAGAAAAATCTAAATTGTATCCATGGGATATGGTAATTGAAACTCATAAAAAGAATGGAGCATGGGATTTAACTTATAATTCAGGAAAGGGATTTAAGGAAATTATTTCTATCGAATGTATTAAAAAAGAAATTGAAAATGAGAGAAGAATATTAAATGAGAAAAAATACATTTGAAGAGAAGTTGAGAGAAGAATTTATAAGTATATTATATGAATTAGCTAAAGTTGTGTTGTCTGTGGAGGATATTAATAATTTATGTGGTAAATTAGATTCGTTATATAATTCAAATTTAGAATTTGAAACAGGATCAGAGTTATTTCTTAGTAAAGGTAATGGTTATAAATTTAGACATTATTATTCGGATATTCTTAATGTATTTATAGATATTAATAATAATAGACCGAATAAAGGGGATGTTGAAAATATAATACAAAATATAGATACAATTTTATCAAATGAGTTATGTGAAACAAATTCCAAAAAAGAAATAAAGAAATTATATGATCATTTAAGTTTGGAAGCTTCTAGATTAACGTATAACGTATATGGAATGAATTATACGACATCAAATTAAATTAAATGAATTTGAACAGAAGATATCAGAGGATGTTGTTGAATATAGTAATAATATTGAAAAAGTTAGAAAAGAAATTGATGATATATCAGAAAAAAATGAACAATTAGAATCAAGAGTGACTAATTATCAAAAAGAATAAATTGCAATTTTAGGTATATTTACTTCTATTGTTGTAACATTCATTAGTGGTGGCATTATTTCTTCATCAATATTAGAGAATATTGGTAAGGTAAGTATAAATAATTTAATTTCTGCATTGTTATCGTTAGGTATCATTATATTTAATATTTTAATTACTTTATATTACTTTATTATTAAGATAGCTGATATTAGAAGTAATAAAGCAAAACATAAACTAGTAGAATATAAATATTTGATAATACCTAATATTATTTTTATTTTTCTTTTATTATTGGTTCTTTTTAAATATGGTATATAAAGAAAATATAAATTATTTGAATTTTAATTTAGGAAGATTATTAAGTACTTTTAATTTGGTATATAAAAAAGGTAGATATTAAAATATCTACCTTTTAATTTATTGTTAAAGTTGAGTTTATAAAATTATTAAGAGATTCATTGTTATGATTATTATTGAAAAAATTATTAGTGTAATCACTATGAGATATATTTCCATTTTCAAGAAAAATTATATATTCACAAGATTGTTTTACGAAAGCTAGTTCATGAGTAACGATTATATATTCTTTATTTTCATCTTTTAAGCTTAAAATAGTGTTAAGTACTTCTTTTGTAAATGATGGATCTAAGGCAGAAGTAGGCTCATCTAAAAATATGATTTTAGGATTTAAACAAAGAGTTCTTATTATTGATATTCGTTGTAATTGACCTCCAGAAAGAGCTTTAGGGTATTTATTTTTGTGTTCAAGGAGATTAAACTTTTTTAAATAGTAAGTTGCTCTTTCTATGCAAACTTCAATAGGAATTTTATGGACTTTATTTAATGGAAGTATAATATTTTTTAAAGCAGTTAAATGAGGAAATAAATTATAGTTTTGAAATACAATTCCTATACTTTTTCTATATTCTGTTATAGATTTATCATTAAAATTTAAAATTTTAGAATTTATATAAATTTCACCTGAGTCATGAGGAATAAGTCCAGTTAATATTCTAAGCAAGGTAGATTTTCCACTTCCAGAAGGACCAATTATACCTAAAGAATTTATATTTTTAATTGATAAATTTAAGTTTTTTATAACTTCAAAATTTTTAAAATTTTTATTTAAATTTTTAATCTCTATATCCAAAAGAAAACCTCTTTTCTAAATATCGTGATAAATAATATATAGGAATTGTTAAAATTAAATATATAAGTGCGAGAATTAAATAATTTTCAATTACTCTAAAATTTAAGCTATTAATTTCTTCTACAGTTTTGGTTATTTCACTTACAGATATAACAGATAATAGAGAACTATCTTTTATAAGAGATATAAATTGTCCTGAAAGAGGGGGAATAACTATTCTTATAAGTTGTGGAATTATTATGTAAATTAGTGTTTGAAACTTGTTAAATCCCAGAGAAATAGAAGTTTCTATTTGTCTATTATCTATAGATTTTAAACCTGATCTTAAAATTTCTGATATATAGGCTCCTGAAAATATTGATAAAATAAATGGAGCTAAAATATATCTATTTTCTATATTAAAGGCAGTACCTAAAATATAAAAAAATAAAAATATTTGAACAAGTAAAGGAGTATTTCTAATAAACAAAACATAAATTTTTGAAAAATATACGAATGGTAAAAATTTAGAATTTCTAAGAACAGTCAAAAAAATTCCGATTAATAAACTGATTATTAGGGAAAATATTGATATTATTATAGTCGTAAAGATACCTTGAATTATTTTAGGAGTATAATTAAAAAGATCTTTAAAATTAACTGAATAATTAATTTTTACAAAAGAATACACTAAAATTAAAATTAAAATAAAAAGTACAAGTGATATATTTATAATTTTTTGGTGTGTATAAATTTCATCTTTAGTTTTTAAAAAAATATTTTTTAATTTCATAAAGTTTCCTCAAAATTTTTAAATTTATATAACAGTTTTCTCAAGTATTTCTATTGTAGAATTACTTATATTTATTTTTGCCTTTGCACCAATTGGTATAGTTAATCTAGGTTCCCCATGACCTGCGCACAAATTATATATACATGGTTTTTTAAATAAATTTAATTTTTCTAATAATACATTCTGAACTTCAACATTATTATCATCAGAACAATTTGTAAATTGTCCAAGTATTAACCCCGAACACTCACTTATTTTACCACTTAAATATAAGTGCATAAGCATCCTATCTATTTTATATGGTGATTCATTGATTTCTTCTATAAATAAAATATTATTTTTAAATGGAATTTCATATTTTGTTGATATAGTAGAACAAATTAATGATAAATTTCCTCCTACAATATTTCCTGTAGCTATGTTCTTATTTGTAGTGAATGATTTTAAGTTTATATTTTTTGGATTTTCAATGTAATGGTTGTTCTTAGGAATAGTTATAGAATTTATTAAGCTATTTTTTGAATAAATATTATCTAAATCAGATGTTAACATTGGAGAATGAAAAGTTATTACATTAAATTTTTTGAAAATGTAGTTTAAAATAGGAGTTATATCACTAAATCCCATAAATATTTTTGGATTTTTTTTAAAAAAAGACCAATGTATCAAATCCATAATTCTTAGTGTTCCATATCCACCACGAATACACATTATCGCTTTTGTATTATCATCTTTAAGTGCAGAGTTAAAGTCATTAGCTCTATTTTCATCTGATCCCGCAAGATATCCCAAGTTTTCATATAAATTATCATAAATTTTGTAATTAAATTTTAAAGATTTAAGTTTATCTAGTGAATAATCAATAGTTTCTTTTGAAGAAGGAGACGATGGAGAAATTATTGATATTGTATCTCCGAAATTTAATTTTTTACAAGCTATACTCATTTTAAAAACCTCTAAATAAAAATCAAATTTTTAATAGATATATTTATTTAAAGGTTAGAACATGTCTTTTTTATAAAGGATAATAGCAATTAATAAAGAAATTAGAATAGAAATTACCAAAATTATTAAAAAACCAAATGGATTATCTGAAAAAGGTAAAATAACATTTGTTCCCCAAAGTCCAAAAATAATTGATGGAACAGAAAGCACTATGGTCATAGATGCAAGAAATTTCATAACCATATTTAAATTATTTGATATAAGTGCTGCAAAAAATTCAAGTAGACTTGATAACACACTTGCGTATATATGAGCCATTTCTATTGCTTGTTTATTGTCTATAATAACATCTTCAAGTAAATGTTTGTCTTCTTCATATTTTTGTATAAAATCATATTTTAGTAATTTTTCTAAGGTCATCTCGTTTGATTTTAATGAAGTGGAAAAATAAACAAGAGATTTTTCCAGTGATAAAAGTTGAATTAATTCTTTGTTTTTCATTGACTTATGTATTTTGCTATGAATTATTTGACTTTTTTTATCTATTTGACGTAGATACACTAAAAAATATGTTGTTAATTTATTTAGTATTTGAAGAGTAAATCTTGAACGTTTATATGTATAAAATGTTTTAATTTTTCCATCAATAAAGTCTGTTATAACTTTATTTTTTTTAAGAGATATAGTTATAATGTAATTATCGTTTGAAATTATTCCTAAAGGATATGTTCCATAAGTGAGAGAGTTTTCTTCTACACTTGTAAAAGGAACGTCAACGATTATTAGGATATTTGTATCCTCTATGTCTATTCTTGAAGTCTCTTCTTCATCTAGTGCAGCATTTAATAAAGAAAGAGATACCTGAGTTTTTTTTGATATAAATAAAAGCTCTTGTTCTGATGGTTCAACTATATTTATCCAACAACCAGATTCTATATTGTCAATTTTTTCTAGTGTATCATTATTTAATGTTTTATATATGCAAATCATATAAAATCTCCTAAAATTAAAATTTTAAGATAATAAGAGTATATCAAATAAAGATAATTTTTAAAACAGGTGATTAAGTGGGAAAAATATTTGAAGAAGCAAACAAACTTTTAAAAGGAAAATATAAATTTTTTACAACTCCAGGCCATAAACAGGGAAAGGGATATTTGAAATTTAAAAATATTTTAAGGTATGATTTAACAGAAGTTTTTGGACTTGATAACTTACATAAACCAACAGAGTGCATAAAAGATTCTTTAAATGAGTTAAGTGAATTTTATGGAAGTAAAAAATCTTATTATTTATTAAATGGCTCAACAAGTGGAATACAAATTATGATTTTTAGCGTTTTTAATGAATTTGATGAAGTTTTAATTGAACGTGGATGTCATGTAAGTATAATGAATTCTATTTTTTTGAGAAAATTAAAGGTTAATTATATAAATAGAGAAATATATAACGTGGATCTTTTATTACCAGATGAATTTTCAAAAATTGATTATAGAGATGAAAATATAATTTTAAATAATATAAAAGATTGCATACATAAGAATCCTAAAATTAAAGGTGTGATTTTAACTAATCCTAATTATTATGGATTTTACATAAATCAAAAGGAAATATATGAGTATTTAAGAAAAAAGAATATATTTTTATTAATAGATAGTGCACATGGAGCTCATATTAAAGCTTTTAATAAAACTTTAGAATGTCCTAATAAATTCTGTGATATTAGTGTTATGAGTGCTCATAAAACATTAGCTGCATTTACCCAGGGAGCATATTTACATGTGAATAATGAAAAATTTATAGATAAAGTTGATGAATATTTTTCTATTTTTACAACTACAAGTCCATCATATTTAACTATGATTTCACTTGAAAAGAGTCTAGAAGATTGTAAAAACTATTTTAAAAGAAAAGACGTTTTACTTAAAAGATGTAATAATTTTAAAAAACATATTAACAGAGATGCATATATGTACGCGATAGAAAATTCTCATATTTATTGTAAAAGTAATGGGAATTTTTATTATGATGACACAAGAATTTGTTTGAAATTTAAATTTAAAAATTTAAATTCTAAAGATTTATATGATTATTTATTTAGGAAAAAAATTATTTGTGAAATGATATTTTTTAATGGAATTGTTCTGATTCCAACTATTTACACAAAAGTTAAAGATTTAAAATATTTAGAGAGTAAATTAAAAAAATTTGATTATAATTTTAAAGAAAATTATATTTTTGAACTTGTCTTAAAAGCTTGTGAGGCTAAGTATGAAAAAAAGATAGAACCTTATGAAGTTAAAGATAGAAAGTATAGATTTATAAAATTTAAAGAAAGTGTTGGTAAAATTTCATTTAATGATATATTTTTATATCCACCTGGGGTTCCTATTATTTTTAGAGGTGAAAAAATTTTAATAGAACATATAGTTCTTATTAATGAATACAAGAAACTTTGTTATGATGTTAATGGATTATTTAAAGATGAATATGTAAAAATTGTGGAGGAATAGTTTGTGAGTTTTAATGAAAAAGGAATGATATTAGCTTTTGAGGGATTAGATGGAAGTGGAAAGGAAACTCAAACGAAACTTTTGGAAAAAAGATTAAAAGATATTGGGATTAAAGTTTTGAGAATAGAATTTCCAAATTATGAAAATGAGTATTCTTTATTTGTAAAGGAATATTTAAAGGGTAAATTTGAAAAAAATATGAATCCGTATGTGGTTTCAGTGTTTTTTTCATTAGATAGATTAGGTTTATATGAAACTATTATGAAGAAATATTTAAATGAAGGATATGTAATACTTTGTGATAGATATGTTTATTCCAATTTAATATATCAAGGTTCTAAAATTGAAGATTTACATGAAAGGGAAAAATTTTTTAATTGGGTTTTAGATTTTGAGTATAATATGTGCGGTTTATTAAAGGAAAAAATAACATTTTTTATGGATATTCCTATAAATATTAGTTTGGATATTGTAAAATCTAGAGGTGAAAAAGATGTGCATGAGGAAGACGAGGAATTTTTGAGAAAATGTTATGAAAATTGTAAATATATAGCTGAAAAATATAATTTAGTACATATAAATTGTTTTTCAAATGGGAAATTATTGTCTGTTGAAGAAATAAATGATTGCATATATGAATATGTTTTGAAAATTTTAAATTTTGGAGTTTAAAATGTGTTATGAAAATATAGAAAAATCTTTATTTAAATTACTTTTAAAAGATAGGTGTCCGCAGTCATTTATATTTTATGGAAAGAATTATAATGAAAGAAAAAGAATTTCAAAAGAGTTTGCTTTAAGAATTTTAAATACTGAAGTTAAAAATTTAAGAGATATGATAGAAAATTATTTCAGTTGAAGATATTAGAGCATTAAATATGGAATTAATAAAGAAGCCAGAAATTTCTAAAAATAAAGTTATTTTAATTTATGAAGCAGATAAAATGACAGATAAAGCGCAGAATTCATTTCTAAAATCTTTAGAAGACTCTATTGAAAATATATTTATAATATTAATAGTTAATGATATAAAAAAAATGATTGATACTTTAGTATCTAGGTGTTTGTTAGTAAAATTTGGAAGAATAAGTTTTTTAGAATATGAAAAAATTTTTAAAGATAAAGAGATAAAAAAACAAGAGTTAAGGGATTTATATTTACAGACTAAGGGAGATATTGATGTAACAAATTTTATTTTAGAAGAAGGATATATATATAAAATTTATTTACATATTATAAATTTGTTTAAATATTTTAATAAAGGTTTTTTAGTTGATATTTTTGAGATTGGAAATGAAATAAATAATTATAAAGATTATGTTGGAGTTTTTTTAGAAATATTTTTTGAGATATTAAGAGATATATTCATTTATAAGGAAATCAATAATGTAGAATTGATTTGCAATAAATATTTTAAGGATCATATAGTTAAAATTTCGAAAAATATTTCTATGTATAAGATTTACAATATTTTAAAATTTTTAGATGAGTTTAGAAGTAGAATTAATTTGAATTTAAATATAGAAGTGTGTTATAAGATTTTTATTTTAAAAGTTGTGGAGGGGTAAATTGAGAAGAGTAATTGGTGCGAGATTTAAAAGTGTTGGAAAAGTTTATTATTTTTTATGTGAAGAATTTGAGGTTAGTGTGGGTGAGTATTTAATTTTGGAAACTTCACGAGGGATTGAGTACGGTAAATGTGTTGTTGGTCCAAAATTTGTTGAGGAAAATAATTTGCCAAATTCTTTAAAAAAATGTATAAGGATTGCAACTCAAGAAGATAAAGAAATACATAATGAAAATAAAAGGAAAGAAAAAGAGGCTTTTAAAATAGCTCAAGAGAAGATAAGAGAGTTTGATTTGGGTATGAATTTAGTTGAAGTTGAGTATACCTTTGATAATAATAAAATAATATTTTATTTTATAGCTGAGGGTAGAGTTGATTTTAGAGAGCTAGTTAAAACTCTTGCATCTATTTTTAAAACTAGAATAGAACTTAGACAAATTGGTGTTAGAGATGAGGCGAAATCTGTTGGCGGTATTGGAACTTGTGGAAGATCTCTTTGCTGTTCTACATTTTTAGGAGATTTTACGTCAGTTTCTATAAAAATGGCTAAAGAGCAAAATTTATCTTTAAATCCTAGTAAAATTTCTGGAATGTGTGGAAGACTTATGTGTTGTTTGAAGTATGAGCAAGATACATATGAAGATATAAAACAGAGAATGCCTAATATCGGTAGTATAGTGGATACAAAGTTTGGTGAGGGAGAAGTTATAGGATCAAGTATATTAAAAGAGCGAGTTAGGGTTAAATTTAATGATGAACAGGAAGAGAATATAAGAGATATTAAATTAGATGAAATACAAGTTAAATATAACAATCTGAAAAATTTTGATGAGGATAAAAATAATCAAGATTTGTTTGAGGAAAATTATGATTGTGAGGAATTTTCTAAGTATTTTATAAATGATATTTTAGAAAAGAATAAAGATGATTATTAAATGGATAATATAAATTTAAAATATTTTCTTTTTATAATGAAAAATATTTTAATTGAAATAAGATATATGGTATCATATAATTAAAGAAGTTTCATTACATAATCGTATGGACGTATGGAGGTATTAATATAATGGCTTTTAAAATTAGTAATGAGTGTATAGGGTGCGGAGCTTGTGCTGCAGATTGTCCGGTTATGTGTATAACACAAAAAGATAATGGACAGTATGAAATAAATCCATCTGAGTGTATAGATTGTGGCACATGTGAAGGCGTTTGCCCAGTAAGTGCTATAAGTAAAGCTTAAATTTAACAGAGGTATACCTCTGTTATTTTTTTAATTAAAAAAAATGTAGAATTATATAATTAATAGTAGTTAATTATATTTTATAAATACGTTTAAACTTATTTGTATATTGGAAATATAACAAAATGATATGATTATAATTTATTTTAATTAAGAGGTGAGCTTGTTGGATAGATGTGAAAGGTGCAATAAATATCAAGCTAATGTTCATATTGTAAAAGTTTTTGACGGTATAAAAAAAGAGCTTAATATATGCGAAAAGTGTGCTAAAGAATTGGGAGAATTTAATTTGAATTCTATATTGGATGTAGAAAATACATTTTCATTAAATATTTTAAGTGGTCTTGTTGAGTATTTTAATAATAACCAACAATCTTCTGTTGTAAAGATAAATGATTCAGAATGTTCTAAGTGTAAAACTACTTATGCTGAGTTCAAAAATACAGGATTTTTAGGATGTGATGATTGTTATAAACAGTTTTTAAAGATACTTGCAATTTTTATAAAGCGTGTTCAAAACGGAACAGAGCATAATGGGAAAATACCATCAAGATGTGGAGAAAAAGTTATTAAAAGAAAAGAGTTAAATGATTTGAGAGAAAAATTACAAAAATCGATTTTATCAGAAGAATATGAAAAAGCTGCAGAGATTAGAGATTTGATAAAAAAATTAGAAGAGAATATAAAGGAGGATAAATAATTGTGTTAAAGAATTGGATTTATTCTCAAAATGATGGATTAAATAAATTTGTTTTAAGTAGTAGGATTAGACTTGCGCGTAATTTAAAAGGTGAGGTTTTTCCACACAAATTAGATAGTGAAAAGGCGTTTAATATTGCCGATAAAGTTGAAAAAAGTTTAGATGGTTATAGTGAGTCTTTCAAAAGAGTTGATTTGAATTCTAAGAGTAACTTGGACAAGAGTATTTATTTAGAAAAGCATTTGATAAGTAAAGATCTAATAAAAGCATCGTCTAAGTCGTCTTTTTTTGTAAATGATAGTGAGACAATAAGTATAATGATAAACGAAGAAGATCATTTAAGGATGCAATTTTTTAATTCAGGATATAATTTGTTAGATACTTTTAATGAAGCTATGAATTTAGATGATTTTATAGAAAGTAAAATTGATTATGCTTTTGATGAAAAAATAGGATATTTAACTACATGTCCAACAAATTTAGGTACAGGTATGAGAGCTTCGATTATGATTCATCTTCCGGCTCTTACTATGACGGATCATATATCTAAGGTTTATAAAGCATTAACTCAGGTTGGTATGACAATAAGAGGTCTTTATGGAGAAGGAAGTAAATCTGAAGGATGTATTTATCAAGTATCTAATCAAGTAACTTTAGGTGTAAGTGAGCAAGATATATTGAATAATTTGTATGCAATAGTTAAAGAATTGACAGAAAGAGAAATTAATATGAGAAAAACTCTTTTTAAAGATTATGAAATAGAAGTAAAGGATAAGATTTTTAGAAGTATAGGTATTTTATCAAATAGCTATTCAATAACGTCTAAAGAATCATTAGAACTTCTATCTCATGTTAGATTTGGGATTGAAGAGGGGATGGTTAAGGGAGATATATGTATTAATAAAATATTGATAGGTTGTCAACCAGCTTCGCTTCAAAACTCTGTAGAAAATCTTAGTTTAAGTTCTAAACAGAGAGATTTTGAGAGGGCTAAATTTTTGAGAAATTCTTTTAAGAATATTGAAGTTATAGATAAGATGTAACAAGGAGGTATTATAATGTTTGATAAATTAACGGAACGAGCTAGAAAAGTAATTAGTTATTCAGGGGATGATGCTTTAAAATTAGGTCATGGGTTTATAGGAACTGAACATTTATTGCTTGGATTATTAAGAGAAGATGGACCGGTTCAGAAAATATTAAATTCTTTTAATATATTTTATGAAGATATGGTTAAGGAGATACGTACTGTATTATCTCCAGGAGAAATTGAAATAAAAAATACTGAGATACCTTTAACTCCAAGAACCAAAAAAGTTATAGAGAGTAGCATTGAGGAAGCTAAGAAATTAGGACATAATCATGTGTCTCCAGAACATATATTGTTGGCACTAATAAATGAATCAGATGGTGTTGCTTATAAGTTGTTAGATAAGAAAGGAGTTTCAATTGTAAAAATTTGGAATCAAACTATAAATGCATTGAATGTTACGGGAGATATACAAAATCCCCATGAGCATGAACAAAGATTGAAAAAATTTCCAACTCCAATACTTGATCAACATGGAAGAGATTTAACTAAGATAGCTAGTGAAGGTAGTCTAGATCCAGTTATTGGTAGAGATTCAGAGACTCAAAGAGTTTTAGAAATTTTATGTAGGAGAATGAAAAATAATCCGTGTTTTATAGGTGATCCTGGAGTGGGTAAGACTGCTATTGTAGAAGGGTTGGCTCAAAAAATATTTGAGGGGAATATACCTGAAATACTTAAAAATAAAAGAGTTGTAACTTTAGATTTATCATCTTTAATCGCTGGAACAAAATATAGAGGTGAGTTTGAAGAGAGACTAAAAAAAATAATGGATGAAGTAAAAAAATCTAAAAATGTTATTTTGTTCATTGATGAGATACATACAATAATTGGAGCTGGAGGAGCAGAAGGAGCTATTGATGCTTCAAATATATTGAAGCCAGCTTTAGCTAGAGGTGAGATACAGTGTATAGGAGCAACAACAATAGATGAGTATAGAAAATATATAGAAAAAGATAGTGCTCTTGAAAGAAGATTTCAACCTATTTTTGTTGGTGAGCCTACTGTTGATGAAACTGTGTCAATATTATTTGGTATAAGAGATAAATATGAGGCTCATCATAAAGTTAAAATTACTGATGATGCTATAAGGTCGGCTGTTGATTTATCGGTAAGATTTATTACAGATAGATATCTTCCAGATAAAGCTATTGATTTAATAGATGAAGCATCAGCTAAAATAAGAGTAAGAAATTTAACTGTTCCTATTGAAGTTAAAGAAATTGAAGAAGAAATTGCTAAAGTTGGAAAAGAAAAACAAGAAGCTATAACTCTTGAAGATTTTGAAAAAGCAGCATCATTACGTGATAAAGAACAGAAACTTAAAGAAAAGCTTGAAACATCAAAAGAGAGATGGAAAATAGAAAAATATGATAAAGAATTTACGTTGACTGAGAGAGAGATTGCATCAGTTGTTGCAAGTTGGACAAAAATACCTGTAGAGAAATTAACTGAAACAGAGTCAGATAAGTTATTAAAACTTGAAGATGTTATTAAAAGAAGAGTTATATCTCAAGAAGAGGCTGTTTTATCTGTTGTTAAGGCAGTTAAAAGAGGCAGAGTTGGATTAAAAGATCCTAGACGCCCTATTGGATCGTTTATTTTTTTAGGACCTACAGGTGTTGGAAAAACTGAACTTTGTAAAGCTTTAGCGGAAGTTATGTTTGGCAGTGAAGATAATATTATAAGATTTGATATGTCTGAATTTATGGAGAAGCATACTATTTCTAAAATAATTGGTTCACCTCCTGGTTATGTAGGATTTCAAGAAGGTGGACAATTAACTGAGAAGGTCAGAAGAAATCCTTATTCTGTTGTATTATTTGATGAAATAGAAAAAGCACATCCTGATATATTCAATATAATGTTACAAATACTTGAAGATGGGCATTTAACTGATTCTAATGGCAAAAAAGTAAGTTTTAAAAATACTATAATAATTTTAACATCTAATATTGGTGCTGATATTATAAATAAGAATTTATCTTTAGGTTTTTCTGCATTTCAAAATAATAATAAAAATTCTTATGATAGGATGAAGGAGAATGTTTTAAAGGAACTCAAGATAAATTTCAAACCTGAATTTTTGAATAGACTGGATGATATAATTGTATTTAAACAATTAGATGATGATAGTTTAATGTCTATTTTAGAAAAAATGTTAAATGATTTTAAAAATAGAGTTGAAAGACAGAATATTTTTGTTGAGTTTACGTATGAAGCTAAAAAATTTATACTTGATAAAAGTATTGACCGCGAGTACGGAGCTAGACCTTTAAGACGTTCAATTACAAAATATGTTGAAGATGTAATTTCTGAAGAGATACTTTTGGGAAATATAGGTTCTAATGATAATATAGAAGCATTAGTAAAAGATGATAAACTTATTTATGTAAAAAAATAAAAGATATGGTTTTATACTATATCTTTTATTTAAAGTTAAAATATAAATTTGTAAATTAATGGAAAGAATATTATAATGTTATTGATCAACGTTTTAGGTGAGGAATTTTATGTATAAGGTTGATTGTATAATTTTAGCTGCAGGAAAATCTACTCGAATGAATATGAGTTTAAATAAACAGTTTTTAGAAATTAATAATAAGCCTATAATATATTACTCTTTACATAAATTTTTAAATCATAAGTATGTAAATGATGTGATTTTAGTTTTGAATAATGAATATGAGGAATATTGTCTAAAAAATGTTATTAAACGATTTTTTTTAGATAGAAAAATAAAAATTGTATTAGGGGGAGAACTTAGACAAGATTCAGTTTTTAATGCGTTAAAGAGTGTAACAAGTGACTATGTTTTAATACATGACGGTGCTAGACCTTTTGTAAGTGTGGATTGTATAACAAATGGTATAAGAAATGCTTATAAATATGATGCTTCATCTTGTTATGTAGTACCTAAAGATACTATAAAAATTGATAAAGGTAATTGTGTTGATGTTTTAGATAGGGAAAGATTGTTATGTGTTCAAACACCACAATGTTTTAAAACATCAGTTTTAATTTATGCTTATGATTATGTAAAAAAAAATAATAAAATCATAACAGATGAAACCAGTGCTTTAGATTTGGTAGGTAAAAAAACGTATTTTTATTTGGGCGATTATTTTAATATAAAAATAACTACTAAAGAAGATTTGTATTTTGGAAATGTAATTTTAAGTAATAATTTAGGAGAAATTTAATGAAAGTATTTAATACTATTACTAGGAAAAAAGAAAAATTTAATCCAATTAACAAAGAATTTGTCACAATGTATGTTTGTGGTCCCACTGTTTATGATTTGTTTCATATTGGAAATGCTAGAACTTTTGTAGTTTTTGATGTTGTTAGACGTTATTTAGAATATAAGGGATATAAAGTAAAATTTATTCAAAATTTTACGGATATAGATGATAAAATAATTAATAAAGCTAATCAAGAAGGCAAAGATATAAGTCAAGTTAGTGAAAGATACATAAAGCATTATTATGAAGATGCTGATAAGTTGAATATTAAACGTGCTACTTTAAATCCTAGAGCTACAGAGAATATTAAAGAAATGATTGATTTAATATTACATCTTATTGAGAATGGATTTGCCTATGAAGTAAATGGGGATGTATATTTCTCTATTAAGTGTTTTAGTGAGTATGGTAAATTGTTTGGACAAGATATAAAAACATTGAAAGTAGGTTCTAGGATTGAAGTTAATAAGAATAAAAAAGATCCTTTAGATTTTATACTATGGAAAAAGTCTAAAGAAAATGAACCAGGATATGATTCTGTATGGGGAAAAGGTAGGCCGGGATGGCATACAGAGTGTGGTTCTATGATTTATAAATATTTTGATGGAAATACTATAGATATTCATGGAGGTGGTGGAGATTTAATTTTTCCGCATCATGAGAATGAGATTGCTCAGATTGAGGCATTAACAGGAAAGTCATTGGCTAATTATTGGATGCATTGTTCTTTTTTAAGTATTAATGATGAAAAAATGTCTAAATCTTTAAATAATTTTTTTACTACAAGGGAGATTTTAAGTAAGTACTCTAGTAATTGTCTAAGGTTTTTTATATTATCATCTCATTATAGGAATGAACTTTGTTATTCTGAACAACAAATTATATGGGCTGAAAAATCATTAGAACGTATATATAAGTGTTATTTTTCTATATTAGATAAAGAAAAAGGAAAAATTGAAAATGTACATGATAAACATATTAGTGAAATATTGAATTTTAAAGATAAATTTATAGAAAAAATGGATGATGATTTTAATACATCTGATGGGATGTCTGTTATTTTTGAATTTATTAGATATGTAAATTCTTTTTTATTTGAGTTTACTTCTAGTGAGTTAAAATATTGTAAAAATATTTTGGTAGAACTTTTGGATATTTTAGGTATTAACATTAAAGAAATTGTTGAGAGAGGTAGCAAAATAATTTTAACTGAAGAAATAAAAAATATTATTATGCAAAGATATGAATGTAAAAAAAATAAAGATTTTGTTTCCGCTGATTCTATAAGGGAAAAGTTATTAAAAATGAATATATTACTTGAAGATATTCAAGATGGTGTTAGGGTTGTAGAGGCAGATACCAATGTTTTTGTTGAAACTATTTTATATTAAAATATAAGGTGAATTGGATGGAATGGAGTTTAATTAAAAGTTTAAATTTATATTCAAAAGAAGAAATAAGATGTTTAAATCCCATAAATATTGCTTATATAGGAGATTGTGTATATGAACTTTATTTGCGTAGTCATGTTATGAAAAAATTTGGTAATACAAATTCTAATAAACTTCATTTAGAAGTCATCAAATATGTTAATGCAGGAGCACAAAGAGCTGCATATTTTAAGGTTAAAGAATTACTTACAGATGATGAAAAAATATATTTTAAAAAAGGCAGGAATGCTAAAACAAAAACAATCCCTAAAAATTCTAGTATTTTTGATTATAGAGTCTCTACAGGTTTTGAGACAATTATAGGATATTTGTATATAACAGGTAATTTTAGTAGACTTGATTTAATTGTAGGTGAAATATTAAATTGTATTTAAGGAGAAGTAACTTTGGGAAAAGAGAATATTATTTGTGGAAAAAGGGTTATTAGAGAAGTTATAAATAGTGAAGTTTCCATTGATGTTTTGTATATAAGTAAGAAAATTAATAAAGATTCTATAACTGATATAATATTATGGGCTAAAAAAAATAGTGTAGATATTAAGTTTGTGTATGAAAATGATATACATAATATTTGTGAAAGTAGAGTTAATCAAGGTATTGCTGCTAAAATTAGTAATTATAAGTATTATAAGTTTGGAGAACTTTTAAATGAGTTGGAGAAGGAAGAATTTCCATGTGTTTTAATATTGGATGGAATTCAAGATCCTAGGAATTTGGGAGCTATACTTAGAAGTGCTGAGTGTATAGGTATAAAGAATATAATATTACCTCAGAAAAAAAGTGTAAGTATTACGGATACTGTTTGGAAGACGTCTATGGGTTCTTTGGCACATTTGAATATATGTAGAATAAACAATTTACAAAATGTAATTTTAAAATTGAAACAAAAGTCATTTAAGATAGTTGCAACTGATGTAAATTCTAAAATGAATATTGGTGATGAAAAATATAATTTTCCATTAGCTATTATTGTTGGTAATGAACATGAAGGTATATGTGATAAGCTGTTATCACAATGTGATATTAAAGTTAAAATACCTATGTATGGAAATATAAAGTCTTTTAATGTTTCTGTTGCTGCTGGTATTGTTATGTATGAAATAAAAAATAAACAAAGAAGGTATAGGGTTTGAAAGTTATTTTTATAGATGCGTATAATGTTATAAATTCATGGCCAAATTTTAAAGACTTTAAAAATCTTGATTCAGATATAGTAAGGCAAAAACTTATTGATATTATGGAAAATTATGCAGCATTTAATGATTGTAGAGTATTTTTGGTTTTTGATGCACACAGTTCTCAAAAGAGTGGTAATAGACAAATAAATATATCTAAAAATTTGAGTGTTGTATTTACAAATTATGGTGAACTTGCGGATACTTACATAGAAAGAATTGTACACAAAATAGGTAAAAAAAGTGAAGTTATTGTTGTAACATCAGACTATTTAGAACAGCAAACTGTATTTCAAAGAGGAGCTTCTAGAATTTCATCTTTAGAATTTTATAAAGATATTTGTGAAGCTAATAGTAAAATAAAAATTGAAATAAAAAAAAAGAACATTTTGAAAGTGGTTTCTTATTTATAGATAATTTAGATGATAGTATTGTTGATGTGTTAGAGAAGTTTAGAAAAGGTAATTAATCTATGATTAAGGAGTGGTTTTATGGTTGAGGAGTTAGTTAAAGATTTAAATGTTTGTTGTGATATTTATGACGTGGATGAAGATACTGTTGTAAAATGTGCTAAAGATGGTGATATTAAATGTATGGAAATTTTAATCAATAAATATAAAAAATTTATACAATTAAAATCCAAATCTTATTTTTTGATAGGGGCGGATAAGGAAGATATATATCAAGAAGGAATGATAGGTTTATATAAAGCAATAAGAGATTATAATAGTGAAAAATTATCAACTTTTAAAGGATTTGCAGAATTATGTATAACTAGACAAATTATTACAGCGGTTAAATCTGCAACGAGGCAAAAACATATACCTTTGAATACATACATATCGTTAAATAAACCAGTTTATGATGGAGAATCTGATAAAACTCTTTTGGATGTTATGGAGTCTTTAAAAATTTCAGATCCTGAAGAGTTGTTTGTAGACAGAGAACAAATAAATGAAATAGAGAAGCACGTTTTAAAAAATTTATCTAAATATGAGAAGATAGTATTACATTATTATATAATAGGGAAAAGCTATCAGCAAATAGCATATTTATTAAATAGACAGCCTAAATCCATAGATAATGCTATTCAAAGAATAAAAAGAAAGCTTGTTAAATGTTTAGATAGAAATAATTTGTAGTTGAGATTATTTAGTATATAATGAAAATGAATTGGAAATAAGATTATTGACATGAAATTTTAAATAGATTAAAATTTATCTTAATGATGCTCATGTGGCTTAGTGGTAAAGCGTCACCTTGGTAAGGTGAAGATCGACGGTTCGATTCCGTTCATGAGCTCCAATGAAAGTTATGAAAAATAGGAGGTAAAGAGTA
>NZ_LXFF01000012.1 GCF_001655775.1 Candidatus Arthromitus sp. SFB-turkey
ACAAACAGGAAGTGGAGCACAGGGTAGTAGTGGAACTCAAACTTCTTCAGGAGATGGAGAAAGTATTAAAGTTAGAAGTGTAGTATACAATTTTGGTAATATACCAAAGTTTACAGCTGAAGGAAGTGAAGGAGGTTCNNACAAACAGGAAGTGGAGCACAAGGTAGTAGTGGAACTCAAAGTTCTTCAGGAGATGGAGAAAGTAATTGGTTAGGTAAGGTAAATTTTGCTGAAGCGAGAAAGAATTTAAAATCAGTTTCGGGAATAACGACAGTAAAAGAGAGTGGAACTTCAAAAGGAATAGATTTAAATAAAGCAAGGAAAAATTTAAAACCAGTTTCGGGAACAACAACAGTAAAAGAGAGTGGAGCTCATAAAGGAATAGATTTAAATGAAGTAAAGAAACAGTTAAAACCAGTTTCAGCAAGTGGACAAATAGAATTGAAAGATGAGGATGGTAATACACATAGAGCAGTTTTGGTAGATGTAAAAGGAACTAGTGAAGGAGTTTCAAAAAGACCAGGTTTATCAACGATAGTTGAAGAAGGGGAGAGTTCGGAGGGATTAAAACAACAAAGTTCATCATCGCAAACAGGAAGCGGAGCAGGAGCCCAAGGAAGTAGTGGTTCATCACCAAGTGGGAATAAAGGTGCTTTATCATCAGGACAACAAGGACAAGGCTCATTATCACAACAATCAGCAAGTGGATCGGGCGCTCAAGGAGGCAGTGGAGATGGTTCAGGAGGAAAGAAAACACCATCATCACCAGTAAGTGGACAAGCAACATCATCTAGTGCACAACAAATAGAAGTAAAAGATGAGGAAGGAAAGACACATCAAGCAGTTTTGGTGAACACAAAAGGAACTAGTGGGGGAGGAGTACAAGGAAGCAGTGGTTCATCACCAAGTGGAAGTAGAGGTGCTTCATTAGAACAACAAAGTTCATCATCGCAAACAGGAAGCGGAGCAGGAGCCCAAGGAAGTAGTGGTTCATCACCAAGTGGGAATAAAGGTGCTTCATCATCAGGACAACAAGGACAAGGCTCATCGTCACAACAATCAGCAAGTGGGTCAGGCTCGCAAGGAGGCAGTGGAGATGGTTCAGGAGGAAAGAGAACACCATCATCACCAGTAAGTGGACAAACAACATCATCTAGTGCACAAATAGAAGTAAAAGATGAGCAAGGAAATACACATCAAGTAGTTTTGGTAAACACAAAAGGAACTAGTGGAGGAGGAACTTCGAAAAAACCAGGTTTATCAACAATAGTTGAAGAAGGAGAGAGTTCGAAAGCGATAGGAGAACAAGGTAAAAAAAGTTCATCGACACAAACAGGAGGAGCACAAAAAGGAAGTGGGGCAGGAGCACAAGGAAGTAGTGAAGTTAATAAAGGCGGAAGTAAAACATCTTCAACATTGGTAAAACAACAAAAGCAATGGGATGGGTCAGGCAAGGTAGATTTTGATGAAGTAAAAAAATCGTTAAAACCAGTTTCAGGAACAACAACGGGAAAAGAGACTCAAGGTTCAGAAGGAATAGATTTAAATGAAACAAGGAAAAATTTAAGACCAGTTTCAGGAACAACAACGGGAAAAGAGACTCAAGGTTCAGAAGGAATAGATTTAAATGAAGCAAAGAAAAATTTAAGACCAGTTTCGGGAACAACAACGGGAAAAGAGACTCAAGGTTCAGAAGGAATAGATTTAAATGAAGCAAAGAAAAATTTAAGACCAGTTTCGGGAAGTGGAGCAGGAACACAAGGAACTGATGGAGATAATACGGCAGGAAAGAAAACATCGCCATCACTAGTAAGTAGTAGAGGAGAAGTAGAATTGAAAGATGACGACGGTAAGATATATAAAGCAGTTTTAGTGGATGTAAGCGAAGATGAAGTAGAAGTTTCACCAAAACCAGGTTTATCAACGATAGTTGAAGAAGGGGAGAGTTCGGAGGGATTAAAACAACAAAGCTCATTAACACAGATAGGAAGTGGAGATGGTCATGAAACAACAAGAATGGTACCTGGTGTTTCTACAGCTAAACTTGTAAGATCAGTTGTAAAAATTGAACAAGCAAGTAGTGAAGCTGTAGCAGGAAATAAATCATTTGCATCATTACTAGGTAAACAAACGCAACAAGGAAGTTCATCAGAAACAGTAGTTGAACAAAAACAATCATCTTTAAAGAAAGGTTCAACAACAACTACTACTGATAAATCATCTGGAAGTTCTGGAGGAATAGATTTTGATCAAGTAAAGAGTTTGTTGAAAAAAGTTGAACAAACAAAGACTGAAGAAAAATCTAGTAGTTCATCAAGCAAAGATTTTGATGAAGCGAAGAAAAAATTAAAACCAGTTACACAATCAGAAAAGAGTGGTGGAGAATCTTCTGGTGCTGTTACTCAAACGGAGTTACAATTAGCTATAGCTAATTTGAGGAAATCTCCTCCTATTG
Organism: Candidatus Arthromitus sp. SFB-turkey; assembly: GCF_001655775.1. Lineage (GTDB taxonomy): Bacteria > Bacillota > Clostridia > Clostridiales > Clostridiaceae > Dwaynesavagella > Dwaynesavagella gallinarum. The sequence continues at coordinate 2,456 of NZ_LXFF01000012.1, forward strand.
GAACGGGTATGTATGAAGATGAGGATGGTAATGAAGATGTAAGTAAGTATATTTTAGTAGGAAGAGGTAGTTATGGAGGTACAAGAAATCAGATAGATTTTCAAAGAAATGTTAAAACTGATGAAAAATTAACAGATTTTCAAGGGGAAAAAGGTTTTGTTAAAGCTGCCGCTCAAGTTTGGCAAAAAATATCAGAGGAAGATAAAAAAATAAAAGTGTCAAATCAAACAGGAAGTATAAATATATACACTGAAACTGATGAATCAGGAGATTTAAAAATTAATACGAGTACTATTAGTAAAAACTTAGAAGATGGTATAGGTCCGTTAAATGTAGACCCTAAATTTGCAAAGACATTAGCTAGAAATATAGAAGAAGGATATCAGAAAAAACTTCAAGAAATGGAAAGTAAAGGTTTGAGTCAATAGAGCTGATTTTTTAAATTTAAAATAGAATAGAGATTGAGTTTTAAGATAGTTGAGTTTACAAAACACCCATTTAGGGTGTTTTTGTTTATTATTTTAAAATATGTAAACATAATAAAATATAATAGTATTATATTCTGATGAATATTTTTAATTTTTATGTTTTTCTGCAAAATCTTTGATGTAGGAAGATAGTTTTTCTTTGTCGCTAATTTTTATTGTGTCCACAAGGATTTGATTTGGGGTAGTTTTATTTTCATTATCAATAATTTCTTCCTCTGATTTTTCTGAATCTTCTTCTATGTTAGGTTTTTCTTCAAATGTATCGTTAGATTTAATTGAAGGAAGGGTATTGATAAAATTATTAAATTTATCAACAATTGTTTTTATAGATTCTTTGTTTATATCATGTATTATAGAATCTTTAAATTTTATTGCTGGAAGAGATTCAAGTTCATATGCGCTTATGTAAGTTTCGTTATTTTTTATATTGTGTTGTAGAAAATCAATGTTGTAATTCTTCAAAAGATTTATTAATTCATCGTTAGAATCGTTGTCTTTATCTAAATAAAGATGTATAAATGACATAATATTCTCCTTAAAAATTTTCAAAAAGATTAATTCATGTATATAGTTTTCAAAATTTTATTGGAAATTATTCTTAATTTTTCAAAAATAAGCTTAAATGCAGAAGGTGAAATGATGATATTTTTGTTGGGCTTAATTATTTTGTGTTTGGTAATGTTCTTTTTGATTTTGTACTTAGTTTTAAAATATGAAAAAAGCAATTGTGAAAAATTTTGTGAATATGTTCTTGTTTTGGGTGCAAGAATTCTGGATGAAGATACACCGTGCAAAGTTTTAGAGAATCGTCTTATTTCTGCTATAATTTATTTACACAAATTTGAAAATTCTAAGGTAATAGTTAGTGGTGGAACTGGAATTGATGAACCTATTTCTGAAGGATACGTTATGAAAAAATATTTGATTAATCATGGAATTGATAAACATAGAATTTTTGTTGAAGATTTATCTACAAATACATTTGAAAATTTAAAAAATACAAAACAAATTTTAAAAGATGTTGATGAAATTTTAATAATAACAAGTAAGTACCATTTATTTAGATCAAAAATTTTGGCTAGACGAGTGGGTTTTAGAAACATTTATTTAATTGGAAGTGAAGTTAATGCAAGTAACAGGCAAAAAAATATAATTAGAGAAATTTTTGCAGTTATTAAATCTATTTTCTTTGATTGGTAATTTTTAATTAGAGTATAAAACTTAAAATTAAACAATACTAAAGTTAAGAATAAAGATTTAGTTTTGGGGAGTGTAATAATTTGTTAAATGTCAAGTTGTTTTACGACTTTATTTGTCCATTTAGTTATGTTTGTAAAGTTATGTTTGACAAACTAGCCAAAGAGTATCCATTGAAAATTGAATATTATACAAAAGAATTACATGTGGGAATATCTAAAGATGGTATAAGGACTTCTGAACTTTTTAATGTTTTACCTAATTATAGTTTAATACTTAAAATGCTTAGTAATATAGGGAGTAATTATGGCATAAAAATTAATGATGTTAAAGTGAAGTACAATACAAAAACGGCATTGATTTTGTCTAAATTAGCTAAGAAATATAATAAAGAATCGGAATATATAAACATCATTTATAAATTAATGTTTGAAGATTTAGATGATATAAGTAATATTGAGAATATACAGCAAGTTTTTCAAATTTTAGGAATGCCATTGAATTTTAGTGATGATGAAATTAAAAAATGCTATGTTGAATACTCAAATGATGCTTCATACGCAATAGATGTAAATCTTACGGGAGTGCCGTTTGTTGTTATAGATGATAAGGTAAAAATACAAGGTTTAAGAGAAGAAAAAATTTATGTACAAAAAATAGAAGAATGTTTAAATAATTCAACCCATATTACCTCCATAGGAAACGAGAATAATTTGAAATTGATAAAAAATATTTAGAAATAAAAAGAGATGCTTATAAAAACTAAGCATCTCTTTTTATTTTTTGTTAAATTTTTCATTTAGTTCTTTAATTAGCTGATCTTGAATAGAATTTCCACCTGTATTTAATGGTTTTTTAGAACTTGTATTATTGTTAGTTTTGTTTAAGCCTGAATCTAGTTTAGATGTTAATTGATTTTGTAAACTTCCTCCATTTGAGGTGGTTGTTGTAACTGGTTTTTTATCAGGTAATGGCGGCGCTGGTGGTATTGCACCTTGAGGAAGTGGAGGAGCATCTGGAATATTAGGTGTACCTGTGTTATTATTTTGTGTTTGAGTTAATGTATTTGAAGAGCCTGGTAGTGGTGGTGCTTTTGGTATATTTGGATCAGCATTTTCAAAAGCTTGGCTAGATGATGAAGATGAATTAAGAGATAAATTTTGTTTATTTGATGATGAATTTCCATTACCAAAAATTGATTCAAGTTTTTGACTTGCTTCATTATTTGCATTTAATTTACTAGGTTTATTATTGGCATTTTGTTTTTTATTTCCACTTTGCATTGGATTTCCATTACCTAAAATTATATTTAATTTATTTTTAAATCCAGAATCTAAATTTAATTTTTTTGAAGTAGATTGTTTTTGATAAGAAGAGTCTGTTTTATTTAAACTGCTTATTGCAGAATTTACAGCACCATTTTTTGAATTTATTTTAGGACTATTATTTTGAACTTTTGCAGTCAAATTTAGTTCTGCCACTCTTTGGCTTATTGGTCCCATTGCTTTTCCGTTATGAGGTGAATTATTATTAAACGCACTAACTTTTTGTAATACATTTCCTTTTGGAGTATTTACAGTTGAAGAATTTGTTTTAGTATTTAAACTATTTACAATTTTTGGAACGTTTGTAGCTTTTGGAATGTTTGTAGGTTTTGGAGCGATAGGTGGTTTAAGTAATCCTGTTTTTATTGTATTTCCGATTTTTACTGCTGTATTACCTACTTTCATTGCTGCGTTTGCGTCTTGACATTCAGATAAAATTGGTATTATAGGGAGTCCTAATACTAGAGCGGTTACTACTAATTTTGTTTTTTTAAGAAGTTTCATTGGTATACCTCCTTTCTAAAATTTTTAAATTAATGGTCTTTAAATATCGTAAGAGTACCAGCATCAGTATTTAATATAACAACATTTTGATATTGTTCAGGTTCCGCAGTAGGTTTGTTAGGATCTTTAGGTGTAAAAATTGGTTTTGGAACAGTACCATAACCTGGGTCTGGTTTTTCTGAATTTACGCTGGTACTATTTAATTTATTAGAAGATGTTGGAGGTTGTGGAGCGGGTCTTCTTGGTTTTAAACCAAGGTCTGCAGTGATTTCTGAATTGTTTATTTTATCTACTAAACTTGAAGAAGATTTTGGAGGTTGTGGAGCAGGTCTTTTTGTTGTTACTGAAAGTGAGTTTGATTTATTGACTAAGTTTGAAGTAAAATTAGGTGAAGTACGTGTATTAGGTAGTGTAGAAGATTTATTACCAGTAGTTGTTGTTGTACCTTGTTTTTTGATAGCGTTCAATGCACCTGAAGATATTTTTACACCACCACTTGTAATATTTGGAATTTTAATTGGTGTTGTTTTTATATTACTTAAAACTTTTCCTACGGCATTTTTCATCATAGCTTTTGTTTCTTGTACAGAACCATTTAAAAATAAAAGTGCTGGTAGAATAAAAACACTCCCTGTTAAAAATGGTTTTAACTTATTTTTTTTCATAATTTTTAAAACCTCGCCTATCCATAGATTTATTTATTAAATTTTTTGAATAAATTAATACTGTATTTATCGTATAAAGTTTATTAAAATTTAAAAAAATAAAAAAGATAAGACAAAAATGTCTTATCTTTTTTTAAAATTGAGTCTGATTAAATTTATTTATTAAAGCTTTAACACCGGTATGTCCTTGATCTGTTTCATTTGATTCAAAACTAGGGTTATAATTACTTGTTGTAACATTATCACCGAAATGTACTTTTTTACGAACAGGTTTATTACCACTAGAATTACCTTCTCCTTCATGGTGTACTTGAGCTTGTATAGTTAACTTTGATCCACTACTAGTTTGTGTTGAAGTAGTTTTAACTTTTGTATAAGTAACTTTATTATTTCCTCCTAAAATAACACCTGAACCTTCTCCTAAATCTTTCAAGTCAGCATAATGTCCAGAACTATTACCTCCAAAATTTTCATACAAGCTTTCTTGCAGCCTTTTTTGCTGCTCTGTTTGTGAATTTCCAGGATTTTTGGATTTTATAACTTGTGCATAAGTTGTTTCTTGACCAGAACCGTTAGAAGGATTATTTTTTGATGAACTATTGCCACCGAACATACCCCTCACTCTACTTAATAGTCTACTACCAGAAGAAGTATTAACTTTTGTTGTAGAGCTAGATTTTGATTTAAACGGATTTGAAAGTTCCAATCCTCCAATTTTAGCTGTAAGACCACGCCAACAATTTGTAAGAGGATTAGCTTCAGCAGTTTGTGTACTTGTGCAAAGTGCTGCAGCCATAACAAGAGTTGCCACAGTTGCACTAGATAATAATTTTATCTTTTTTTGCATAAAAATTTTTAAACCTCCTTTAGTTACTTTAATATTTTTATCGTTTTGTTAATTATAAATTTTATAATTTAATGTTAAAAATTTATAGTAATTCTTTAATCTGTTTTTATTTCATAGAGTCGAGCTGTTTTTGCAGTTTTAAAATTTTATGATTATTTTCAGCTTTTCTTCTACCTGCCTCTTGTATATCGATATATAATAATTGTCCTAAAGCACTGCCTTTGTCTCTCATATTAGTAAGTTTATCTTCTAGAATTCTCTTATACCCATCATCAAAATTTACTCTTGATTGCAATACTTCAATTTTTGTTTCTATTTTTTTTGTTTTTTTTGTATTTGATGAAGTTGAACTAGAAGTAGATATATAAATTTTATTTCCGGAATTTGAACGACTTAAAGTAGTAATTGAATTATCTGAAGAAGATTCAAAACTTGAATTATTTGTTCTAAGACTTGTAAGAATAGGAGAAGATGATGGCTTTTGAGAAAGAATTGAACCAATTCTCGATACGCCTGTACGTAATAATTTCATTACTGATTTAGCTTCTTGCCCTCCTGAAGTACAAGTACCTATAACGATTAAGCCTGAAACTAATGGGTAAACAATCGCACCAGATTGTAATCTTTTGTTTTTAAAAATATTCATATTGTTAAACTCCCTAAATCTCATAATAAACTTTGAATAATGATTTAAGCAAGCTTCATGATAGTTTATTATATTATAAAATATTTTCAATGAATAAACAATACAAAAAGTTAAAATTTATTTAAAAAAATTTAAAAATATATTTACAAAGCCAACTTAATTTGTAGTTTTAGTGAAGAAAATTGTTCTAGGAAGTTGAGTTGGCTTTTAAGGTTTAGTATTTTAATGACTTATTGAACTAATAGGAGAAGAACTATTTTAATTATTATGAATGTCTACAGTAACTGTTAATTTATGTTTTTTAGGTGGAACAGGTGGCGGAGTTTTAGGATTATTTCCATTATTTAGTCTGCTGTAATGAGTCTGATTATTTTTTAAATCTTCAAAATTTCCTGTAACAAATATTTCTGAATTTTCTCCATATAAACTCATTAAAAGATTTTTTCTTCCTTCTTCTGTAGAATAGTCTTTAGTATTTTCTCTACTTGTTTGATTTGTTGTAGTTGTTGTATCTTTATCAGATTCGAATACGGGATTTATATTTCCAGAGGTGCTAATTTTAGAAGATTTAGAACCACTGCTAGTAGTAAAAAAATTTTGAATTTTTGAGAGTAAGCCACTTTTGCTTTGTTTACTATTTGAAGTTGTTGAATCATTTTGGTTTGTAGAAGTTATTATTACGTCAGAACCACCTCCAAATTTTTGTTTAAAATTTTGCCATTCAGTTGTTTGAGGAGCAGTTGGAGAAGAAGACTTTCCACTTGATGCAGGTTTGTTTAAGTTAACTGATCTACTTGTGAAAGGATTAGAAAGAGTTAAACTATTAGCAATATTTCTAATTCTTATCCATAATCCGGAAAAACAGCTAGCTGAAACTTTGGTTTTATCTGTACCAATTATTGAAATGGATATTAATGATATTGTTGTAATAGAAGATAAAAGTTTTAATCTGGTTTTTGAATTCTTTAACATAATTAAATTACTCCTTGTATTTTTGAATATTATCTCTTGTTAATTTAAAATTGAAATTTGTATAGATTTTAATTTAATTTTGAAGGCTTTGAATTAATTGTTGAATATTTTTAATTTCATTTTCTAAATTTGATATTTTCTCAATTGAAACTCCTAAATGTAAGTATAGTGATTGTTTAATATTTACATCATTTGATCTATTAATGTCTTTTTCTAGAATAGATTTATTGTTTAGTTCTTCATCAATAAGTATATTTTTAACTTCAATCTCAGATAGAAGATCTGAAATTAAATCAGAATTTATAGGATTCTTATTTGAGTTAATTTTTGTTTCTGAGCTTGATGAGGAATCTTCTGAAGAAATGGAAAGTTTGTCAAAACTCACACTTGGATTAGATGTTTTTGGTTTGTTTTTAGTTTTTATTTGTTTATTACTACCACTAGTATTATTAGAATCATCAGAAGAGATTATATTAGATGTTAAACTTTCGGTATCATCGTTATCGTATGCAGCAGCTAAACGCACTCTTTTTTGTTTTGATTTGGAAGCAGGTTTATTATCATCACCTTTTAAGGTGTGAGTTATAGTATTAGCTTTTGTATTATCTTCAGTAGTAATGTTGTAAGATTTATCACTACCTTTGGTGAAGAAACTTTTCAATCTTGAATATAAACTGCTTGAAGGTTTTGAATTGTTTGATAATTTTGCTTTTGAATTAGGCTTATTTAGTTCATTTGAACCTGAATTAGATGGTTTAAATGGATTTGAAATAGTTAAACTATTACCGGCAGTTTTGAATTTTCTCCATAAATTAGAAAATGGATTTGCTGAAGTTTTATTTGTATCTATTATAGTCAATGTAGAAGTTAATATCACGATAGCTGCGGAGGTAGATATCAATTTGAGTTTATCTGACATAAAAATATCTCCTAAATTTATTTTTAAAGTTATTACTATTTAATTATTTTTAATTTTAGCAAGTTGATTTTGTAACTTTATAGCCTTTATCAAAATCAATTTTTGATTGCGTAGTTATAATTTTTGATTGAATTTTTATAACAGAATTTGATGAAACTTTAGTTTTTACATTTTTGTTATCATTTTGAATTTTAGGATTGATTTTAAGAGTTGTTTTTTAAGGAAGATTAGAGGTAGGATTTAATGGAGTAAATTTTGTTTTTTTACTTGAATGCATTGAAGTTAGATTATATGATTTCGAATTTCCAGTAAAGTTTATTTTAAATCCACTTTATATTCCTCGTAAAAATTTCATTAAAGCATTAGAATTTTGAGCGTTTAAAAAAACACAAAAAGATGAAACTAAAGTAGAAAGTACTATAAATTTATGAACATGAAAATTTTTATTTTTATAAGTATTCATGGATATTCATCCTAATTTAACAAAAAAATATTATTTTGTTAAATTAAATTATAAAACATTTAAAAAAAATAAACAATATTTAAAAAAATTATATTTAATATAGATTGAAACAAAAATTTGAAAAAAAATATGTTACTTGTTAGTATTTTATTTGTACAATTATTTTTACTGGAGGTGTTTTAAATATGAAAAAGTTAGTTGTTTTAGATGCTTTCTCTGTAAATTCTGGGGATTTTTCCTGGGATGATTTTTCAAAATTTGTTGATGAAATTAAAATATATGATAGAACAAATAAAGATGAGGTTTTTGATAGAATAAAAGATGCTAGTTATATTTTAGCTTGTAAATCTTTAATAACTAGAGATATCATAGAAAAATGTAATAATCTTGAATATATAGGTTCTATGGCAACAGGATTTAATCACATAGATGTTGAGTTTTGTAATCAAAAAAATATTGTGGTTACAAATGTTCCAGATTATTCAACTAATGCTGTGTCTGAACTTGTGTTCGCTTTAATATTTGAAGCTTTTAGGAAAGTTTCTGAACATAATAATAAAGTTCAAAAAGGTGAATGGATAAATTCAAAAGATTTTTGTTTTTATAACAAAGATGTTTGTGAGATTGCTAATAAAACAATTGGGATCTTAGGATATGGAAACATAGGGAAGAAAGTTTCTAAGATTGCACAAGCTTTTGATATGAAAGTTTTGGTACATACAAGAACAAAAAGAGAAGATACAGAAAATGTAAAATTTGTATCTAAGGAAGAATTATTTAAAAATAGTGATATTATTACTTTGCATTGCCCTCTTAATGATGAAACAAAAGAAATTATAAATAAAGATTCAATTTCAAAAATGAAAGATGGAGTAATTATTGTAAATACTGGAAGAGGACAGCTTATAAATGAAATTGATTTAAGAGATGCTTTAAATAGTAAGAAAGTTGGATATGCACTTTTAGATGTTGTATCTGTTGAACCTATGAAAAAAGACAATCCACTTCTTAATGTAGAGAATTGTATTATAACACCACACTATGGATGGTGTCCGTTTGAAACTAGAAAGAGATTGTTTGAGATATTAATGAAAAATTTAGAAAATTTCGTTAAAGGTAATCCGATTAATGTAATTAAATAAAAAAGATTTAAAGAGAACTACGAAAATAGTTCTCTTATTTTTTTGTTCTAAACTTACTATTTATGGTAATTTGAAAAACAATTTTACTAAACAAACTTATAAAAAGTATTTAAAATTTGATGAAAAATAATTCGAAAAAATGTTTTAAAAAAGCAATAAAGATTACAAATTGTAACCATTTGGGGATTATTTTCAAATAAAATTTAAAAAAAATATAAAAAAGTATTGCAAAATTATAACAAATAAATTAGAATTATAAACAACAAGTGACTACAAGCATCGGACGGACAAGCTAAGTAAAAGTTTAAATATTTTAAAATTAAGGAGATACAAACGATGTTAAGAAAGAAATTGTCAAAATTAATAGTTGGTATTATGGCTGCTGTAATGCTTTCAGGAGGTATGAGTGGTGTAGGACAAGCTGCATTTGCAAGCTCTAATGCTAGTGTTGTTAGCGCTGAAGCTAGAACAGTTCAAAATGCTACAACTCCTCAAGAAATGTTAACTCATGTAAAGGATTCTAAAGTATCTACTATAAATGTTACTGCTCCTATAGCGTTGGATAAAGATATAATTACAGCAATAAATAGTAGAACTACTCAATTAACAATTGAAGTTAGTGGTAACGGAGTTTTAGAAATACCTACTAATACTTTTACACAAGCAGTTACTATAGATGGAAATGGTCAATCTAATCCTAGTCAATCTTTAATAACAATAGCTAGAGGAACTGGTAAAACTGGAGAATTATTGAGAATTGCTAATGGTGTTCAATCGGGAGTTGTTATAAAAAATGTAATTTTCAATAATGGAAATGATGAAACTCAATCTGCGATTATACGTAATGGACAAAATGATAAGGTTACATTGGATAGCAACCATTTAGTTGGAAAGGGTTCTTTAGTATTGCAAAATGGAGCTCTTACTGGATTTACATTAGAAAATAATACATTAGGTGAAGGAAAATTGTTAAGTCGTCAAACGTTACCAGTTACTTTTAATGCTGTTCCAGGTCCTACAGTTATTAATTTTTCTGGTAGTATAAAAGATGATGGAACTAGTGTTAATGTTCAAGTAGGAAGTACAGCTACAGTAATAGTTAAAGATGCTTCAAATAAAGAGGTTTTTAAAGATGTTACTGCTCTTGATGTTATGAATGGAACAAGTAATAGATTTAATGAAGCAAAGTTTTCTTTAGATGTTACTGGATTAGCACAGAATGCAAAATATAGTGCTGAAGTTACATTTAATATTGTTGATGAGGTTAAAAATAAATATACTAGAGTTCAAACAGTTAATAATTTAGAAACAAAAGGTACTTTTTCATCAACAGTTACAAGTACAGGTAATAATTCTGCTACTATAACTTTGAATCATGGAGATCTTGCTACAACTAGTTATCCATTAACTCTTGAGGTGTTTAATGGTAGTACATCTGTATTTGTACAGAGAGATATAAGACATAGTACAACTTCAACATCTGTTAATGCAACTGGACTTGCTTCCGGTACGAATTATACTTATGAAATAAGAGATAATGCAAACAAGGTTATTAATACAGGAACATTTACAACAACTTCTTCAACAATTACAGGTGGAGGAAGTACAGGTGGTTCAGTTACATCAGGAGATTTAACAACTAATGACATTAACAGAGCTGATATAAAAGACGTTAGTGTATCTATACCAGTTGGAAATACAACTTTAGCTAATAGCTTAAGAGATGGTAGAGATTATAAAACTAATATTGAAGGTGTAACTGTAACATACAGCAATGGTAAAGTTGAGTTTACTGGATTAGTTCCTGAGAAAGATTATAGAGATTTAACTATAACTTACACAGATAAAGACGGACGTACAAGAACAGTTAAAGTTCCTTCATTTAAAACAAAAGTAAGTGAGACTAAACTTAGACAATTTATCGTAGATGTTTATAGATATTCATTAGACAGAGTAGCAGACGAAAGAGGATTTGCTTACTGGGAAGATCAATTAAAGAATAAGAAGACAAGCCCAGCTGATTTTGTTAAGAACTTGTTAAATGAGCCAGAGTTTATTAACAAGCATAAAACAACTACAGCAAAGATTGAAGGATTGTACCAAGTTATAGTTAACAGAAAATCAGACTCTCAAGGTTTAAGCTTCTGGACTAAGAAATATGATGACTTAGTAGCAAGAGGATATTCTGAGTCAATGGCTCTTAGAGTTATAGTTGACGAAATGGTTAATGAGCAAGAGTTCAAAAATAGAGTTAGAGATTTAGGTCTTTAATAAATTTAAGGTTTACCTTTTAGGTAAGCCTTTTTCTTTTAAAAAATAGTTGCAAAATAGTTACAAATATATTAAAATATTTTTAATAAGATTAGTTGTTATATACTAAGGAGAAATTTTATGTATAAAAAATTATCAAAAGTATTTGTTTCTACTATTTCAGTTTTTTCATTAGGCTTAATGACAATTCCTGTTTGTGCTATTGAAAATGTAGTTGATAAAGTTTCAAGTGCAGAAAATTTTGAAAATTTAATAGATAAAGTTATAGTAACAAATGAACAAGAATTAATAGATGCTTTGAAGAATGAAACTGTTAAGGAAATTGTTGTTGAAGGAAATATAACAATAGTTAAAAATATTGATTTAACAAATTTATCTAGAGATGTAAAAATAATTGTTGGTTCACCAGATGTTTTAGATTCTTCTTTGGTTGTTATACAAGGTACAAAAATAAATGGAGCAGGAAAATTAACAATAATAAAAAATAATGATAAAAATAAAACGATGATAGATTTTAGAAAAGTTATGAGTTCAGGAGAACCATCACAAACTATTTTTCAAGGAATGACTATTTCAGGAAATAGTAGTGAAATAATAATGAACAATACTATAGATAATTTACTTTTAAAAAATATTACAATTCAAAATTTAACTTTATTTGCAAATGAAAAGACAGATAAGCAAGTTTTGCAGAAAGTCAATTTTATAAATTCTTCGATTAATTCAAATCAAAATAAATCCCCACAGATTATAAAAGAGAGTGTAAACACAAGTTCAACTTCAATTTTTTTCGATGGAATTGTTGATTCAAATATTTCTAAAGAAAATTTAAGTGTTGTTGCAGTAGATAAATCAGGTAAAATTATTGAATCTAAAAATGTTAATATTGATCACGCTGGAAATGTACAATCTGTAATTGAAAATTTAAAAGAAGGAACGAATTATGATTTATATCTTGTCAAATTTGAAGGTGAAGGGGAAAATAAAAATGCCTTTTTGTCTTCGCCACTTAATGTTTCAACTCTTAATTTTAAATCTTCAGTAGAATCTGAGAAAGCAACTAGTGTTCAAATAAGAATTTCTGAAAATAAGCTTGAAGATAAATATTATCCATTATATTTAATTTTAAGGCTTGGAGGAGTTGAATTTAAAAAAGTTCAGATTCCTAGACAAACAACTTCAGGGGATTTAATTTTAAATATTACAGGTTTAAAAGAAGATTTGGATTATACTTATGAAATCGTAAGTTATTTAGATGGAACAAATCCATCAATAATAGATAAAGGTAAATTTAAAACTTTAAAGAATTCTTTGATTATTGGTGAAAATAATAATTCTAGTTCTTCAGTTTTAAATTTCACTATTTCACAAGATGGTATGCAAAAATCTAATATTGAAGATACAAGTGTAAAAGTTTATTTAACTGAAAATATACAAAATTATGCAAAGAATGGGAAAAATTTCAAAACAAATTTAGAAGGTGTTAGTGTTAAATTTGTTGATGGAAAATTTTTAGTAGAGGGTCTTATACCAGGAAAAGATTATAGTAGTTTGAAGATTTATTTTGAAATTCAAAATGGAAGGAAAGTTGTTGTAAGTATACCAAAGTTTACAACTCTTGAAGAGACAACTGATTTAAATGAATTTATAAAAGATGTTTATTTTAATGCTCTCAATAGAAATCCAGATGAAGTAGGGTTTTGGTACTGGGTAGACAAGCTTTCTTCTAAAGAAATAAGTGTTGATAAATTTGTAAAAAACCTTTTAAATGAAAATGAGTTTATTAGAATCAGACCTACAACTAAAAGCAAAATAGAAGGACTTTATAAGGTAATTGTAAATAGAACATCGGATAAAGAAGGTTTAGAATTTTGGGTGAGTATGTATGAATCTTTGCTTAAAAATGGATATTCTGAGGAATTTGCTGTTAAAATAGTTGCGGATAGAATGATTAATGAAGATGAGTTTAAAAACCTTGTTAAAAATTTGAAGGTTATAACTAATTAAGTTTACCTATTTTGGTAAACTTTTTTATTTCAAAAAGTGTTTGTATTTATATAAATTTATTCTAAAATTATTACGATATTTAAAATGAGTACGAAAAAGGAGTTGAATACTGATGGATGCAAGAAAAAATATTTATTTTTACATTGTTTTTTTATTTATGCTGTGTAGTTTTTACATATGTAACGGCTTTTCTGTTAATGCTCAGATCCCACAAGAGATTAATATAGAGTATTTAAAGAATAAAGAAAATGAATATGTTGATTATTTATTTACAACAAAAGAAGTAAGTTTATCAAAAATTACAGATTCTTCTATAACTATTACTTCTGAAAATTTTAATAAAGATTTTTTGGAAAATGCTAAGAGTTTAAAAAATACGTTTGGTTATGATGTGAATTATGAAAATGGAGAATTAATTGTTTCTGGACTTATCCCAGATTTTTTATACAATTCTTTGTATATTGAAGCTGAATCATTTAATAATGAAAAATATGTTTTGGAAATCAAGAATTTTAAAACTGCAAAATCACAGGATTTAATAAAACAATTTGTTACCCAAACTTTACAATATACAATTAAGAAATCAATACTTCCTATTGATTTTTATATGTGGGAGCATAAAATTTTGATGAAAGAGGTAACACCAGAAGAATTTATTTTTAGAGTTTTACAGCATCCAAAAATTTTGTACAATACAGATACTCCTGAAAAATTTATAGAGAAAGCTTATTCTGCAATATTTTTAGATCATATAAGTAGAGACGAATTAATTAACTGGTTAAATAAATTTAATGAATATAAACAAAAATATTTTATGAAAGATGATGAAGTATGGACGTTGATTATTGAAGAAATGATTCAATCAGAAGATTTTAAAAATAGAATTGAGCTTTTAAATATTGATGAATTAGAAGTTCCTTTAAGTACTCGTTATTCAGAAGTTTATGAAAATTCAAAATTTGATTATAAAATTGATAATGAAATTAAAAATTTATATGTTATGGACTATAACGAGTTAAATAGAACTAAAATGAATGAAACTGGTGCGGTATTATTTTTAAATGAAGGCTTTAGTGATGTGCTAAATAGTAATAGTAAAATTTTTGTTGATATAGAAAATGCTACAGCTAAATATAAAAATGGGAAAATTATAATAGAAGGTCTTGCTCCTAATACAGTTTATAGAAATTTTAAAATTGTTTATACAAATAGAGGACTTGAAAAAATAATATTTGTTCAGTGGATTAAGACTACTAGAACTAAAGAACAAAAGTTATTAAAGAGCAATAAAGTAGATAGAAAATTTAATGTTTTAGATAATTTTGGATATTCTATTGATGATTTTTTAAAAATTTTCTATGAGAAGAAATATGGTTTGGAAATTAAAGAGGATGAATTAGATTGTTTAAAACTTTTATTTGTCGTTGATAGGGTTAAATTAGAAAAATTTTTAAATCTAGTTTATAAATCAGATTTTAATATTGATAATAAAATTTTAATTTCAAAATTATATGATGTTATTTTTAATAGAGCTGCCGATATTGAAGGATTAAAATATTGGGTAGAAAAATTTGAAATTTATGAAGGTTTTATGAGTAATTCCTATGAAATTGTGAAAAAAATTATTTTAGAGATGATGGATAGTGATGAATTTAAAAATAGATTTAATGATGCTGTTTTAAAAAATATTATTGAATTTAATAATAGAGATAAAAAGCTACACATTGTGTAGCTTTTTTTATTCAACAGTTACAGATTTTGCAAGATTTCTAGGTTTGTCCACATCGTTTCCACGCATAACAGAAATGTAGTAAGCTAAAAGTTGCATTGGAATTATGCTTAATAATGGTGTGAATATATCGAATGTATTTGGAATTTTTAAAATTTCATCACATAGATTTTCAATATTTTTGGAAGATTCTTTTACAACTGTTAAAACGTGAGCACCACGAGCTTTAATTTCTTTTATGTTTGAGACCATTTTATCAAATAAATTTTCTTGAGTTGCAAAGGAAATTACAAAAGTGTTCTCCTTAACTAAAGCTATTGTTCCGTGTTTCAATTCTCCAGCACCAATGGCAAATGAATTAATGTATGAAATTTCTTTAAGTTTAAGGCTTGATTCATATGCAATTTCCATATCAATATTTCTTCCCATATAAAATATTGATTCGTTATTAAATTGCATTGATGAGATTTTTTTAATTTGATCTTGGTTGTTTAAAATGCTTTCGATTTTATTTGGTATTGTTGTAAGTTCGTTAATATAAGTGCTTATTTCATCGTCATTCATTTTGTTCAAAAGTTTTGCAAAGTGTAAAGATATTAAGTAAAATCCTAGTAATTGACACGTAAATATTTTGGTGGAAGCAACTCCAATTTCGGGACCACCTAAAGTGTAAAATATATAATCAGATTCACGAGTTAATGAAGAACCTACAATATTTACAATACTTAAAATTTTTGCACCTTTCTCTTTTGCAAGTCTAAGACTTTGAAGAGTATCTAAAGTTTCCCCAGATTGAGAAATACATATAACTAAAGTTTTTTCATCAATTAAAGGGTCATTGTATCTAAATTCTGACGCAATGTCGCAAATTGCATTTATTCCAGCAAATTTTTTAAGAGCGTATTTACCAATAAGTCCAGCATTATATGCAGTACCACAACCAATAATATAAATTTTATCAAATGCTTGAAGTTCTTCTTTCGTAATTTTTAAATTTTCAAAATTTATTTTTCCATTTTTCAAATTGTGGTTTAATGTGTTTAAAACTGCTCTTGGTTGTTCATGAATCTCTTTTAATGTAAAGTGTTCATATCCTTCTTTTTCAGCAGATTCAATATCCCAAGTTACTTCAAATGGTTTTCTATCAACGGTTCTTTTCAAGTTATCATAAATTTGAATTGTATCTTTTGTAATTTCAACGAATTCATTGTTTTCAACAAGTAAAATATTTTTTGTATGTTTTAAAATAGCAGGAATATCTGAGGCAATAAAATTTTCATTTTCACCAATACCAATTATTAAAGGGCTATCTTTTCTAACAGCAATTAATTTATCAGGTTCATTTTTGCATATTACACCAATTGCATAAGCTCCCTCCATTCTGTGAACAGCTTTATAAACTGCATCAAGTAAATTTCCTTCAAAATAATAATCAATTAAATGTGCGATAACTTCAGTATCGGTTTCAGATTTTAGTTTGATATTACATTCGCTTTCTAAAAAGTTTTTTAACTCTAAATAATTTTCAATAATTCCATTGTGAATTACAGCGATTGTTTCTTCTGTGTTTGTATGTGGGTGAGCGTTTAAATCTGAAGGTTCTCCATGAGTTGCCCATCTTGTATGCCCAATTCCTAAATGTGAATTGAAATTCTTATTTTCAATTTTTTCTTCAAGATTTGTTAATCTTCCTTTAGATTTTTCAATGATAATATGATTGTTTGAGTAAATTGCAATTCCTGATGAGTCATATCCACGGTATTCAAGTTTTTTTAACCCATCAATAAGAATTGGAACTGCATTTTTTTTACCTATATAACCAACAATTCCACACATAAATTAATCTCCTTACTTTTTAAAAATTAAAATGTATTTGTCTTTTATCTTTTTGTGCTTTAAATTACTTTAAAGTTTTGTAAGATAAATTACGGTAGACATTACCGCAGGGAATCCGCCGAAAATCGATTAACCCTGTCCTCGTCAGCTAATATAGCTCAGGCGCTTTTAAAATTTTTAGTGAAATTTTTAATCACCTCCTAAAACACAAAACAATTTTATCAATTATTAATTTTAACTTCAATTAATAAATTGGAAACTTATAGACTGTAATAATATAGTTTATTAGATAGAAATAATTTAAAGTGAGAAATTCATGAATGAAATTTTAAAATTGATTTTAGATCAGGACTCAATATATGAAAGAGGAAAACTTTACAAAAATATTGTTTATAACAATTTTTCAATTACAGAAAAAATTCCATTATTGTATAAAACAAATAACAAAAGAAAAACTTTAGAAATTTTAGATCAAAACAATATTGAAAATGATTCTTTTTATGGAGATTTTGGAGCAATATAT
This sequence comes from Candidatus Arthromitus sp. SFB-turkey, assembly GCF_001655775.1. Taxonomy (GTDB): domain Bacteria; phylum Bacillota; class Clostridia; order Clostridiales; family Clostridiaceae; genus Dwaynesavagella; species Dwaynesavagella gallinarum. Next base: position 19,990 of record NZ_LXFF01000012.1, read on the forward strand.
TTATTTGTTAATGAACTTGATTTAATTAACAAAATTAAAAATGAAATTGGAGATAATATTTATTTTGATTTTTCCTATCCAATAAAATTTGATGATATAAATTCAAATTTTAATTCATGCGTTTTTGAATTGAGTAATTCTAAAGATTTAACAGGAGAAGGAGTTGTAATTGCTTTTATCGATACAGGAATTGATTATACTTTGAATGCATTTAGAAATGAAGATGGAACAACAAGAATTAAGTACATGTATGATCCAAATACAAACATTCTTTATAATAGTGAGGAAATAAATATCGCATTAAAATTAGAAGATCCATTTAGTTTAATAGATGAAAATGATTTAAAAGGACATGGAACAGCAGTTGCCTCTGTTGCTTGTGCAGGTGGAAATATAGAAAAAAATTTATATGGTGTTGCTACAAAAAGTCAAATAATTAGTGTTAACACAACTACAAATATAGATTCAACGGAAACTCTTTTTCATACGGTTATAAAAGCACTGGATTTTTTATTAAAGAAGCAGAAGGAAGAAAATTTTCCTCTTGTTGTTAATATGAGTTTTAGTACAAATTTTGGAGCGCATACAGGAAGGAGTATTCTTGAAGAATATGTTAGTAGTTTTGCTATGAATCCAAATATTTCTGTTGTTGTTTCTGCTGGAAATGAGGGGGGAGCGGCTCATCATAAAAGTGGAAGAATAACTTCAGAAGGAGAAGAGATAAACATAGAAATTAGCGGAGAACATAAATCAATACCAATTTCTTTATATAAAGGAATTTTGACAGACTTGTATATAAAAATAATTTCTCCTAAAACAGGAAGTAGTCAAGTAATAAGATTATTTGAAGGAATTCAAACTATAAAACTGGGAGGAGATTCTGTAATCATACTATTTACTGGACCAAATAGCTATAATGTCCAAGGAGATATTCAGATTATTATAAATGCGGATAAAGATAACTATATAGAGCAAGGAATTTGGACAATACAAATAATATTAGCTAATGAATATGAAAGCGAGTATAATATGTGGCTTCCTATAACGGAATCTATCGGTAATAAAACAAGATTTTTAGATCCTGATAATTATAATACACTTGGATCACCTGCAACAGTTTTTAATGTTATTTCTGTTGGAAGTTATAATTACAGAACTGAAACTGTTTCTTTATTCTCAGGAAGAGGTAGTTTAAATGATTTTAATATTAAGCCGGATGTTTTGGCTCCGGGAGAAGAAGTAAGAGTGATTTATCCCGGAGGAAGAATTTCAACGGTTTCAGGAACAAGTTTTTCAGCTCCAGTTGTAGCTGGAATTTGTGCTTTATTAATGGAATGGGGAATCGTAAAAAAGAATAAAAAAAATCTTTATGGTGAAGTTATAAAATATTTTTTGATTAGAGGAGCAACAAGAATTAGAGATATAAAGTATCCAAATAATTCTTATGGATATGGATTTGTTTGTGCTTCAAGAAGTTTTAATGATATAAGTGAGAGTATTAATAATATTTTAAATTTAATAAATAGTGAATCACGAAATAAATATGACTTGAGAGAAGAAGTAAATTTATTTAATTTTGATAAGTTAAAAACACAAATATGTCCTTTAGATGTATTTAATGATCCAACAAGGATAGAATTTTTAGGAACAGTTAATAAAAATCTTGGTGAAATTGGAGATGGAGTTTGTATATATCCACTTAAGAATGAAACAGATAATGAATTTGTTGCTATAGTGTCAATTCCAATAAGTGAACTAAATGAATTTGAGAAAATTTATTTTTTGAATGAAAATATTTCAATTCAAAAATCATATTATTATGCACTTTGTAGTGAAAGTATTTCTCCCATAACAGATGCTGGTATATATCAAACTCAAAATAATGAATATTTAAATTTAACTGGAAGAGATGTAATAGTTGGAATAATTGATACTGGAATTGATTATTTGAACAAGGAATTTATTAATGAGTTAGGAGAAAGTAGGATTTTAGAAATATGGGATCAAACAATTAAAGATAATTATGATAGTGATAATTTGTTTGGAACTGTATATACAAGAGAACAAATAACAGATGCTATAAAATTAAAAGAAAATGGAGGAGATCCTTATTCGATAGTTCCTTCACGAGACATTGTGGGACATGGAACTGCTATGGCAGGTATTACAAGTGCAGCTGGATATGGAGTGGTTAAAGGAGGAGCACCTAGTAGTGATTTGGTTATTGTAAAACTGAAAGAGATTTCAAAAGAATTTAGAGAATATTTAGATTTTGAAATAAATGAAACTCCAATATATGATGAAGTTTCGATTTATTTAGCTCTTAAATATTTGAAGAAAGTAAAATCTAAATATAACAAACCTATGGTTGTTTTAATTCCATTACAAACAAATGGTGGGGATCATTGTGGAAATACAATTCTTGGAAATCAAATAACAGAATATTCAGAAAATTTAGGATTTATTGTTGTAGTTCCATCAGGTAACCAAGCTAATAAACAAATTCACACTACAGGAGTTATTCAAAAAATTGATGAAGAAGGTTTAATAGAACTTTTTGTTGATAAAGGTCAGAGAAAATTAAGAATTGATGTGTATGTTGAAAATTTTGCAAGAGCATCTTTAGTAGTTATTTCTCCATCAGGTGAGAGAACAGGTAAATTTAATTTAGATTTTGGGAAACTATATGAGTTTAAATTTTTATTTGAAGAAACAAATATGAGAATACTGTGTAAAATTGAAAAAAATTCTATTGAAATGGTGCAGTATATTGAAATATTTTTTGATAATCTAAAGCCAGGAATATGGAAAATTATTTTAGTTTCAGAAGATGAACAGATATTAAAATATGATGCGTATTTGAGTTTAAGAGAATTTTTAAGAACAGAAACTAAATTTTTAAACTCTAGTTCAAATAATACTATAACTTCTCCAGCTACAGCAAGATTAGCTGTATCTATGGCATATTTTAATCAAAATTTTACTTCTATAGTTGCTGAGTCAGGTCAAGGGTACACATTAGATGGAAGAGTTTCTCCAATTCTTGCAGCAGGGGGAATTAATGTATTAACAACAGGAAAAGGAGGAACGGAATATTTGATTAGTGGTAGTTCTGTTTCAGCAGCTGTTGCAGCAGGAGGAATTGCACTTATTTTAGAATGGGGAATTGTACGTAAAAATAGAATTAAATTAAATGCTGCTGTTATCATATGGTTACTTATAAGTGCTGCAACAATTCCAAAAGGATATGATTTTCCAAATAAATATTGGGGATATGGACTTTTAAATATTAGGAATGTATTTGAAATATTAAGATAAAAAAGTATTCACTTTCTAAAAAAATTTAGAGAGTGAATATTTTTTTGTATAAAAATTTTTAAAGCTGAAATAATCACAAATAAATATGACTACAGGGAGTTGTTTCGTTATGGATAATAATGCAAAAGTTATTAAATTTCAACAGAATATAGAAACAAAAGAAGACGTTATTAATTATTTGAAAAGTACAGATAGAATTGATTATGATGCGTTAATAAATGTTTTTAAGTCAAATGATAAAATTGTTTTGAGTAGAAAAGAGATAATTTCTCTATTAAAAATAATAAATGATAAAAGTAATAGAAAGTGTCCTTATTGCAATAGTACGTTTATATCAAGACATCAAAAACATACAAGATATAAAGATGGAGTTACTAAAGAAAGATTTAGATGTAAAGATTGTAGAAAAACTTTTTCAGATACAACAAATACAATTTTTCATAATGCAAAACTTTCATTTGAAAAAATTCAAATGTGTGTTAAAGAAGTTACAAATGAAAACACTATAAGAAAAGCAGCAAAGAATGTGGATATATCTGTTCCTACAGCATTTTATATGAAACATAAAATTTTAAATGGAAGAGAAGTAGTTGAAATGTAAGTAAAATGATATAATTGATTTACCTTTGTTTTTATTTTGGAGGTAAATTTGAAAAGTAAAATTGTATACATATGCTCTGAGTGTAAATTTGAACAACCGAAATGGACTGGACGTTGTCCAAATTGTGGTGTTTGGAATTCGTTTTTAGAGTCTGAAATTTTGAAAAAGACGAATTCAAAATCAAATTCTAATAATAGAGTAACTTCTACTTCTAAGAAAGCACAGAAACTTTCTGATATAAAAGTTTTAAATAGTGACAGAATAATAACTGATTTACATGAATTTAATCGTGTTGTTGGTGGAGGAATTGTAAGGGATTCTATAAGTATACTTGCAGCTAGACCAGGAGCAGGGAAATCTACTCTTTTGTTACAAGTTGCACATGATATATCAAAGAAAGGATTTAAAGTTTTATATGCTTCAGGAGAAGAAAGTGAAAGTCAGATTAAAAAGAGAGCTGATAGGATAATTGGTGAATGTTTAGAAGAAAATATATGGATATATTCAGATATTTCTTTGAATAATGTTTTGGAAGTTGTTAAGGAAGTTGATCCTGATTTTATAATAATTGATAGTATTCAAACATTTGTTTTAGAAGAATATTCTTCGAGACCAGGCTCACCAATACAAACAATGGAATGTGCTAATGAGCTTTTAAGAATTGCAAAGAATATAAATCGTCCAAGAGCTGTTATAATTGTTGGACAGATGACAAAAGAAGATGAACTTGCAGGTGTAAGAGCTTTAGAACATTTGGTTGATTGTGTTTTGATGATAGAAGGGGATAGTTTAGAAGAACTTCGTTCTCTTGTATGTTCTAAAAATAGGTTTGGAAGTACTGGAGAGGTTGGATTTTTTTCCATGACTGAAAAGGGAATGATATCTATAGATAATCCTTCACAGTTTTTTATGACTAAAAGAGATGAGAAAGATGAAGTTTTTGGAAGTAGTTTAAGTGTGATGAAGGAAGGAAATAGATGTATAATAGTTGAAATTGAAAGTTTAGTTTCCAATTCTATGGCTCCATATCCATCACGTATATCAGATTGTTTAAAGAAAGACCAATTAAATACTTTAATTTCTATTCTTGAAGAAAGAGGAAAAATTAAATTATTTGATAAAAATGTAGTAATAAAAGCCACAGGTGGTATAAGGTTAAGAGAACAATGTGTAAATTTGGCAGTTATTATAAGTATAGTTTCTTCATTGAAAAACAAATCTATAGATAATGGATATGTTTTTATAGGTGATGTTGGTTTAACTGGAGAAATAAAACGTGTTCCATCTATGGAATTGAGATTAAAAGAAGTTGATAGAATAGGATTTTCAAAAGTTTATGTTCCAGAAGGTGAAAATTATAAAAATTTTAAGTTTAAAAATATAGAAGTAAAACCTTTTAGATACATATATGAAGTTATAAATGATGTTTTTAAAAGTAAGTAATTACCTTTTTTTGTAGTTACTTACTTTTTTTATATTTTTTACTTAAAAAATATAAAAAAATGAGGGTTTAAATAAATAAAAATAACTAATACTAAGAAATATATTTAATTGCGTTTAAGGGAAGTGAAAATTTTATATGTCACTTAAAATTAAAGTAATTTTGTTTTGTTTAGTTGTTTTTGTGGGAGGGATGATTGGATATGCGTTAGGATTATCTATCATTCAGAAAAATTTTATTGATAGAAGAGTTGAGGAGTTAAAAGGTAAAGCACAGATTACATCTGTTGAACTTGAAAAAGATTTAGTAGGTTTGGCTTTGGATCTTCAGCTTTTAGGAACTATACCGAGCATACAAAATTTATTAACTGTTGATTACATATCACAAGAGTATAAAAATATAGACAAAGATAATGCTTATTCTGTTATGAGATCATATCAAATTTTACAACAGGGAGTTATAAGTGATGTTACTCTTGTTAATACTAAGGGTTTAATAGAAATTTCTTCGGATAAATCTGTAGAGGGAAAATCTATTAAAGATTTTTCAGATGTTATTCATAAGGTGGCTATGGAAAATGATTATAATTTTATCACGTATTTTGATGCAGATAAAAAAATTCCACAAGTTGCAATAACTATACGTTTAAAAGATTATAGAGATGAAAATATTGGTTATTTGGTTAGTGTTGTTTCAATAGAAACCATTGAAAAACTTATAACTGATATGAAAATTGATATTGTTTATGATAGTTATGTTGAACTCTATAATTATGATAAAAGGGTTTTATATACTGAGTTTATGAATAAACGAGGAGAATATTTAACAAATGAAGAACTTTTAACAAATATTGCTAAAGTTGATATTGGAAATTTAGTTAGTGTTAGTGATTTTAAATCCGGAAGAACTAAATTTAAAATGATAACTTATTACATGTCAAATTTTAATTGGAAAATTTCTTATTTTGTTCCGGTGAAATCAATAATTCAAACTATGAAAAGAGACCAATTTTTTGTTACGGTTATATTTTTGTTGTTCTTAATATTCTATGTTATAGTTTCGTTGATAACTTTAAGGATTATTGTGATAAGACCACTTTTAAGAATTGATGACCTCATACTTAAAACTTCAAATTTTAATTTGGTAGATACATTTGAAGTTCAAAAAAGTACAAAAGATGAAATGAGAAAATCTTTTAACAACATAATAAAAATGAGGCTAGGTCTTAGAGATGTAATAAAAGTTATAAAACTTATGGTAGTAGATTTGAATTCAAAATTTAATAATATTGAATTGTTATCTCAAGATCTTAAAGAGTTTACGACAATAACTTCATCAGAGACAGACAATTTGTATGCAGGTATGGAAGAAACAAACGCAACGCTTCAAGAGATAACTGCGTCATCTAAACTTATAAGTGATGAGATGTTTAATATAAAGACTAACGCAGAAAAAGGTTATGATAGCACTCAAGATATTTCAAAGAGAACAAATTTAATTAAAAGCAATATTACAGATTCAAAGGATAAGGCTATAGAAATTTATGAAAATGTAAAAAGAAATCTTGAGGGAGCTATAGAAAAATCGAAGGCAGTTGATGAAATAAATACTCTTACAGAATCTATTTTAAGTATTGCAAGTCAAACAAATTTATTAGCGTTAAATGCAGCGATTGAAGCAGCTAGAGCTGGTGAAGCTGGTAGGGGATTTGCAGTTGTTGCTGAAGAAATAAGAACTTTAGCAGAAGAAAGTTCTGTTACAGCAAACAACATTAAAGACATAGCGCAAAATGTAAATACTTCAATTGAAAATTTAACTATGAGTTCAAAACAAATTCTTGAATTTATAGATAACAAAATAATTCTTGATTATGACAGTTTTATAAATAGTAGTGAAGAGTATAGAAATGATACATTTAGAATTAATGAGTTTATGAAAGATTTCTTGAACATTTCAAATAAAGTAAGTGATGCAGTTGAAACAATAGTTGGTTCTATAATGGAAATTTCAACAACTGTAAACACAGGAACGATTGGTTTGTCTAATATTTCAGATAAGAATTTTCAAATAATTGAGAAGATAGATAGTTTGAAGAAATTTATTAAGGATAATAAAACCACAACTGGAAAATTGAATGGGATAATAAATAAATTTCAATTTTCAGAGGATTTAGATATAAAAATTTTTGAAAGCAATCAAGATTATCAAGTAGAAGATGAACATAAAAAAGACGGCTATAGTGATAAGTAGTTTTAATTTTATTGTTTGGAAGGTGAAAAAATGGAAGCAGTTAAGAAGAAAAAGGATAATTATCAATATTCAAATTTAAATACGAGCAATTATGATTTAATAATGCACGAAGTGGAGAGAATGTATTTTTTAAGTCCAAAACCTGTGATGTTTGTAATTCAAAATTATAATTTATTTGAAGAACAAATAAACAAGGGATACTATGACAAAGAATCATACAAAACTTTAATGAGTGCATATTTCATGAGAGAGTATGAGTGGGAAATTGAAAATGAAAAAATTCAGTATGTGCCAAGTGATGAGATGGCATACACACTTATATTTGAATCTTTAACAAAAGTTAATGACAATGTTGTAGTTCTTTCACCTTTGGAAAAAATACTTAGATATAAAATTTTGGCGTCTAGCCGAAATCTTATATCTATTCCTATGTTAGTTGAAGATGATAGAGTTGAGCTTGATTTTGAGTTGTTGGAAGAATACTCTAAGAATGCAAAAGTTATGGTTATAAGCAATCCACATTATCCTTCTGGAAGATGTTTTACTGAAGCGGAGTTAAAAAAACTTGGGGAGATTGCGAGAAAAAATAATCTTTGGATTTTAAGTATTGAAGAAGGCTACGAACTTACAAGAGAAGGGGTTAAATATATTCCAACGTCAAAGGCATTAGAAAATAGCAGTAATGTTATAACTTATTTGAGTCCATGCAAGACTTTAAATTTAATGGATAGTAGTATGGGGAATTTGGTTATAAATAATAAAAAGTTTAGGGAATTTATGCAGACACAACTAAATGATAATAGTCGTTTTGCAATAAATGCTATTGATGTTGAAATATTCAATATCTTTTATAGTAGGATTGCAGGTTGGACTAGAAAATTAAGAGAGTATGTAAACAGTAATTTTGATTTATTTGATAAATATTTGGAAAAAATATTTGGAAATTTAAAGCTTGAGAAACCAGAAAGTGGAAGTCTTGCATTTATAGATTTAACAAAATATGGATATATGCCAGAGGAACTTGAATACAGAATTTTGAAAACAGGAAAACTCACATTGAAATTTGGAGAGGAAATAGAAGGAAGCTTACAAGGAAAAATTGTTCTCAATATGGCATATCCAAGAGAGATGATAAAAGAAGCGTTGAATAGAATACGAATGTCTTTAAGTTAAATTTTTTGAAAAAAAAGTATTAATAAATTTTATATGGAAACGATAAATAGAGTAAATGATTGATGACACAAAAGATACAAGGATGTAAATTTTTGAAATTCAAGGAGGAATGAAATTATGATAATTAATCACAACTTAAATGCAATGAATGCACACAGAAATATGTCAGGAGCAACAACTGCACAAGGAAAATCAATGGAGAAATTAAGTTCAGGTCTTAGAATAAATAGAGCTGGGGATGACGCTGCTGGTCTTGCAATATCTGAAAAAATGAGATCGCAAATAAGAGGACTTAACCAAGCATCAAGAAACGCACAAGATGGAATATCAATGATACAAACAGCAGAAGGAGCTTTATCAGAGACTCAAGCAATAGGACAAAGAATGAGAGAGCTTGCAGTTCAATCAGCAAACGGAACTTATACAGATGAAGATAGAGCGTTAATAAATCAAGAGTTTGAACAATTAAAATCTGAGATAGATAGAATTGCTAATGATACAGAGTTTAATGGAAATAAAGTTTTAAATGGTAATCTTTCTGGAAAAGAATTTGAAACTGGAACTATTACTGCTACTGGTAATACTGGTACACAAGTAGTAGCTGGTTTAGAGGGTAAATTTACTGGTAGTGAATTTGAAAAATTAGGAGAAGGTAATTTTGAGATAAAGGTTACAGTAGGTGCAAAAAGTGGTGATAATGCTGATATAACTTTGGAATTAATTGATAAATCACATTTTAATGGTGAAAAAGAATATGTAATGGATAGTTTTACTCTCGAGGATATTGATATTACTAATGGAACTCAGGAAAGCTTTACTCTAGGTGGAGTAACTGTCGAGTTAAGTACTAATGGTTTTAATGAAAATAGATCACAATCAATTAAATTTACAAATACAGCAGAAAAAACAGGAGATGGGGTATCGCTTCAAGTTGGAGCAAATAAAGATCAAATGATAGGACTTAGCATGGAAAATATGAGAAGTAGAGAGCTTGGACTTGGAGGAATTGGAGTTGGAACTGCAGCTGATTCTCAAGAAGCAATTGAGCGTTTAGATGTAGCTATTGAAAGAGTTTCAGCACAAAGAGCAGACCTTGGAGCAGCACAAAACAGATTAGAGCACACAATAGCTTCAACAGATAACACAGCAGAAAACTTACAAGCAGCTGAGTCAAGAATAAGAGACGTAGATATGGCAAAAGAAATGATGAACTTAACAAGATTAAATGTATTACAACAAGCTTCTCAATCAATGCTTGCTCAAGCTAATCAAGCACCTCAACAAGTTTTATCTATCTTAAGATAATTTATAAAAGCTACTGAATTGATTTCAGTGGCTTTTTCTTTTTAAATTGGGTTCTATAATTTGTGTTATAATAATTTTATATCACAGCAAAAGGATTTACACAGATGAAAATTAATCAAAAAGATTTATGGGAAAATTTAACTTTAAGTAATGACTTTATGTTTTCAAAAGTTATGAGAGATAAAGAAATTTGTAGAGAAACTCTTGAGATTCTTTTAGACAAAAAGATTGGAGAGATAACTTACATAGATAATCAGAAAACTATTGATATAAATTACGATGCAAAAAGTGTTCGACTTGATGTTTACGTTGAAGATGAAAAAAGAATTTATAATATAGAAATGCAAGTAGTAAATAAAAAAGATTTAGCAAAAAGAAGTAGATATTATCAAAGTATGATAGATTTAAATGCAATAGAAAAAGGAGAAATTTATAGAGATTTAAAAGAAAGTATCGTTATATTTATCTGTAAATTTGATCCATTTGGAGAAGGACTTTCTAAATATACTTTTGAGAATATTTGTAATGAAAATAAGGAATTATACTTAAAAGATGGAACGAGTAAAGTATTTTTCAATACGAAAGATTATTATAAAGAAAGAAGTGAAGATGCAAAATCATTTCTAGAATATATTGAGAAAGAAACAACTAGCGAAAATAATTTTGTGAAAAAATTAGAACAAAAGATAAGAAATATTAAGGAAAATAAAGAATGGAGGGCTGAATATATGAAATCTTTGTTGAGAGAACAGGAAATAGCAAGAGATAATTTTGAAAAAGGAAAGATAAAGGGAAGAGAAGAAGGAATTAAAAATTTGATTGAGAGTTTTAAAGAACTTGGAATTAATGAAGAAATAATTGTACAAAAATTAATTGAAAAATATGGTTTAAGTGAGCAAAAGGCTAAAGATTATTTAAGATAATAAAATTATGAACTAAATATGAATAAATAAAGTTTAAACAAACAAACTAATTGTATATTGAATTAGTTTGTTTTTCTTTTTTGTAGGAGGAATTTTTAGATATGATAATTAACCATAATATGAATGCAATGAATGCACATAGAAATATGAATTCTTCAACAATTGCACAAGGTAAGGCAATGGAAAAATTAAGTTCAGGTTTAAGAATAAATAGAGCAGCAGACGATGCTGCAGGTCTAGCAATTTCTGAAAAAATGAGATCACAAATAAGAGGACTTAATCAAGCATCAAGGAACGCACAAGATGGAATATCAATGATACAAACAGCAGAGGGAGCTTTGTCAGAGACTCAAGCAATAGGACAAAGAATGAGAGAACTTGCAGTACAATCAGCAAACGGAACGTACACAGATGAAGACAGAGCACTAATAAATCAAGAATTTTTACAATTAAAATCCGAAATTGATAGAATTGCAACTGATACAGAATTTAATGGAAATAAAGTTTTAAATGGTTCTCTTTCTGGGAAGGAAATTAATAGCGATAGAAATACAGCTAAAGTGGTAGGAGTTTCGGGAGGAACCATAAATAATAATACGGATATTCAAGCTATTTTTGGTAGTATTGATTCAGAAGAATTAGCGAAATTAGGAGAAGGTGTATTTAATATAAAAATATCTCATAGTGATACTGATGAAAGTATAACAATTGATTTAATAGATAAATCCCACTTTAATGGTGGAAAAGAGTATATTATGGATAGTTTTACATTTATACCTGCTGGAGATAATGAGAGTTTTGAATTAGCGGGTGTACAAATAGAATTAGATGGATTAAATACTAATATAGAAAGTGGTGAAAGTGCTATAATTGAATTTACAAACGAAGTAACAAAAGATGAAGATGGAGTTACACTTCAAGTTGGAGCTAACAAGAATCAGAGTATTGGAATTAGTATAGATACTATGAGAAGCAGAGAGCTTGGACTTGGTGGAGTTAGTGTTGCCACAGCTGCAGATGCACAAGATGCAATACAACTTATTGATGATGCAGTTTCAAGAGTTTCATCACAAAGGGCAGATCTTGGAGCTACACAAAATAGATTGGAGCACACAATCGCTTCAACAGATAACACAGCAGAAAATTTACAAGCATCTGAATCAAGAATAAGAGATGTTGACATGGCAAAAGAAATGATGAATTTAACAAGATTAAATGTTTTACAACAAGCTTCTCAAGCAATGCTTGCTCAAGCTAACCAAGCACCTCAAAATGTTTTATCAATTTTAAAATAATAAATTAAAAAGAATTTGGCGTACCGTTTGCTAAATTCTTTTTAATTATTTTGGAGAGGTTTTGTTATGATAATTAATCATAATTTAAATGCAATGAATGCACATAGAAATATGAGTTCTTCAACAATTTCTCAAGGAAAATCAATGGAAAAATTAAGTTCAGGTCTTCGAATAAATAGAGCAGGAGATGATGCAGCAGGACTTGCAATTTCTGAGAAAATGAGATCACAAATAAGAGGACTTAATCAAGCTTCAAGAAATTCTCAAGATGGAATATCTTTAATTCAAACAGCAGAAGGAGCATTGTCAGAAACGCAAGCAATAGGACAAAGGATGAGAGAACTTGCAGTTCAATCAGCAAATGGAACTTATACAGATGAAGACAGGGTATTAATAAATCAAGAATTTGAACAATTAAAATCTGAAATTGATAGAATTGCAACCGATACAGAATTTAGTGGAAGAAAAATGTTAAATGGTGATATGTCTGGAAAAACTTTAAGATCTGGTCCTGTAAGATATTATGGTAATAATGCTAATAGTTCGATAGTAGCATCAGATGAACTTAAAAGGAGAAATGAAAGTGAATTAATAAAATTTGGTGAAGGCACATTTGAAATTCATGTGAGTAATGAAGGAAAAAATATAAGATTTGATTTGGTGGATATGCAAAATTTTAACGATAAAATTTATGTGATAGATAGTGTTACAATTGAAAATACAGGTAAAGACGAGGTTTTTGAATTAGGAGGTGCAACTCTTCAATTAAATCTTGCTGTATTTGCTGGAATTACTGGAAATGATAATAGATTCGAGTTAGACAATCTTGTTGATAAAAAAGAAGATGGAATTCTTTTGCAGGTTGGAGCGAATAAAGGACAAACGCTTGGATTTGATATTAATTGGATGAGAAGTAGAGAATTGGGATTAGGTGGAGTAAATCTTTTAACTTCGGAGGATTCTCAAGACGCTATGAGTTATCTTGACACTGCTATTTCTAGAGTTTCAGATGAAAGAGCAAAACTTGGAGCTGTGCAAAATAGATTAGAACACATAGTCACTTCAACAGATAACACAGCGGAAAATTTACAAGCATCTGAATCAAGAATAAGGGACGATGATATGGCAAAAGAAATGATGAATTTAACAAAAATAAATGTGTTGCAACAAGCATCTCAAGCAATGCTTGCTCAAGCAAATCAAGCACCACAAAACGTTTTATCAATTTTAAAGTAGTAGTATTTCTATAGGAGGTATTTATGGTAATAAATCATAATTTAAATGCAATGAATGCACATAGAAATATGAATTCTTCAGTAATTAATCAGGGAAAATCAATGGAAAAATTAAGTTCAGGTCTTCGAATAAATAGAGCAGGAGATGACGCAGCAGGTCTTGCAATTTCTGAGAAAATGAGGTCTCAAATAAGAGGACTTAATCAAGCTTCAAGAAATGTTCAAGATGGTATTTCATTAATTCAAACAGCAGAAGGAGCATTGTCAGAAGTACATTCAATTTCTCAACGAATGAGAGAACTCGCCATTCAATCTTCAAACGGTACTTATACAGATGATGATAGAGTTTTGATTAATCAGGAATTTGAACAACTAAAATCTGAAATTGATAGAGTGGCAAATGATACAGAATTTAGTGGGAGAAAAATTTTAGATGGAAGTATATCCGGAATAAGAATTGATGGTCAAGATTTTAAAGACTTAATAATACCCGGTGGAATGAATGGAAATTTGGATCATATTCATGCAACACCTCAAGAGTTAGCAAAATTAGGAAGAGGAGAATTTGTTTTTGCTGTATCTTCAGATAGTTATATACAAGAAGATGTTGTTACATTGTCTATAATAGATAATACTTTTGAAGAACCTTATGTCGTTGATGAAATTACTTTTGATAATGTTGCTACTAAAGATAAACCTTTGACACTTGAAGTAGCAGGAATAACTATAAAGGTTGATGGTAAATTAACTCAACTTGCAGATGGAATAATAATAAACAATACTCCAGAATTTTTAGATGATGGATTAAAATTACAAGTTGGAGCAAATAGGGATCAAATTATAGGATTTAGTATTGATAATATGAAAAGTAGAGAATTTGGGCTTAGGGGAATGGATGTATTAACTGTAGAAAATTCACAACAATCTTTAGGTGTATTAGATCATACTATAGAAAAAGTATCTGAGCAAAGGTCAAGGCTTGGAGCTGTACAAAATAGATTGGAACATACGATGGATTTAAATAATAATTCTTCGGAAAATCTTCAGGCGGCAGAGTCAAGAATAAGAGATGTAGATATGGCGAAGGAAATGATGAATTTGACAAAATTAAATGTTCTTCAACAAGCTTCACAATCAATGGTAGCTCAAGCTAATCAAGCACCACAACAAATAATGCAATTATTAAAATGAAAAAAGTATCTTAGATGTTAGTCTTAAGATACTTTTTATTTATCGTAATAAATCATCAATGTTTTTCTTTTTCATGTCTTTAACGTGATAAGTGTAATTGTCTTTTATAATTCCTTTTTTTGTTAAATCTATTAAATTTTGAATAGATTCTTTATTTGCATTACTACTTAAAGCTAATAAATTTTCGGACATTATATCAGTTAAGTTTACTCTCAAAAGTTTATCTGCGGAAGACTTTATTGCTTTTTCAGATGATAAAATATAATCCAAAGTTTCACTCATTTTTTTATCTGCAATTTCTGCGTTAATTGAATTTCTTATATTTATATTTCTTAAATTGAGTTTATTTGGATCTAATTTTGGAATTAATATACAATCGTCTAATGATGAAGAATCAAAAATTTTGAAAACTAATTCATTGTTGCTGTTGTAAAATAAATTTTCACGGATATCAATATTTAATTTACTTGATTCTTTATTAAATTTGTTGCAGAGTTCTTCAAATTTAAAATTTAAAGATTCTCTACCAAATGAAGTGTTTGATTCATTTTTACATTTTTCAAAAACTTCTCTCATTTCAAAAAGAGTTTCTTTAACTTGACTTAAAGTAGATTTTGCTATTTGTACATAAGTTATACCTATTTGAAAATTTCTTGTGATGTATTGAGATTCAACTACATCATCGATTGTACAATCTAGTTTAAAATTTTTATAATCTAAATATTTTTTCTTTTGACTATCTGTTGACGTTTTATTAACTTTAAAAATATTCATAGCTTTGCCAACGTTAGAATTTCTATTTATAAACATAGGCAGATCCTCCTTGATCAAAATTTTACATCCGTGTAATTATCCTTAATATATTAATCGAACATAATAATTAGATATTTATATACGTATTGAATAAAAAGATTTTAAGCATTATAATAGAAGTTGATTTTTTGTATAAAAAATAATTTTTGGAGGGAATGATTATGATATATTTAACTTATGTGTTATTAGCTTTAGCGGTAGTAGGATTTTCCATAAAAGCAGCTGATTATGTTGATTTAATTGATAGAAAAACAAATATTTCAGGTGCTTTTATTGGTGGGGTAATGCTTGCTGCAATAACGTCTCTTCCAGAATTTTTTACAAGTATTTCGGCAGCTCTTATTTTAAATAATTCGGAGCTTGTCCTTGGAAATATATTGGGAAGTAATATTTTTAATTTAGCAACACTTGGAGTTGTATTAATTTTATTTATTAAAGGATTTGTTAACGATACAATAAGTAAAAATCATTACATGACTTCATTATTTGTTTTATTTACAAATGTAGCGTTGTTTTTTCCAGTGTATTTTTCAAAAGATTTAAATGTATTTAATATAAGTTTAGTTTCAATTGTTATATTGATTTTTTATTTTGTATCTCTTAAATTCATGGCTAATGATGATACGGAAACAGAGAGTGAAGAGGATAATTGTAAATTATCTATAAAACAAATAGCTATAAGATTTATTTTGGCAAGTATTGGATTAGTTATTGCAAGTATCTTGATAACGTATGTAACAGAAATAATTTCTGAAAAATTAAATTTATCAGCAAGTTTAAGTGGAGCTTTATTTTTAGGAATAGCAACATCTCTTCCTGAGCTTACTTCTACAGTCGCTTTAGCAAAAAAATTAAAGTTTAATTTGGTTGTTGGAAATATAATTGGAAGTATCATGTTTAATTTATTTATAATTTGTGTTACGGATATTTTATATATAGGAAATTCTTTGTACTACACAACTCATGAACAAACAAAATTATTACTAGGATTTGGTTTTATTTCAACAATACTTGCATCAATTTTGTTACTATTTAAAAAATTAAATAACAAGAGTAAAGCTGTTTATATTATTCTAAATTTGGCAATTATAATAATGTATCTTTTGTATTTAATATTATCATTGTAAGGATGTGTTTTATTGAGTGGAAAGAGAGTATTTGAGTTAGTAACAATTTTGGTTATAGTTTTATTTTCCATTTTTCTAGTTGGTTATAGTACAAAATCTTATTATGATGCGAAAAAAATATATGATGAAGTTAAGCCAGCTGTTGTTGATGAGGAGAGAGCAAAACTTAGAGAGGAAAATGAAGTTTTAATTCTTTTATATCACAACGTTACAGATAAAAGAAGCATAAGTTCTAAAGATGATTTGTATGTTCACATTGATGATTTTCGTGATCAACTTGATTATATAGTTGATAATGGATACAATGTTGTAACTGTACAAGAACTTTATGATTTAAGACAGAATAATCAAGAGATTCCAGAAAAAACTCTTGTTTTAACTTTTGATGATGGTGATAAGAGTTCTTATGATATAGTTTTTCCTGAACTTAAGAGCAGAGGTCTAAAGGCAAGTTTTTTTGTAACAACAAGACAGTTAAATGACAAAGGATTTGTAACTAAAGAAAATCTTATAGAAATGCATAATGCTGGTCAAGATATTCAGAGTCAAGGACATAATAATGAAGATTTTATAGATTCTACAATTGCACAAGTACATAAATCTTTGTATTTAAGCAAGAAAATATTAGAGGAGACATTAAATAAAAAAGTTTTGTTTTTGGTTTATCCAAATTCCTCATTTAATTCAGAAATAATAAGAGTTGCACAAGATGTTGGATATGAATGGGCATTATCTACAGAAGCAGGAAAGTTTTATGATTACTACATGATAATGGAGCGTGTTAGTGTTCCAGGAGGAAGTGATTTAGAACAATTTATAGATAAACTAAGTGAATATGGTTATTAAAAATTTTAAATGGTCATTTTAAAAATGACCATTTTTTTTATGAAAAAATGTGAATATAAAAAAATAAAAAGTTCATAATAATTTTATCAGTATTTAATAAAAAACTGATATATGTTTATTTTTTAAAATTATTTATTTTTATAAATGCTATTTTATTTAATTAATTATTTTTTTCGGAGGTTTAAGAAGGTTATGAATAGAAAAAAGATTGCACTTCTATTGACTGGATTAGTTGTTACCTCAAGTATGTTTACTGGATGTATTTCATCAAGTGATAATAAAACATCTGAAAATAATTCGAGAGTTGCTCAAGAAGAACCAATTTTAAAGAGAGCATCTGAAAGAACAGTTACAGAATATAATCAAGATTCACTAAATCAATATCCAGATGTTGCTTATGCAGATGATATTATTGATAATTCTATAGGAAATGAAATGAGAAAAGATTTGAATTCATTTTCTACAGAAAATCAATTTGATAATGTACAAAATTATGAAAACAGCACAAATAAAAATGATATGAATTTAAGTGATGGAAATTTATTTGATACAACAACACAAGATTATCAAATGAATCCATCAGATGAAATAATAACAAATGATCAAATATATAATTTTGAAAATTCAACAACACAAACTCCAATTAACGGATTTTCAAATGTTATTGAAGATGACTATTATGAAAATAATTTAAATCAAAATGAAGTAGCAAAAGATAGTGAAAATTCACTAAATTTACAAATTAATCAAGATACAAAAATGCAAAGCAATTTATATGGTACACCAAAAGCTCCAGTAGAAGAAGGAAAATTAGTTGGACAGGTTAGTGTTGTAAAAGTTAAAGGAAGTTCAGAAATAACAGGAACTAAACCACAAGGTGTTGCAGAGGTAAGCTTTAAATTATCTGGAGATATATTAAAAGCAACTCATTCTTCTGAAGCATTAAGTACAATTTTACAGAATGCTTACGAAGAAACAAGAAAAGATGCTAATACTGGTTATGGTGGTTCACCAACAACAACAGCAAGAGAAAAATTACAAGCAGCGTTAGCAGCAATATTTGCTCCAAGTGATACTGTAGTTAAAATGATTTTTAGATCTAATGATGGAGCTGTAAGAACTATACCATTTAAAGCAACTGATATGTTTCCAAGTAATTCTACAGCACCAGATTATGTTAGACGTATAATTGACTTAGATGCAACTAGTGGACAAACTAGAGTTTCAAGAAGTGTGAATGCATCAGATATGGTAATAAAGATGATGATTAGAGTAGCTACTCCAAATGGAACTAATGAACTAAAAACTAATACAGATTATACTTTTGTAGGAACAGAAGGAGATGCTAATTTAAAAACAATTCAAGTAGACAGTACAAAACAAGAGTTAATAGGATTCACTATTCCTAATTTTAAAACAGGAAAAATACCTACTAAAATGGAAGCTAAAGATGATAGTGGTTCAGTTATATATGAAGCAACAAGTGCATCATCTGCAGGAACACAAAAGACTGATTTTTATTTGAGTCAAGCAACAGGAAACACTTATATAGATATGAAAAAATTAATAGATGCTACTAGTAAAATTGAATCACTTGGAACAGGAATAAGATTTAAATCAATAATTTTCAATGATACAGATAAAACCATTAATAAGGTGGAAGTTGAAGATGACAGGGGAACAAAATATCCTGCATCATTAGTGTCTGTTGACTCAAATAAACCAGAATCAGGTTCATATTTAGAAGTAACAGGATTAAAAAGAGATACGCCTTATATATTTACAAAACTTCATATAACTTATAAGGCTGGTAGTGAAAATGAAACTAAAACAATAGCTTTTGCAAATTTTGATACTTCAACACTGGCTATAAATAATTTACCAATAAGAACAACAGCGTTTTTAGGACCACAGTTAGCATTAGGAGCAGCTCATAATGCAAAAGTTAAACTTCCTGGTGGATTAGATGTTGAAGCTGTTAAAAATGATAGTACTGCTTTAAGATATATATTTAAAGTTGATAATCCAGAAGGATTTGTTGGAGATGTTAGAGTAAATGGATTAAGAGCTGGAGAGGAAAGTAAAGTAGAAAAAATTGTAGATGAAACATCTAAAGTTAACTACTATGTAGTTACGCTTTCTAATTTAACAAAGAATACTGATTATGGATTTGTAATACTTGAAATAGATTATAAAGATCCAGATGGAAAAGAATTAGTTGGTAGACAAGCTTTAGGTGATATAAATAAAAGTGGTACTGGAGTTACAGATAATAAAACAGAAACTACAGATTTAACAGGAACTCAGGCATTTAATGTAGTTGTAAATGAGAGTGTTACATCAAAAAATGCTAGAAGTACAGAAGTACCAATATTTATTGATGACCTTCATGATAATTTTGTAAGAATAGATTTTACAGCTCCAAAAGATAATCCAGATGCTAAAGTTGTTTATGAAGATGGTAAATTAAAATTTACAGACTTAAAACCAGAATCAAATACAGTATGTAAAGTTGATTTTGTTTATAGAAGTGAAAGTAGTGCAGAAAAAAGTACAACTTCAGAGGTTAAGGAAGAAAAAATTCCAAAATATATAAAAATAAGTACACCAAAAGTAGCAGACTTAGATATAAAAACAGCAACTGTTAAAGCAAAAGCAACTGAAGCAGAAGTTAAGTTTGAACTTTATTCAGAAGCGAAGTCACCAGTTAAAACTGTAGTTGTTAAAGAAGATAAAGAAAAAGAAATAAAATCAACATGGAATAAAGAAACAAATACTTTAAAATTAGAAGGATTAACAGAAAAAACAGAATATAAAAATTTAAAAGTAACATTTACTTTGGAAAATGGTAAGACAGTTGAGCATACTTTAGATACTTTCACAACTGAAGCTGAAGAAGTTAAGCCAACAGGAAAAACTGCTGAATTTGTATCAAGAGTTTATAAGATAGCATTAGGAAGAGAGCCAGAAGTTGAAGGATGGGAATTCTGGATTAAGAAGTTAGAGAATAAAGAGATTTCTGCAACAGAATTTATTGCAGAGAACTTAATGACTCAACCAGAATTTGTTGATAGAGAATTAAGTAAGAGAACTTTTGTTACAACAATGTATTCATTAATAGTTAATAGAGAGCCAGATGAAGAAGGACAAAAATATTGGGAAAGAAAGTATGATGAATATAGAAGAACAACAGGATCAATTGAAGAGTTGAGAATAAAAATTGCTAGAGAGATGATGGATCAACCAGAGTTTAAAGAACTTGTAACTCAATTGAATTTAAAATATTAATACTAATATAGGAAGTAAGGAGAAGGTTTAAAAATCTTCTCCTTTATTTTTTGAAATAAAATTCATAAAAGAGGAATAATTGAAAAACAAAAATATACAAATGATTATGAAAGCAATAATTTTAAGGAAATTTAAGAAAGTTTATGATAGACGATAAAAAAGATTTAAAATTTAATAAATCATCAGAGGAAGAATTGGAGTTAAATTATGAAGACACGTCAAGTGTAAAAGATGCAGATAATAATGAAGTAAATACTGGTTCACATCAAGATTTTTTTGAACCACTTAATGAAGAAACATATGCAGAGGATACTGTAACTAAGGAAGAAGTAGAAGAGGTAACAGACGCAAAAAAGTTAGAGGAAGTAGCAGAGGTAGTAGAAGCAGAGAAGATAGAGGAAGTATTAGAAGTAGTAGAGGAAATAGAAGAAGCAGTGGAATTAGAGGAATCAGAAGTAATAGAGGCAGAAGAAGTTGAAGAAAATGAAGAAATATCAGTAGAAAGCGAAGATGAGGTAGTAGAAGTAAATGATGAATTTCCTTCATCAGCATCAGGATTGGAAACTGATATGACACCGACATCAGATGAAAGTATAGAACCTCCTTCTTTAGATATGGAAGATGGTTATGAAGTTGGTACTGAATTAGATGAATATGGAAATGTTGTTGAAGTGTTTGCATCAGTAAATGGTAGAAGTGTAACTCCGTTTACTTTAAATGATACGCGTTTACCTTCTGCAGTTACAAAACCGGTTGGAACAGTTTCTCATTTCGGAGAAACAAAAGGAGGTGTGGACTTTAGTATAAGTACTACAGCAACCAATATACATGATAGATATAAATTTCAAGGAACTGCTAAACCAAGTCTTGTATTTACTGGAGAAATTTTAGATGCTAGAGCTACAGTATCTTTAGTTAGTACATTTGATGGAAGCGATATTGTTCTACGGAATACTACAGGTTCTGTTATTAGTGGTACTTTAAGAGAATTTTTAATAAGAGCTGCTAATGAAAAAATTGATGAAATAAATGGAACTAAAGTTGATTCTGTTTCATCTATTGATGACAGAACTTATTTAACACTTGCTTTAAGTTATATACTTTCAGCAAATAATGCTACTGCAAGTAATTTAGGATTATCATTAACATTTAAAGATTTAGATTCGGTTATACCTAAACAAACAACATTAGATTTTGTAGCTAGTACTATTTTTACTACTGGATTGGATATTGTAAAAAATATAGTAAATGAAGATTCTTTTGTTAGCAATAGAGATGGAATATCTAAAAATTCTAGAAATGTATCTAATATAAATTTAAATCCTGAAGGAATATCAGTTAATATTGATTTAAAAGTAGAAAAACCAGAAAACGGATTAAAAACTAATACTAGATATGAGTTTGTTGCACCAAATAGAGATTTAGTATTTTTTCCGATTGCTGATAGTACTGTTAGTCTTACAGCTAGTGCTATTAATTATGTTGAAGGACTTACAATGACTCCGTTTAAAACTGGTAAACAACTCCCATTATTTGAAACATTATCTGTTGTAAATAGTACTACTTTAGCTGTATCAGGAATGATTGCGTTAGAAGAAATTACTTCAACTACGAGTGTTGTTTCATACGTAGATTTTAATAGTATTGATGATACTACTTATTTGGATTATGATGATATGATTTCGGTTGGGGCTTCAAATGTTGCATTGAAAGTTGGTGGTACAACTGTTAGATTTAATACGTTTAAGATATATGATTTGGATTCTACAATAACTAAGATTGAAGTTGAAGATGATAGAATGGATAAATATCCAGTAACCCTTATTCCAGTAGATTCTAATGATTCTAAAAAAGGTGCAAATCCTCAAATAACAGGACTTCAAAGAAGTATGCCGTATAATTTTAGGAAGCTTCATATTACAGCTCAACCGGAGAGTGAAGTAGTAACTAAAACTTTAACATTTGCTACTTTTAGCGTTAGTGGTACTAAAGTGACAGCATTACCTACACATAGTCATGTTATTAGAACTACAGCTTTTTCTGAACCAATTTTATTTATAGAATTAGATTCAGATAAAGCTTTTGTAAGTACAACAACTGGAAATCCTTCAAGTTCATCTTCTGGTTCTGCAGTTCCAGTATTTATACCAAAGTTTGAAGTTGAATTACCAAATAAAATTAAAATGCCAGTTGTTACAAATGATAAAACATCACTTAGATATGTTATTGAAGTTGAAAAATCGGATATAACTGTTAAGGATTTGATTGTTAATGGTCTTAAAGGAAATGAAAAATATAAAGTTGAAAAGATAGACGGAAAAGATATAATTTACTTTATTGTTACTTTAAGTGAATTATCTGAAAAAAGGGATTATGGATTTTTAATATTGGAGCTTAGTTATATAGATTTAGATGGAAGAGATCTTGTTACAAGACAGGTTTTAAATAAAATAAATAATATAACTCACTTAAATATAGGTAGTCAAGCTCCGTTTGTGTTAACTCAATTTCCAGATGAGACACAAGATAATACAACAGGACCAGAATTGATGGGTAATGCAATATTTAATGTAACACTTTTTGAAGCGACAACTCTTGAAGCTAGAAAAGCAGAAATTCCATTGTTTATTGATGATATGAATGGAAGATTCTTAAGAATGGAATTTAAGAAGCCTGAAGGTAATCCAGCAGTTGAAGTAGAGTTAGAAGGAAGCATTTTAAGGTTTACAAATTTAGAGCCAAAAAGTGAAGTTGTATATAAGTTGGATTTCATATGGAAAGATAAGGATAATAAAGAGCAAACATTATCTAAATATGCAAAAATATCTACTCCAGCAGTTCCAGCAGTTGATGTAAAAGGTACAACTATAACAACAACTTCATCTACTGCAGAAATAGTATTTGAATTGTTCTCACATCCAAAATCAACAATATCTGGTGTTACTTTAAGTGATGAAAAAATTAAATTTACTTGGAATAGAGATAAATTAACTCTAAACTTAGAAAGATTAAAACCAAATACAGAGTACAAGGATTTGGAAATAACTTTCAAGTTAGAAAATGGACTAATAACAAAATACAAAATTGAAACATTTAAGACAAAAGAAGAAGTAAAACCACCAACAGGAAATGTTGCAGATTTTGTAGCTAGAATTTATGAAGCTGCACTTGGAAGAAAACCAGAAGTTGAAGGATGGAGATTCTGGGTTCAAAAATTAGAATCTAAAGAATTGTCTGTAACTCAATTTGTTTATGACTTAATGGCTCAAGATGAATTTGTTAATAGATTCTTGAGTAAAGAAGATTTCATAAAAATGATGTATATAATAGTTGTTGGAAGAGAGCCAGAAGAAGAAGGACAAAAATATTGGGAAAGAAAGTATGATGAATATAAGTTGCAAGAACCATCATTAGCAGATTTAAGAAGAAGAATTGCTACTGAAATGATGAGTGAACCAGAATTCAAAGATTATGTAACTAAAATTGGATTAAAATATTAAATTTTTGAAATAGAGAAGTATTCTTACTTCTCTATTTTATTTTTTTAAATAAAATCTATTTTTACAGTAAATACTATAATTACTATAAATTATGGAGGCTCTATGTAATGTTAGATTTTAGAAGATATGTTTTATTATTTGCGTCTATTATTTTTGTGATTTCTTTGTTTACGTCTTGTGGTAAATCAGATAATAATAATGGAAATAAAATGAAAGTTGATAATATTTATAAGGGCAGTGGAAAATTTGATAGAGATACTTTATATATAAGTGCTCTTAATGTGGATACACCAACAAATGACTCTCTTGTAAAGCATGATATTTTAAATGTTGGTATTAATTCCATAAGTAGAAGAAGTTTTAATCCGTATTTTGCAGAATCAAAATGTGATGTATATATTATTGATTCATTGTGGGAACCACTTATGAAAAGAGGGTATGATGGAGAATATTATCCCAATATACTAAAACAACTTCCAACAGTTTCGGAAGATAAAACTACATATTTATTTTCTCTTAGAGAAGATTTAGCTTGGGAAGATGGAACAAAACTTACTACAAAAGATATTGAATTTACATATAAATTTTTGATGGATAATTCTTATAGTGGTTCTTTTGATCGGGAACTTTTAAATATAAAAAATTGGTTGGAATATAAAGATGGAACGGTTGATTATATATCAGGACTTGAAATTTTAGATGATTATAATTTTAAAGTTATGGTTGAAACACCAAACGTTTATACACTGGATTTACTTAATATATACCCCCTTTCATTTTCTTATTATGGGCAGTATTATTATCAAGGAGGTTCAAATCAATTAGAAAGTGTTGATATTAGACCTTTTGGAAATGGAGTTTTTAAATTTTTAGGATATGAAGAAAATAAGTACTTAATTCTTGAGTCAAATTCTTTCCATTTTAAAGGAAAATCTAATATTAGTACTCTTACATATAAAGTCATTGATATGAAAAATTTTATCAATGACTTAACTTCTGGAAATGTTGATATAGTCAGAGATGTTTTTTTAAATGATGAAAACCTTTTAAAAATTTCTAAGGTGGAATTTTTAAGCGGATATATTTTTCCTAGTTATAGATACGCATCTATTGGAATAAATCACAGTAATTCTATTTTAAAAGATGTGAATGTTAGAAAAGCTATTAATTTGTGTATAGATAAAAGTGAAATTGTAAAAAAAATATCGGATAACAATTTAGATATATTAGATGCTCCTATTGATAGAAATTTTTATAACTTATTTTATGATAAAGATGAAGTTAACAATGATTTTAATAAAAATACTGCTATGAGTTTTCTTGAAAAATCAGGATGGAAAAAAGGATTAAATGGTTTTCGTGAAAAAGAGGGGCAAAAATTGGAGTTTAAATTTTTAATTGAGAAAGATGATTTAATTGTTTCGAAAATTTTTACTTTAGTAAAGAAAGATTTGGAAAGTATTGGAATTAGTGTTGTTAGTGAAGAAGTGGATAAAGAAATTTTTAAGCTTAATTCTAAGGATATGAAAAATATACCTGCACTTTATGATTTGTTTTTGATGAATCCAAATTTTAATTTTGAATCTAATTGGTTTAAAAGTTTTTCAACAAATGGAATGAACAATTTTTATTATTATTCAAATTCTTATTTAGATGAACTTCTTTATAATATTTCTGTTGAATTTGATATTGATAAAAGTAAAGAACTATATCAAAAGGCGTATGAAACTATTAAAGAAGATATTCCGATTGTTGCTTTATTTCAGGAAAAACAATTTGACGTATATAATGGACGAATTCTTGGCATAAATTCTGCAAATATTTTTAAGACATTTTATTATGACGAAATAATTTTGAAAAAATAGTATTTTTGGAGATGGTATTTTGAAAAAATTTGTAGCTATGGTTTTTGTGCTTTTGTTTATTGCTAACGGGACAGCAAATGCTATAGAAAAAAATTATGGAGATATTGCTTATGGGCATTTGTTAAAATTTTCGCTGCTTGGTAATAGAGCTCTTGTTACACAAAGTGAAAAAAATTCTAGAGATTACATAATAAATACGCTTCAGAAAATGGGATATAAATCTAAAAATTTAAAATTTAAAGTTGAGAATTATGATACCTATAATATTGAAGTAAATAAAAAGGGAAAAGATACATCTAAAACAATTATTTTAGGTGCTCATTATGACGGGAGAATTGAGGGAAATGCTTTTGATGATAATGGTTCAGGTATTTCTATTTTGCTTGAGTTGTGCGAAATTTTTAAGGATATAGATTCACCGTGTAATTTAAAATTTATATTTTTTGGTGCTGAAGAAATAAATATTTTAGGTAAAGGTCTTCATGGTTCATATAATTATGTTGAATCTCTAAGTTCAAGAGAGAAGTCTAAAATTAAATATATGATAAATCTTGATACTCTTGCATCTGGTGATAAAATGTACGTTTATAATTCATATAAAGATAAAGAAGTTGATGAATTTAGCAAAGAGATATTGAAGAAAATTAAAGAAGTGTCTGAAAATATAGATATTAATATAAATTTTAATTACAATGAAGAGGGAAACATAAGTTTTACTAATACAAAAAGTGATTATTATCCTTTTTTTGAAAATAATATTCCATTTTTGTATTTTGAATCAACAAATTGGGAGGCAGGAGAGAATGACGGACGTTCTCAAACAGAATTATTAGGAAGAATTATACATTCTAGAATGGATAATATGATATTTTTAGAAAATATTTTTAATGATAGAATAAAAGATAGGTTAAGAAGCTACGTTGAGCTTGTAAAAGAATTAATATTAAGTGAAGTATAAAAGGTCTTTTTAAGATCTTTTATTTTTTTATGCAAAATTATTATTGAACAAAAAGTTAAAAATATGTTACAATGATATAAATATTAATAAGTTTGGTAATATTTAAGGAGTTTAAAACTTATGAAGTACCTAGAGACAAGAAAATTATTTTTATTTAATATGGTTAATGAATATTTAAAGTTGTTAGATTATATGGAGGAAGATTATAACCATAAATTATTAATTGAGAAGGTTAATAAATTTTTCTCAAATATATCTAAGAGTTTTGTAGAGATTATTTTTAAAATTGTGGTTGAGCATACTAGTAAATTAGAGCTTAATTTTTTCGGTGATTCTAGGACAATTGGAATTAATCATATTAAAAATATTTACAGGGGTATAATAAGTAATTCTGATGTTAAGAAAATTTTAGAAAATATAAATGTTTGTGTTAAAGATTTAGATTGTAACAATAAATTTGAGATTAAAAAATATGGACAACTTGTAGATTTAATTGAAGAGTTAGATTTTTTGTGTATGTTTGAATTGTATTCTTATCTTTTAGGAGAGGATGTAGAAGGTGTTTTAAGTTTTATTTTAAATAAAATAACTGAAGATGCTGTAGATCCTGATGAAAGTAATGCGGATGTTATTAATGAAAGAGTTATGTATCAAATTGAAAGTAAGATAAGATTATTTAAAAAGCTTTATGATGATGAGGATATTGATTTAGTAGCGAAAAATGAAGATCATATTATCTATGAAATAAATGATGTTTTAAAAATAGTTTATATCTAATGATGGTGTGCAATATATGTTGCACACTATTTTTTTATTATCATATTTCGAAAAAAATTGAATATTAATATTGAATTTAGATAAATAATATTGTAAAATTTTTACATATTCAAGATATCCCAAATTAATTTTTGGAAAGGATGTTTTTTTTTGGAAGTTTTTTGTGAAGAGCAAAACAATACTATTGTAGCGTATCTTAATGGAGAAATAGATCATCATTCAGCTGAATATATACGTATAAAAATAGATTACTACATAGATACTTCCACTTCTAAAAATTTAGTTTTTGATTTTAAAAATGTTTCGTTTATGGATAGTTCAGGTATAGGAATAATTATTGGTAGACATAAGAAGATATCAGCAAAGAATGGACAAGTTTTTATAGTTAATTTAAACAAAACAATTAAAAAGGTTATTGAATTATCAGGTATTACTAAGATTGTAAAAATACATAGTGATTTAACAGAGGTTTTAAATAATGCTTAGGGGGATTTGTATGCAAAATAATATGAGTTTAACTTTAAGTAGTAGATCTAGTAATGAAGGCTTTGCTAGAGTTGCAGTTGCTGCGTTTATTGCTCAGTTAGACCCAACGCTTGAAGAAATAAGTGATGTTAAAACAGCAGTTTCTGAAGCTGTTACAAATGCTATAATACATGGGTATAATGAGGATGAGAATACAAGTATAAATATAAATGTTAGTATAGAAGATGGATTTAAAGATACTCATGGAAATGATAGTTATAGGGTGGAGATAAGTATCATAGATAATGGTTGTGGAATAGAGAATATATCTCTTGCGAGAGAGCCATTATATACTTCAAGACCTGACCTTGAGCGTTCTGGAATGGGTTTCTCTGTTATGGAAAGTTTTATGGATGAATTGTTTGTAGAAAGTAGTAAAAATAAAGGGACTCATATTAAGATGGTAAAGTATATAAAAGTAAGGTGATTGTATAATGGCACAAGAAAATATTGTCTCTGGTAATGTGCTTCGTCATGAGGAAAATGACGAGCTTCTTAGGCGTGCAAAAACCGGAGATAAAAAAGCTGAGGATTTACTCTTAGAAATTAATTTACCATTAGTTGCATCACTAAGTAAAAAGTTTTTGGGTAGAGGATATGATTATGATGATATCTATCAAGTAGGAGCACTTGGACTTATTAAAGCTATTAAAAACTTTAATAGTGAATATAATGTCAAGTTTTCTACATATGCAGTTCCTATGATTTTAGGTGAAATAAAAAGATTTTTAAGAGATGACGGAATTGTCAAAATAAGTAGAAATGTAAAAGGGATATCGAGAAAAATAATGTTTAAGCGTGATGAGCTTACAAAAGAATTAAATAGAGAGCCAACAGTTCATGAACTTGCTGAGTATACAAAACTTAGTGTGGATGACATAATTTTAGCAATTGATTCATGTTCAAGTACTCAATATTTGTATGATACTGTACATCAAGATGATGGTTCGCCAATACTTTTAATCGATAAAATTGAGGAAAAAGTTTCTGATGATTCTCTAATATTAAATAAACTTGTTTTAAAAGAAATGATAAATAAGTTAGACGAAAAAAGTAGGCAAATTATAATGCTTAGATATTTTAAAGATAAGACTCAAATCCAAGTAGCCTCCTTACTTGGAATTAGTCAAGTTCAAGTTTCTCGCATTGAAAAGAAAGTTTTAACAAAGTTAAAAGGTATTTTAAAAGAATATTAATTTTAGAGAAAAAGAAAAGGATAGATTTTTATAATCTATCCTTTTCTTTCTTTAGAGCTTCCATTTCTCTTTCAATTTCGCTTCCAGCTCCTAATGCAGAACTTACAGACACACCATGTATAACTACACCTATACCCCATCCAGCAACAGGGAATATCCACCAATTTTCTCTATTTAAATAACTTATTACAAATAAAAATAGTGAAACCACTGCAAAAGTGACTAAGTGTATTCTAAATGCCTTTCTAGCCATAACACGTCTTTTAGCCACTTTATACAATTCTTTATCGTTCATGTTTTTTCCTACTTTCTTTTAAAATAACTATAATTATAAATGTTCCTAATTATTTATAATTATACAATAAAAAATTTTAAATTACTATTGTAATTGTTAATATATATGTTGTATTTTATTATAATTTATTAAATATTTAAAAATTTATAAAAAAAAAGGTAGTTTACTACCTTTTTTTTTATTGAAGTTAAATTTCTTTATCAAATATTTTAGGCATTGAAGCAAAATTTCTAAAATTACCTTCACATGTTATAAGACCATTCATTATAGCATCTTCACCAGATAATTGATTAAAAGAAATCTTGTGCCAAGTTTCATGAGTAGTAATAAGTGTTGTGTCAACTTTTTCTGGAATTTCTGATTTTGGTAATAATTTAGCAGTTTGGTTCTTAACTTCTAAGTAAATAGGATCGTATCCTTCAAACATAAATTTATAAGTAATGTCTAATCCTTTAGCATTTTCAGGATTAAATTTTTCAACTAATCCATCAAGTAACATATCTAAGGGAAGTACTTTAGAATTTGAATAAAATTCCATATATTTTCACCAACCTTTAATAAAAGTATTTGTTATAAATTTAAATTTATACTTTTTAAAATATAGTTTTGTTAAATTTCTTTATCAAATATTTTTGGAATTGAAGCGAAATTTTTCAAACTACCTTTACATTTTACCATTCCTAAAAGCAAAGCTTTTTTTCCTGATAATTGTTTAAAACAAATTTTCTGCCAAGTTTCATGAGTTGTAGTTAATATTGTATCTACTTTTTCTGGAGTTTGAAACTTTGGTAGCAATCTAGCAGTTTGATTTTTAACTATTAAATATACGGGTTCTTTATATTCTTTGAATATGAATTGATAAGTTATATCCAAATTTTTTGCATTTTCAGGATTGAATTTTTTTATTAAACCGTTAAATAATGAGTCTAAAGGTTTTAAATTACTATTAGAATTCATAAATACCCCTCTTTTAAAAGTTTTTAATCACAATTTTTAGTTTTTATTGAAAATATTAGGTATAGAAGCAAAATGTTTTAGATTACCTTCACATTTTAAAAGTCCATCTAATAAAGCATCTCTTCCAGAAATTTCATCAAAGGAAATTTTATTCCAAATTTCATGAGTTGTAATAATTGTTGTATCGATTTTTGAAGGAGTTTCTGAACTAGGTAATAATTTAGCAGTTTGATTTTTAACTTCTAAATAAATAGGGTCATGTCCATCAAATAAAAACTTATAAGTTGCTTCAAAATTTTGAGCATTTTCAGGGTTAAATCTTGAAACAAGACCATTCATTAATTCTGGCAATGAAACTAATTGATTTGAATGATTGGTAGTAGTTGATTTTTTAGATAAAAGTCTAAGTGCACCTATAAAACCAGAATATATTGCTCCTTCATATCCTCCTCCTGGATATGACCATGAACTAACAACTATTGCATTATTAAATGGCGTTTTAAAGTATGATCTGTTAAAACCACCTTGATTAACATTTTGAGCCCATCCATATACTGCCCCATTTAAATTATTTGTGTATCTTTGCATTGTTCTAGGCGTACCTAATTCCATAATTTTTATGTGTTTTTCTATATCCGGATATATTTTGCAAGCTATATCTAATAATAATCTAGTTGTTTGTTGTTTTTTTGATTTGTATTCTTCTGTTCCTCTTTCAGGCCAGTTTTTAATAAAATCACATCGAGATATCCCTAAAAAACAAGTTTTATTCATGTTTGGATCTAATTGGTCATATGCAGTTATACAACAGTTTGTATTTTCAAACAAATTGCTATTAGATTTATTCCAGTAATCCTCTATTTTGACATTGTAAACAAATGTATGAGGATTTTTAATTCCTATATCTTCTGATTTACAATCTAAGGCTATATACAATTGTGTAATGCTCATGCTTTCTTCAAGATTGTTTAAGAAATTCATGTAATTTAGAAACTCTTTAGATTTTTCACCATCCACACGTGAAAAAATTTCAACTGGACTGCAAGCAAAAATAAATTCATCTGCTTCAAATACTTCGTTATTTTTTGTTGTAACAGAAATTATTTTATTATTTAAAGTGTTGATTTTTATTACTTCTGATGAAAGGTATACTTTACTGTTATTAAATTTTTCAATTTCTTCTTTCATTATTTTAGACATGTTACCGCTTCCACCTTCAATATACCAATGTCCACCTATAACATAAGAAGATATAATTATCATATAGTAAAATGCATTTAACTTTTTAGGAGGTAAACCCGCATATGTCCATAAATAACAGAAAATATCTATAAATTCATCATTATCCACATATTTTCTTATATAGTTATCTATTGATATGGATTCCAATTCTATTTGATATTTAGGGGCATCATGAGGAAAATTTAAGTTACATACATCTTCGTAAAATTCCTTCATGAATGAAAATAAATTTTTAATCCCTTCTTCATGTTCTGGATAACGATTTATAAATGAACTTTTCCATTCTTCGAAATCATGAGGAATTATTATGGAATCATCTAGCTTTGCTAATTTAGTATTTTTGGTATTTTTTATAAAAGGTATTTTTTCGGCTATTCCTAGATTATTAAAGACATTAAAAATTGTACAACCTTTATTCATACTGCCCAAAGAATGAAGAGAAACATCAAAGGTGTAAGTATTGCCTTCAGAATCTTTTCTAGTAAAATTTGTAGCGTAGCCTCCAGGGATATAATGTTTTTCTAATAATGCAATTTTTTTACCTGATTTAGCTAGCTTTAAACCAGCAGTTAAACCAGCCATTCCTGTACCTACAATGATTACATCATATTTCATTAATTAAAACACCTCTCTTAACAATTAATATACTTTGACTATTAAAGTACTATTATCATAACATGAAAATTAAAAAAAATAAAGATAAAATATTATTTTTTGTTTATGTTATAGTATTGTAAAAAAATTAACGAATTATTCATACATAGAAAAGAAGGATGAAACTTATGTTTCATCCTTCTTTTCTACGAATCTAATTTTAAGTTTTTATCATTGAATTTATCCATGTTTATTTGTTTCAATAATTTATCTACAATCAGTGAAATTGTTAATCCACCATTTATATTTAAACAAGTTCTACCCATATCTAAAATTGGGTCAACAGCCAAAATTGGTCCAACATATTCAAAGAATGGTGTTAAACCAATTCCAGATAATACTGAAGAAGCAACGGTATGCCCACCACCTGGTATACCAGCTATTCCAAAGGAACTAACTGTTACAACTATAATTGTCATTAAATAAAATGCAAAATTTAAAGGAGTTCCGCTCATATTTGCAACATTAATAACAACCATAGCACCAAAAACTCCGGCACATCCAGCTTGTCCTGCAGTTGTACCTAGACCCATAACAAAAGCAGAAGTGGAGTCAGTTGCACCCATTGAAGTTGTCAATGTTTCAACAGCAACAGGGAGTGTACCTAAACTTGATCTTGAAGTAAATCCAAGGAAAAGTGGTGCAATTGCTTTTTTCAAATAAATGATAGGATTAAATCCAAATAATGATAATGCTAGAAGATGAACTCCAAACATTATTATCATTCCAACATATAAAGCAATTATAAATGTTAAAACATCTAAAATTGATTTTAAACCACGTTGTGCTATTGAGTTAGCCATCAAAGGTATTACTGCATATGGAATTAAACTTATGATTGACATTGCAATGCTTATAATTATTTTGTGAAGTGCATCAATTAAACTTATAAAAGAATTAATTTGACTTTTATAAATTGAAGACATTTTTTTAGCAGCTACACCTACAAATGCGGAAAAAATAACTACAGCTATTATGTTAGTATTAACCATTGCTTCAACTGGATTTTTAGGAATTAAATTCCTTAATATATCAACAAAGTTTTTAACTTCTTTAATTTCTGCAGTTACATTTGTTGCGTTTCCAGATAAACCAAGTCTGAAAAGATTTGCAACAATTATACCAATTGTTGATGCAATTAAAACGTTGATGATATATGCAAATATTGTTTTTGATGTAAGTTCCTTCATATTTGAAGAATTTTTTATTGAAATAATAACATGAATTATTGAAACAACAATAAGAGGTATAACAATCATTCTTATTAAGTCAATGAAACCATTACCAAATAGAGAATACCATTTTGTTGTTTCGTTAATCCAAACTATATCTAATGGATTATCAGGTGTTTTAGCTACTATTTGAATAACTACACCTAGTATAATACCAATAACTGTTCCAATTATAGTTCTAATTGAAAAATTAACATGTTTTTTCTTTAAAAGGAACATAAGTGCAAATAGAATTAATAATATCGCTAAAAATGTTAGTGCTAATGGTGAACTGATCATCAAAAAATCAGTTAAAAAAGAATTGTTCATTAAGTAAAATCACCTAACCTTTTTAAAATTTATTTAAATTATTTTTATGGAATTTGACTGCAAAATAAGTATAAACAAGAGGATAATTATAGTCAATATCAATAACTTAAGTAAACGTTATAAAAAAATACACCCAAAACAATTGTTGTTTTGGGTGTATTTTTAATGTCCAAGTTTTGATTTTGGATAAAAATATGAAATTATTATACCTAACATAATTACTAAATAAGATAAGTTATTTAAAGGTGAAGGAATAACTAGCATTAAAATAAATCTAATTGCAAAGACGAGTGCCCATAATAAAGTTAAATTTCTATTTATTATTTTAAAGAGTTTTGTTTTTGTAACAGACGGATGAAAAGAAATTTTTGAATATTCACTCATGACACTTGAGTTTGTTCCTGCACTTATAAATAATGTTAAGATTAAAACTATGTCTAAGAAGAAAGGGGAAATTATGTTTTTAAATAATACAGGATTTAAAAATGATGCAAGATTATAAATTGAAAATGCAGCTAAATTTATTGATTCCAATTTAGTTATGCTTCTGAAATTTTTTGGTTTTATAAAGTTGATAAAGAATGTTGTGTATAATATTGAAAATGCAGAAACTATTGAAGGTGAAAAAATATTGTGTGTAATCCAATAAAATATCCATGGAACTAATGCTAATGAAACCCATATTACAGGATTTAATTTTAGATTTGGAGAAGTAGAATTATCTTCTTCTTCTGAAGTATTAAAAAGTGTTGGCATTAAAGCAAAATTCTTTAAATTACCTTCACATTTTATAAGTCCATCCATTAAAGCGTCTTCTCCGTCAAGTCCTTCAAAAGCAATTCTATGCCATGTTTCATGTGTAGTAATTATTGTTGTATCTATTTTTGATGGTTCACGTGATAATAATTTTGCAGTGTTATTTTTTATTTCTAAGTATACTGGTTTTTGATTATCAAACGAAAATTTATATCTAATGTCTAATCCTTCAGCTTTTGAAGAATCAAATCCAGCAAGCATACCATTCATTATTGCTTTTATAGGCATAAGTTCTTTGGTAAATGTATTTTCAATTTCTTTAGTGTTATTTTCAGAAACGTTATTATCATTAGAATTTGAAGTATTGGGTTCATTTGAAGAATTATTTGTTTCATTTGAACTAAAATTATCAGGGATTTCTTTATCAAATATTTTTGGCATTGAAGCAAAATTTCTTAAATTTCCTGAACAACTTACAAGACCGTCCATTAAAGCATCTTGACCACTTAATTCATTAAATGCAATTTTGTACCAAGTTTCATGAGTAGTAGTTATTGTTGTATCTACATGTGAAGGTTCGGCAGATAATAATTTAGCGGTATTATCTTTAATTTCTAAATATATCGGATTATATCCATCAAATATAAATTTGTAAATAATATGTTTATCTACTGCATTAGCCGGATTGAATTTTGCAACCATGCCATCCATAATAACATTTAATGGTAAAATTTCATTTTTAATATTATTTGAATTTTCTTTTTTTGATAATATTCTGTTTACACCTAATATTGAACTAGAAATAACTCCTTCAAAACCTCCACCAGGATATGACCAAGCACCAATTGTTATAGCATTTGAAAATGGAGTTTTGAATGAAGGTCTGTTAAAACCACCTTGTTGTATATTTTGAGCCCAGCCAAGAATTGAACCATTTGTATTGTTCGTATATCTTTGCATAGTTCTTGGAGTTGCAAATTCAAGAACTTGAATATGTTGTTTGATTTTTGGAAAAAATTTGAGGACTTTTTCTAAAAATAATTGTGAAATTTGTTCTTTTTTTTGTTTGTACATTTCTGTGTTTCTTTCAGGCCAATTTGTAATAAAATCTGCAGATGAAACACATAAAAATGAACCATTTTTATTTAGATCACAATCCATTTGATCATAGGCTGTTAATTCAAAATTTGAATTTTCAAAATTACCAGCTTTTATGTTTGCGTATGAATCTTGATGACTTAAATTATTAATAAATAAATGAGAGGTATTTATATCTACTTCTTTAGTAGAACAGTCTAGTGCAATATATAATTGACTTGCACTTATACTTTTTTCTAAAAATTTGAGTTTATTTACGTAATCATTAATTATAGTATTATTTTTTATTAATGAGAAAATATGATTTGGATCGCAAGCAAATATAAATTCATACGCTTCAAATACTTCTTTGTTTTTTGTAGTTACAGAAATGATTTTATCATTTTGGGAATGTATTTCTATAACTTCAGAAGAAAGATGAATGTTAGCATTATGTTTTTCAAGTTCGTTTTTCATAATTTTAGTTATATGTCCACTTCCACCTTTTATATAGTAACTCCCACCCAAGAGAAAAGAAGATATAGCAACCATATAGTAAAATGCATTTAAATCTTTGGGTGGTAAACCTAAATAAGAACATAAGTATGAAAAAATTTCTATAAAATTTTCATCATCTACATATTTTTTTAAAAAATCATATAGAGATATTGATTCAAGTTCTGTTTGATATTTTGGCGCATCTGATTTTAAAATTAAATCTTTCATGTCTTCATATAAATTTTTAATAAATTCAAATAGAGAATTTATATTTGAACTAAAATTAGGAAAATTTTTAATTAACATAATTTTGAATTCTTCAAAATTATTGGGTATATCAATAGTTTCTTTTGAATTCTTTATTATGGTTGTATATTGTTTGTTTTCTAAAATTTCTATATTTTTTAAGATTCCTAAATTATCTAATGTTTTATACACGGAGCAATTTTTATTAAATCCACTTATTGTATGAATTGAAGAGTCAAATGTATAAAATTTTTCATTAAAGCCTTTTCTAGTAAAATTTGTAGCGTATCCACCGGGAATTTTATGTTTCTCAAGTAAACAAACTTTTTTTCCGCTTTTAACGAGTTGTATACCTGCAGTTAATCCAGATAGCCCAGCTCCAATTATAATAACATCATATTTCATTTTAATATCCTTTCTTAATTTTCAAAAAGTTATTTATTTATTATTGACAATTAATTAATTGATTATATCACAATTGTTAAACAATTTATTAATGAATATGTGTTTTAAAAAGTATTTGAAATATTTATACTATAATTGAAACAATATAAAATATAGGATGTGATTACATATGAATTTTGCTTGTAGTAGTTTTTCGTGGGAAACAAATGATAAAAAGCATTTATTAGGAAGAACTTATGACCAGTTTGGAGATTTAAGAGGAAATTCAATTGTTATTGTCCCTAGAAATTTTGAATTAAGTTTGTTAATTGAAAAAAATTGTATGTTTAAAACAAAATATTGTTTTGTTGGAATGGCAGTAAATGGGTTAAAAACACCGATTTTAGTTGATGGAATAAATGAAGAAGGATTAATGGGAGCGCTTCTTAGATATCCAGGATTTGCAAAATATGATACTCAAAAGGGAGCAGAGAAAGATATTAATCCAGGATTTTTAGTTACATATTTACTTGGAAAATGTAAAACTGTAGAAGAGGTATGTATTGAGATAAAAAATATAAATTTAAGTAGTGAAAAAGTTTTTGGAAATGAGATACCAGTTCATTATATTTTTTCTGATAGAACAGGGGAGACAATTATTATTGAGCCAGATGATGGGGAAATAACAATTCATAGAGATTCTATTGGAGTTTTAACTAATAGTCCAAATTATAAATGGCATGAACAAAATCTTAGAAATTATGTTGGAGTAACTCCGATTTTAAATTCTAAGCAAGAAATTTGCAATAAACAATTTAGAGATTTTGGTTTTTCGGGGTTGAAATTGCCAGGTAGTTATTCTTCAGTAAGTAGATTTGTTAAAATAGCTTTATTAAAACAGTTTTCAGTTAAAGCAGAAAATGAAATTGATGGAATAACAAAAATGTTTCATAATTTTTCATCTGTAGATATTCCAGCAGGGGTTATGTGTATGGAAACAGAAACTGGATATGATTATCAAATGACTTTATGTATGACGGCTATGTGTTCTGAAAGTTTAATTTATTATTTTAATCTTTCAAATAATAGAAGAATATGTGCAGTTGATTTGAAAAAAGAATTTGAAAATAAAGAAATAAAACATATAAATCTTCCTAATAAACAAGATATTTTATATTTAAATTAAAAAAAGCACATCACAAATAGATGTGCTAATTTTTTTTAATTTTGTGCAGATTCTTGTTTTAATATATTTTTTTCATATACCTTGAAAAATGGATAGTAAATAAAAATACTTACTATTACAATTACACAACTAAATATTACATTTCTAAAATCAAGGGACGATAAGTATGCCTGTATAAAAAATGGAGTAAATGATGGATCAACAATATGTCCGGTACCAATAATTCCAAATACCTGTGCAAAATAAGTCATACTTACAGTTACTATTGGAGTTATTATAAATGGTATTGCTAAAATGGGATTAAAAACAATTGGAGATCCAAATATAATTGGTTCGTTTATACCACAAATTCCAGGAATTGTTGATAATCTTCCTAAAGATTTTAAATGAACAGATTTACTTTTTAACATGAGAATACATAAACCAAGTGTATTACCAGCACCACCAAGAACGGTAGCTCTAAACATTTGTAAATTCATATAAATATTTGGTTCTTTTCCAGCTGCTATTAATTCGGCATTCAAACCTGTATTTGTAATTCCAAGAGTGAAAACAATTGGAAAAATAATAGATGTTCCATTAACACCAATAAGCCACAAAATATTTCCAAAAGTTACTATAAGTAAAAATCCCCAAATGTTATCAACAACAGATAAAGCAGGATTTAATAATTGTAGTATTCCTTGAGGAATGCTTACACCAAAAATTATTTTTACAATTATATTTAATCCATATAAGATTATAATGTTTGCTAGTAATGGAAACATTGAATTTATAAATGCAGTTACTGCAGGAGGGACACTACTTGGAAGTTTTACTTCAAATCCTTTTTTTTCAATGAGTCTTGTAATTTCAACAGAAATTATTCCGATTAATATTGCCAAAAATAAACCGTTTGTTCCTAAAAATTCTGTAGGAATATTTCCATCAGACATAGGAGCACATATCATTAGAAAAACTGCCATTGAAATTAATCCAGACATTGCACTTTTCATTTTGTATTCACTTGCTAAAGAGAATGCAATTGTAAATGCTGTTATAAGTCCAAGCATTCCCATTGTCATATCATATGGGGTTGTAATTAAAGAATAATTTTTTACAGCAAAATCTTTCCAAGATAAAAGAAATTTTAAAAATATATTTGTAGTATTTGGATCTATTAAATCAGGATTTATTGGAGGATTTGCTACAATTAAAAATAATGATCCTATTACAATCATTGGAAGAGTGAGCATCATACCGGTTGAAACAGCTTTTAAATGTATTTGATTACCGATTTTTGCACCAATTGGTGATAAAGTTTTATCTAATTTTTCAAACAAAGAATTAGTTTTCAATATTTAGTTCCTCCATAAAAATTATTCTTGCCATTGATTGTATTTGAAAGTTGATTCAACAGTATTATTAGGATCGTAAATTTTTAAAATTTCTAAGTAACGTTCTTTATAATCATTTTCTACAGGAAGTTGAGGAATAACTTTACTAGCTTCTGTTAAAAAGTGGAAAGAATCTCTGCCCATTTCCATTCCTCTAACAGTGTGTTTGTCTAAAGCAAAATCAGGAATTTCTGGAACAAATCCCATTGCAAAATTTTTAATTATAATATTTTTTAATAGATCACTGGATCTATCTTTTTTACAAGAACATAGGTATCTAATTGCATGAATAAAAAAGATTGGACGATCTCCGTCTGCATAAGCATAATTTTTTCTCATTTCATTTAAATTGTTTATAAGTATTGGAGCGTTTGGATCTCCCATTCCAATATCTTCAACGGTTATAGTTATAAGTCTTCTCCAAAGTTTTTCTTCCATTTGAGGAGAAGTTATGTACATTTCATATGCAAATTGACATGCTTCTTCAACTAAACCTCTTCTAATACATTTTTGTAGCGATGATATAACTTCGTCTCCAGCTAATCCATTACGTGTAGTTACTTTTGCCCACGGATCTTGTATAAATTTTTTCGACATGTTTAATTATCCTTTCTAAATGAAAATTAATTTATTTTATAGATTCTACAACAAAAAAATTTTAAATGATTTAAAAGTTTATTACATAAAAATAAGCACACTAAAAAGTGTGCTTATGTTTTGAAAAAATTATGCTGTCTCGTATAATTTCTTTTCAACATCTATAAAAATTTCAGCAATAACTTCATATGCTTTTCCCCAAGCTTCTAAAACTTCATCTGTAGCAGCATCACCTAGAACCTCTTTTATTGCAAGTAATAAATTTTTTCCAACTATAGGATAATGTTCAGGTTTAACTTTTGAATCAACATGAACTTGACCTATTTTAGTAACAACAGGCATAATTTTTTCTAAATTGTCTATGTTTTGTGCGGCAGCTAAAATTGACATAGCTAAAGCTTTTGCTTGTTCACCACTTTTTTGTTTATCTTCACTAAAAAGAGGTTTAACCTCTGGATTATTTTTGAACATTAATCCATAAAAAGTTTTAGTTATATCTAAACCATGTTCCTTTAAAGCAGGAACTGTACTTTTTACAATGTCTATAACTTTTTGATCTAACATAATAAAAATCTCCTATTTATATAAATGATAATAATTTTCATTTATAATATTAACATAATACAATATTTTTTTCAAATTTAAAAATTTTTTATTTTAAAAATGAAATAGTAGTATAGATAAATTAGTAGTAATATTATTAAAATTTTTATTATTATTGCATCTAAAATTATTAAAGGAAACATTAACATTGATGTAGCTAAGCACAATAAAAAAATTTTTCTTCCAATAGAAAGACGTCTATGTTTAACAAAGTCTTCAAGATATTTTTTGTATATTTTTGAATTTATGAGTTTTTGTTCAAATTTAGGTGATGATTTTGTGAAACAGAACAGTGAAAAAAGTAGAAAAGGTGTTGTTGGTAATATTGGTAAAAATACACCAATAAAACCAAGAGTAAAAGAAAGAATTCCTAATACTAAAAATATAAATTTCATAATTTTATACCTCAGAAAATTATGTATATATTATACTTTAAAATGTTTACATTTTAAAGTATTGTATTTATATAAAAATTTTTGTAAGAGAGGTTTATATGAAGAATAAAAAATATATTTTGGAATGTTGTGTTGATAGTGTAGAATCTGCAATTAATGCTTCCAATGGTGGAGCTGATCGTTTAGAATTGTGTGGTAATCTTATAATCGGAGGGACAACTCCAAGTTTATATTTATTTGAAGAGATTAGAAAAAATTGTGATATAAAAATTCATGTTCTTATAAGACCAAGATTTGGAGATTTTTTGTATACGAATTATGAAAAACAAATTATGAAAAAGGAAATTGAATTATTTAGAGATGCAGGAGCGGATGGAATAGTTGTAGGATGTTTGGATGAAAATGGTGATATTGATTTTGAATTGATGAAGGAGTTTATTGATTTATCTGGAGAAATGAAAGTTGTTTTACATAGAGCGTTTGATGTGTGTAAAGATCCTTTTGTTGCTTTAGAAAAGTTAATCTCGCTAGGAATTGATACAATATTAACTTCAGGGCAACAAAATAATTGTTTAGATGGGATTGATCTTATAAAAGAATTAAATGATATTGCTAATGATAAAATTAGTATTATGGCAGGGGGAGGAATGAATTCAAATGTAATTGAAAAATTTTTAAATGAAACTGAAGTTAAATCTTTTCATATGTCAGCTAAAAAGGTATTGGAAAGTAAAATGAAATATCGTAATTTAAATGTTAATATGGGGATGCCAGGTTTAAGTGAATATGAAATTTGGAGAACTAATGAAGATGAAGTAAGAAAGGTATATGAAATTTTAAAAAAATATAGTTAGTATAAGGAGTTAATTTTATGAAATTTAAAATTTATGATTTGAAAAGATTTATGAATTATAATAATAAACCTAAGAGAAATGTTGTTTACAAAATAGGGTATGATAAATTTTCGTTCAAAAAATTTATTAGAGATGCTAAAAATTATATTTCAAGTGATGAAAATAAAAGAAAGATTAAAGATGTTGCAAGAGCAATTAAAAATTTATTCAGATAATTTTGAAAATATTTTTATGAGGAATTAAATTATATGATTGAAAATGATGTAGATTTGTATATCAAAAATTTAACCGACGTACAAAAGGATTGGATAATATTTTTTGTTGATTATATGCGAAAACATCATTCAGATATTGAAGAAGTATTTCATATAAGATACCAACATATAAGCTTGGAACTGGGAAAATGCGAAATTATATTGCGTTTTCAGTTTCTAAAAATCATTTTTCTATGCATTCTATGGATTTTGAATATATTTTGTATTTGAAAGATAAACTTAAAAATCCCGGAAAAGGTAAGGGTTGTGTTAACGTGCTTTATTCTAACATAGATGAAAGAAATGTACTTATTTAATGCAATTGAAGAGATTATCAAGAGAAATTCTCTCAGAAAACTTAAATAATTTTGAAAAAAGAGTGTAGATAAATAGGATTTCCTACACTCTTTTTTAATTTTAAGTATTAATTTGTACAACTTTAACTCCTCTTTTTTGTATGTTTATCAACTCTTCAGATATTGGAGCGTTTGTTATTAATGTATTTATTTTTTTAATTGATCCACTTAGAAAACTATATTCGCGACCAATTTTTGAACTATCTGCTATGATAAATACATCTCCTATACATCTTTCAAGCATACATTCATTTATAGCAACTTCTTGTGGAACAACAGTTGTAATTCCATTTGAATTTATACCGCTGCAACCTAAGAAACATTTTGTTGCACTAACCTTGTTTAAATTTCTCAACGCAAATTCCCCAGTGAAAGATTTTTTGATTGGATTAAATTCTCCACCTGTTGCAAATATTGAAACATTAGGATTACTTTTTAGTAGAAAGATTTTACAATTGTTGGTGATAACAGTTACATTTTTGCTGTTTATGTATTGAATTACATAAAGAGCAGTTTTGCTTGAATTAATAAAAATAGTGTCGTTATCTTCGATATAATTTGCAGCACATTTGGCAAGTGAGTGTATTATGTTGTCTTCGTAAATTTCATTATTATCTGTGTTTTTGTTTTCTTTAAATCTAGCTCCTCCATAAAATCTTTCAACAAATCCATCTTCTTCAAGAAATTGTAAATCCCGTCTTATTGTAAGTGGAGATACATTTAATTGCTTTGATAACTCGTTTACCCAAACTTCATTGTGTGTTTGAATTTCTGATAATATTTTATTACGACGAGCGTTAATTATTTTTTTGTTTATTTTCAAAATAATCACCCTCTTTAATTTTTTTGATTTTGTATTTAATTTTTTTAGCCTGTTCATTGAGATTTAATTTTAGCAATAAATCTTCGTATTCAGAAAAATAATAAAGTAATTCTAAATTATTCATATTAGTTGTGTTTGTATTTTCAAAAAAGTGTTTACTTTGTTTTAAATTATAGATGGCTTTGAAATATATACCATCAATAAAATCCCAATTATATAGAGGAGAAAGTCGTCCCTTTTTTATTTTTGAAGTTCTAAATTTTTGTAAGTCTCTGTAATATTTTTCAATTTTTTTTATGTCATGGAGTTTGTAATAACAGAAAAAATAGGTGTATTTTTGTATTAATAAATTATCAAGTGATGAACGAAAGAATTTATTATTTTCATCTAGTATTTTTAAACATTCTGTATAATTTTTAATTGACATATTGTGTAAAATTTTGAAAATTAAAAATGTTTTTGAATAACTTTTAAAAAAGTCTTTTTTATTTAATTTTTCAAATATTTTCAAAGATGTTTTTGGATCTAAATTAATATTTAAAGTTAATATGGCAGATTGATATAAAAAACGTAAGTATTCAGACCAAATTGAAATTGAAATAAAAATTATCATTATTGCTAGGAAAACTAATTTTGCATAAAAATTTTGTTCATTTGTTATTAAGTTTATAGTGTATAAACAAAAAATTATGTAAATTATAGTTACTAAGAATAGACGAAATTTTTCTTGAATTGAATAATGTTTTATAACATTCATACTTGATACCTCAATTTTACTAAATTAAATTGTTATTAAGGAGTAGTATAATCTTTTTTTAAGAATCATTCAACAAACGAAAATAAAAATAATCATAAAAAAGTTCAAAAGTTCATAAAAAATGTTGAAATATGTAAACGTTTATAATAAAATTAAATCATATTATTAATCATAGTAAAGGGGATGTTATTTATGGGAAATAAAATTGATAATATAACTAGAGAATCTTGGATATTAGGTGCGTTTCCTGAATGGGGAACTTGGTTAAATGAAGAAATAGAGGAAGAAATAGTTGAAAAAGGTACATTTTCAATGTGGTGGATTGGTTGTACTGGAATATGGATGAAGACTGAAAATAATACAAATATTTCTATTGATTTGTGGTTTGGAAATGGTAAGAGAACAAAGAAAGTTAAAGAGATGGACAAGTTTCATCAAATGAGAAATATGACAGGTGGAAGAATGACTCAACCAAACTTGAGAGCTGCTCCAGTTGTTTTTGATCCATTTGCTGTTAAAGA
This sequence comes from Candidatus Arthromitus sp. SFB-turkey, assembly GCF_001655775.1. Lineage (GTDB taxonomy): Bacteria > Bacillota > Clostridia > Clostridiales > Clostridiaceae > Dwaynesavagella > Dwaynesavagella gallinarum. Next base: position 64,989 of record NZ_LXFF01000012.1, read on the forward strand.
TGTTGATGCAGTATTATCAACACATTATCATAATGATCATATTGATCCATTTTATGCAGCTGCTGTAATAAAAAACGTTCAAAAAGAAGTTCCTTTTATTGGACCGAAGAAGTGCGTAGAAAAATGGATATCATATGGTGTTCCAAAAGAAAGATGTAAAGAAGTTAAACCAGGAGATGTAATTAAAATTAAGGATATAGAGATTGTTGTTTTAGATAGTTTTGATAGGACTTGCTTAGTGACAGCTGATGAAGATATAAGAGGAGTTTGCCCAACTGATATGGATGAGAAGGCAGTAAACTATTTAATTAAAACTCCTGCAGGAAGTGTATATCATAGTGGAGATTCACATTATTCTGTTTACTATGCAAAACATGGAAAAGATCATGAAATTGATGTGGCACTTGGGTCATTTGGAGAAAATCCGATTGGAAATCAGGATAAAATGACTTCTATAGATATTTTACGTATGGCAGAAGCTCTTCAATGTAAAGTTGTTATACCATTTCACTACGATGTTTGGACAAATTTTAAAGCAGATCCACAAGAAGTTAATATGCTTTATGAATACAAAAAAGATGTTTTACAATATAAATTTAAACCATTTATATGGGATGTAGGAGGAAAATTTGTATATCCAAACGATAAAGATAAAAGACAATATCATTATAGAAGAGGGTTTGAAGATTGCTTCACTGACGAGCCAAATGTTCCATTCCGTTCAATTCTATAGGAGATGATTTAATGTTAAAAGAAATTTTTAAAAAATCTTATTATGTTTTTGAGGAAGGTTTTGAAAATTGGAGAGATGCAGTTTGGGCAAGTTATAAACCATTACTTAGAGAAAAAATTGTGAATGAGGATTACATTAATTCGGTAATAGATTGTATAGAAAAATATGGACCGTACATTGTAATTGCACCAAATATAGCTATGCCTCATTCAAGTGAAGGAGCAGAAGGGTGTAATGGTACAGCGATTTCATTTATGAAAGTTAATACACCAGTTAAGTTTGATTTAGAAGACGAGGAGAAAGATGCTGTACTGTTTTTCTCTCTTGCAGCTGATAATCATGATAAACATGTGAAAAATATTCAATTGCTTATGGAAACTTTAGTTAACGAAGAGATGGTGGCAGAACTAATGAGTATTAAAAATGAAGAGGATTTAAAGAAAATTTTAGAAAAGTATAGTTAAAGCGAGGAATATGTATGGATATTTTAATAAAAGTTTGGGGATTTTTTACTGATAATATATTAACTAAGCCAGCGTATTTAATAGGTTTTATGGTATTGATAGGATATTTATTGTTAAGGAGACCTATTTATGATGCTTTTGCAGGATTTATAAAAGCAACTGTTGGTTATATGATTTTGACAGTGGGATCATCTGGACTTGTTAATAATTTTAGACCTATACTTGTTGGCTTGAGAGATAGATTTAATTTGAATGCAGCTGTAATAGATCCGTATTTTGGTCAAAACGCTGTTACTGAAGGATTATCTCAAGTATTTGGTAGAACATTTTCTAATGTGCTAATTTTGTTATTGATTGCTTTTGTCATGAATCTTTTGTTAGTTAGATTTAAAAAGTATACAAAAATGAGAGCGGTGTTTACTACAGGTCATGTTCAAGTTCAACAGGCGTCTACAGCTTTTTGGTTGATATTATTTTGTTTTCCAGCTCTTAACGATACTTGGATTTTGATTGTTATGGGGATTATTTTAGGACTTTATTGGGCTGTTGGATCAAATTTAACGGTTGAGATTACACAAGAGCTTACAGAGGGTGGAGGATTTTGTATTGCTCATCAACAAATGTTTGGAATAGCTATTTTTTCTAAATTGGCTGAAAAGTTTAAGAAAGATGGTAGTAAACGTTTAGATGATGTTAAGTTCCCGGGATTTTTATCTATATTTAATGAAAATATGGTTGCTACATCTTGTTTAATGTTCTTGTTTTTTGGAATTATATTGGCCATTTTAGGTAAAGATTATTTGGTTCAAGCTGATTTTATGAAGTCATCGGAGAACTTTTTCTTTTACATAATGACAACTTCTTTAAATTTTGCAGTTTATTTAGCGATACTTCAGCTTGGGGTTAGAACTTTTGTTACAGAACTTACAAATTCATTTCAAGGGATTTCAAATTCATTTTTACCAGGTTCTGTACCAGGTATAGATTGTGCAGCAGTGTTTGGATTTGGATCATCAAATGCTGTTACGGTTGGATTTTTGATGGGAGCACTTGGACAATTTTTAGCAATATTAACGCTGATTTTGTTAAAATCACCAACATTAATTATTGCAGGATTCGTTCCATTGTTCTTTGATAACGCAGTTATTGCAGTTTATGCAGATAATCGTGGAGGAATTAAGGCGGCGATGATATTCCCATTTATATCTGGTTTAATTCAAGTTTTTGGTTCAGCACTTATTGCAGGATGGGTAGGACTTGCTGATTTTGGAGGATATTTAGGAATGTTTGACTGGGCAACTATTTGGCCAGCATTTACAGTAATTATGAAGTATGCAGGTTATGTTGGAATTGGTATAGTGATTTTGATTTTGATTGCTATTCCACAAATACAATACAGAAGAAGACCAGATACTTACTTTTTAATAACTGAGGATTGGGATGCTTATCAAGAAAAGATGAATGAAAAAGCTAGTTGTTAATTTTGAAATTTTAGGAGGATGAAATTTATGGCTGGAAAATTAAAATTATTAGTTTGTTGTGGAAATGGTGCAGGAACAAGTATGATGATAAAATTAAATGTTGAAAAAGTTATAAAGAAAATGGGTATTGATGTTCAATCAATTTATCACTGTGCTATTTCAGAAGGAAAATCTTTAGCATCACAATATGATGTGGTGTTATGTTCTAAGAACTTTGTTCCTATGTTTAAGCAAGCAGAGGAAAAAGGAACAAAAATTGTTGGTTTGAAAAATGTTATGTCAGCTAAGGAAATTGAAGAAGGACTAATAGCTGCTGGAGTTAATTAATAAGAAGCTACCATGTCTGGTAGCTTTCTTTATATTTTTAAAATGTTTGGGAGGAATTTTGTATGAATATTTCCAAAATTAAATTGGATGATATAAAAAGGTGTTATGCTGTAAGTAATATTTTCTATGATGATGAAAACCATTTAATTTTTGCGAGTGAAGATCCAAATGTTGTTTGTAAAAGTTTTTCAGGAAGAAATTTTGAGGTTCAAGAAGAATTGTGGAAAGAGCCAGGCGGATGTATGTCAATAATTCAAATTCCAAATAAAGAGAAAGAATTTTTAGCTATACAAGAATTTTATATGAAAGTATCACCATCTCTTGCAAAAGTTGTTTGGGGTAAGAAAACTGAAAATGGTTGGGAATACAGAGATATTTTAAAAATTCCATATATACATAGATTTGATATTTATAGAGTTGGAAATATTAATTATTTTATTGGTGCAACCATTGCGACTACAAAGCAGAATAAAGAAGATTGGAGTGTTCCAGGAAGAATTTATGTTGGAAAACTTCCAGAAACTCCAGATGAAGAATTGAAAGTTGAAATTCTTAGAGATGGAATGTATAGAAATCATGGTTATTATCGTGATTATGATGGAAGTGGAAATGTTTGTGGATATTTTGGTTGTGATGATGGATTATATAAAGTTATTCCACCTGAAAATGAAAATTTAGATTGGAAAATAGAGAAGATTTTAGACGGATATATTGGGGAGGTTTCCATAATTGATATAGATAACGATGGTGTGAAAGAAATTATGACTATTGAGCCTTTCCATGGAAATGAGATTCATATTTATAAAGAAATTGATGGCAAATGGTCAAGAGTTTATACGTATGAAAATGAAATAGATTTTGCTCACTCATTGGTAGCTGGAACATTAAGAGGAGTGCCAACTTTTATTGCAGGAGTTAGACGAAAAGATGCAGAGTTATTTTATGTGCAATTTAAAGATGGAAAATTTGTAACTAAGATTATAGATAAAGAAGTTGGACCAGCAAATTTATATTTAATTAACGAAGAGGGAAGAGATTTAATTTTAAGTGCTAATCATACTGCTAACGAGGCTGCTGTTTATATAGTTGAGGATTAGGAGGGAAAAATATGGACTTTAAAAAACTAAGAGAAAGAGTTTTAAAAGCGAATTTACTTTTACCTAAATATGATCTTGTTGTTTTAACTTGGGGAAATGTTTCTGAAATTGATAGAGAAAAAGGAGTTATAGCAATAAAGCCGAGTGGTGTTAGCTATGACAAAATGGATGATAAAGATATAGTTATTTGTGATCTTGAGGGAAATGTTGTAGATGGAGATTTAAAACCAAGTTCAGATTTAATGACTCATGTTGAATTATATAAAGCTTTTCCTTCAATTGGAGGAATTGTTCATACTCATTCAAGATGGGCAACTTCTTGGGCACAAACTGGACAAGATATTCCATCTTTAGGAACAACTCATGCAGATTATTTTTATGGAAGCATTCCTTGTACAAGAGATATGACTGAAGATGAAATAAATAGAGATTATGAAGCTGAAACAGGGAAAGTTATCGTTGAAACTTTTAATAGCCGAAAAATTGATCCAATTGAGGTTCCGTCAGTTTTAGTTAAAAGTCATGGACCATTTTCTTGGGGAAAAAATGCTCTTGATGCTGTACAAAATGCTTTAGTTCTTGAAGAATGTGCAATGATGGCATTTACAAGTAGACAACTTTGTAACAATGATATAAATATTATGGATGATGTATTACTTAATAAACATTTTAAGAGAAAACATGGTCCAAATGCTTATTATGGGCAGAGGTGATGTGATTTATGAAAAAATATTTATTGGGACAATATGAAAAGAGTATGCCTTCAAATTTAACTTGGGAAGAGAAACTTACATTAAATAAAGAATTCGGTTTTGATTATTTAGAAATTAGCATTGATGAAAAAGATGAAAAATTATCGAGATTAGATTGGACAAAAGAGGAAAGAAAAAATGTGTTAGATGCAATTTTTAAAACTGGTCAAAGAATAAACACCATGTGTTTAAGTGGACATAGAAGATTTCCTTTAGGACATTCAGACAAAGAAGTTCAAAATCGTTCCCTTGAAATAATGAAGAAAGCGGTTGATTTATCAAGTGATCTTGGAATTAGAATAATTCAACTAGCTGGGTACGATGTTTATTATGAAAAAGGAAGTGCTGAAACTAAAAAAATATTTGAGGAGAATCTAGAAAAATGTGTTTACATGGCTTCTCAAAAAGGAATAATTTTAGGTTTTGAAACTATGGAAACTCCTTTTATGGATACGGTTGAAAAGTCTATGGAATATGTGAATAAAATAAATAGTCCATACTTAGGAGTTTATCCAGATATAGGTAATCTTAAAAATGCAAGTCTTTTGTACAATAAAAGTGTGAGTGATGATATAAGAACTGGTAAGGGACATATTTTTGCAGCTCATTTGAAAGAAACAATTCCTAATCATTATAGAGAAATTGAATATGGAACAGGTCACACAGAATTTATAGAAAGTATAACTGCTTTAAAAGAAATTGGAGTTAGAATGTTCACAGGAGAATTTTGGTATGTAAACAATGATGATTGGAAAGATGTTTGCATTAATGCGGTGAAATTTTTGAGAGATAAACTTAATAGAGTATTTGGATAAATATTTAAAAAGATTGGAAAAATTTCCAATCTTTTTTTTGAAATTAAATGTTTATAGATTTGTATTTATATTTAATGTATAATTTTTATATGATGATAAAAAATTTTAAGGAGTTGGTAGTTTGTTTAGATTAGGAATATCTGTTTATCCAGAACATTGTAAAAGAGATGAAAATTTGGATTATATTGAGAAAGCAGGTAAATTGGGATTTAAAAGAGTATTTACTTGTTTGTTGAGTGTTAAAGATAAAAATAGAGATGAGTTAGTTCAAGAATTTAGAGAAGTGTGTGATATGGCACATAGATATGGGATGGAAGTTATTTTAGATATTAATCCAAATGTTTTTAAAAAGCTTGGAGTAAGCTATGATAATTTGGATTTATTTAAACATATGAATGCTGATGGAATAAGAATTGACGAGTGTTTTGATGGAAGAAAAGAGAGTTTGATGTCTTATAATAAACAAAATTTAAAAATAGAATTGAATGCTAGTATGGGAAGTAAATATTTAGATTGTGTTATGTCTTATTATCCAAACTTACAAAACATAATGACTTGTCATAACTTTTATCCACAAAGGTATACTGGATTGAGTTTAGAACATTTTGATGAATGTAATAAACAGATGAAAACGTATTCCTTAAAAACAGCAGCTTTTGTTTCAAGTCAAAATAAAAACTCTTTTGGACCTTGGCCTGTATATGAAGGATTACCAACTTTAGAAATGCATAGAGGATTACCAATATCTATTCAGGTGAGACATTTATTTGCAACAAGAATGATAGATGATGTAATTATAGGTAATGCTTTTGCTCTAGATGAAGAACTTTTTGAATGTTCGAAAATAGATCCGAGAATATTAACATTTGATATTGAATTTGAAAAAGAGCTTACGGATATTGAAAGAAATATTTTATATTTTGAGGACATGCATATAATTAGGGGAGATTTTAATGAAAATGTGGTACGTTCTTTAAAAACCAGAGATGTATTTAAAAATGAAAATTTAAAGCCAGCAAACACTAGAGATCTAAAAAGGGGAGACGTTGTTATATTAAATGATAATTATCCAAAATATAAATGTGAATTTCAAATAATTTTAAAAGATGTAGAGAATGATGGAAGAAGAAATGTTATTGGGAAAATACCTGAAAATGAACATATTTTATTGGATTATATAAAGCCATGGAGACCACTAAAATTTTTGGAAAGATAATTTAATTAATAAAAAAATAGGAGGAGAGAATTATGTTTAAGAAGATGGAATCATTTTTTATGTTTCTTGCTGAAAAGGTAGGAAGAAATAAATATTTATTATCTATAAGAGATGGTTTTCTTGTATCGATGCCATTATTGATAGCAGGGTCATTCTTCTTATTAATTGCCAATTTTCCTATACCAGGTTGGACAGAATTTTGGGGAAGAATTTTTGGTGAAAATTGGACAACATTTATGGTGAAGCCAACAGAGGCTACATTTAACATAATGGCTATAATTGTTGTAATGGCTATAGGTTATTCTTTTGCAGGTCATATGAAAGTTAATAAAATTTTTGGGGCTGCAATAAGTGTTGTGTCGTGGTTTTTATTAATGCCATATGAAGTTTTAGTAAAAGGAAGTCTTTTAATTTCAGGTGTGGATACGAATGTTTCTGGTATACCATTAAAGTGGGTTGGGTCTAGTGGATTGTTTGTTGGTATGATTGTCGCATTTTTAGCAGTTCACATATATGCTTTTGCGAATAGTAAAGGTTGGATAATAAAAATGCCAGATGGAGTGCCTCCAACTGTTATTCAAAGTTTTGCAGCTTTAATACCTGCTACGTTAGTTATTACAGTATTTTTCGTTATAAATATTATTTTCTCATTTACGCCTTTTGAAAATGCCTTTAATTTTGTGTTTGAAATGTTACAAATTCCATTATTAAATCTTGGAAATACAGTTTGGGCTATGGTAACAGCGTATATATTTGTTCATATTTTCTGGTTTATTGGAGTAAATGGTGGATCAGTTGTTGGGGCGGTTTATAATCCAATTTTACAAACTCTTGCAGCACAAAACTTAGAAGCATTTAGAACTGGTGAGCCTATACCTAACATTATTTCTCAACAATTTCAAGACTTGTTTGCAACTTTTGGAGGAGCAGGATCAACTTTATCATTATTGATAGCGATGCTTTTATTTTGTAGATCAAAGAGGATTAAAAATTTAGGAAAGTTATCTCTTGCTCCTGGAATATTTGGAATAAATGAGCCGATTATATTTGGACTTCCAATTGTTTTAAATCCTATTATGTTTGTTCCATTTTTACTTGTTCCTACATTTAACATTGTTGTTTCATATATCGTTATGAAAATAGGTCTGGTTCCATATCCAAGTGGAGTGCCTATAACTTGGACGACACCAATTATTGTTTCAGGATTTTTATCAACAGGATGGACTGGAGCTGTGCTTCAAGTTTTACTTTTAATAGCGGGAGTATTTATTTACATGCCATTTATAAAAATTATGGATAAACAATTTATTAAAGAAGAAATGAAGGAAATTGAGGATAAAGATACTATCACAGAAGAAGATTTATCTTTTGATGATGTTTAAATATAGGGGGTTGTTATTTTGATAAAAGTAATTATGTTTTTTGACCAAATACAATCTGGATTTGGAACAAAAGATGATAAAATGATTTCTCTAGGAGGAAGTAAGGAGCTTTTAGGACCCGCCGTTACTTTATCTCCAATGTTAAAAGAGATAGATGCAAAAGTTGTTGCTTGTTTTTATTGTGGCAATGGAACTTATTTTGAAGACCCAGAAGAAATTAGTAGAAAAATTTGTGCTAAGTTAGATAAGTTAAATCCAGATATAGTTATTTGTGGACCTTCATTTAATTACGAAGATTATTCAAAGATGTGTGCAAAGATTTGTTATGATATAAATACTAAGACTAAAGTTAAATCTTTTGCAGCTATGTCAAAAGAGAACGAAGAAATTATTTCTGAGTATAAAGATAAAATTTTAATAGTTGAAACTCCGAAAAAAGGAGGAGTTGGATTAAATGATTCTTTCAGAAATATTGTAAGCGTTGTGAAAAAATTACATGATGGTAAGGATTCCGAAACTATAAGAAATGAATCTTGTTTTAAATAAAATTTTAAATGCCATTTTGCTTTAAGGTGAAATGGCTTAAATTATATGATTTTAATTCTAGGAGGAAAAAATATGTGGGGAATGATTGCGACTTGGAGAATGGCACTAGAAGGAATAACAAAAGGAGCAGAGCTTTTAGAAAATGGAAAATGTGCAGGTGATGCAATAGAGGAAGCTATTAAGGAGGTTGAAGATTTTCCTTATTATAAATCTGTTGGATATGGAGGGCTTCCAAATGAAGAAATGGAAGTTGAACTTGATGCAGCTTATATGGATGGAGATACTTTAGATGTTGGATGCGTTGCGGCTATAAAAGATTTTAAAAATCCAATATCAATTGCTAGAAGATTGAGTATTGAAAAAGTTAACAGTATGTTAGTTGGAGCAGGAGCTGAAAAGTTTGCTCATAAAGAAGGCTTTGAGAGAAAAAATATGTTAAGCGATAGAGCTAAGATTCACTATGAAAACAAAATTAAAAAATTAAAAAAAGAAGATATTGTTCCTTATGATGGACATGATACTGTTGGAATGGTTTCGCTTGATAAAAATAGAAAGATGGTTGTAGGTACTTCAACAAGTGGACTTTTTATGAAGAAAAAAGGAAGAGTTGGAGATTCTCCAATTGCTGGCTCAGGTTTTTATGTTGATAGTGAGATTGGTGGAGTTACGGCTACGGGACTTGGAGAAGATCTTATGAAATGTTGTATTTCATATGAGGTTGTTAGGCTTATGGGGGAAGGATTTTCTCCTCAAGAAGCTTGTGATAGAGCAGTTAGTAAATTTGATGCGAAACTTAAAAGTAGACGAAATAAAGCTGGAGACATGTCAATCGTTGCCATGAATAATAAAGGTGAGTGGGGAGTTGCTACAAACATTGAAGGATTTTCTTTTGCTGTTGTAACAGAGAATGAACCTCCAAAGGTATATTTAACAAAAATTATTAATAATAAATGTGTGCATGAAGTTGCAAGTAAAGAATGGTTAGATGATTATATGAAAACAAGGACAATGCCATTAGAAAGGAAATAATTTTATGGAAGAGAAGATTTTATCAAAAGTTGATGAGTTGAAGGATGAAATCATAAATGGAATTTTGGAAGTTGTAAAAATTCCAAGTATAAAATCACAAAAAGAAGAAGATGCTCCTTTTGGTGTGGGAATTAGAGATTCTTTGTTAAAAGCATTGGAGATTAGTGAGAGACTTGGTTTTCGTACGAAAAATCTTGAAAATTATATTGGATATGCTGAGTACGGTGAGGGAGAAAAATATATTTGCTCTATTGGTCATCTAGATGTTGTTGATGTTGGTGAAGGGTGGAAAGAGCATCCATTTAGCGGATATTTAGAAAATGGTGTTATATATAGTCGTGGAATTTTAGATAATAAAGGTCCTATTATGAGTTGTCTTTATGCAATGTACGTACTCAAAGAATTGGAGGTTGAGCTTGAACTTCCAATAAGAATTATTTTTGGATGTGATGAAGAGTCTGGAGAGTTTGAAGATTTAAAATATTATCTTAAAAATGAAAATCCTCCTATAATGGGGTTTACTCCTGATTGTAAATATCCCGTTGTGTATTCTGAGAGAGGTAGAGCTATTTTAACAATTTTTACTGACAATAAATACACAGATGAGTTTTTTGAATTTTTAAATTTATATTTTTTAAATTCAAAAAATTTAGGAGAAAGACTTGGAATTGATTTTGAAGATGAGGAATATGGAAAATTGGAATTTAGAAATTATAAACTTCAAAGTGATGAGGGAAAAATTAAATTTGAAGTTGTAATAAGTTATCCTTTTGGAACTGATTGTGAAAAAATTATTGAAAAGGTAAATGAAAAGATTGAAAAATTTAGTGGGCTTAATGCTAAAATTTTAAATAAATTTCTTCCAGTTAAATTTCCAAAAGAAAACTATATGATAAAATCTCTTCAAAAAGCTTATGAATATGTTACAGGCTTAGATGGAACTCCTGTAACAACTTCCGGAGGAACTTATGCGAAGATGATGCCTAATATTGTTCCTTTTGGTCCAAGTTTTCCTGGACAAAAAAATATAAGTCACAATCCAAATGAATATATGAGTATCCAAGATATTTTGACGAATGTAAAAATTTATGCTATAAGTTTTTATAAATTAGCTGGAAAAAAATTATGATTTGAGTTTTGAAAACTTATATCGTTCCTTAAAGTTTTGGAGTATGAAATGAATTTTAAGTTATTTTTACCATTTTGGAATCGACTTAGTGCTCTTGATCAAAAAATTATTGTTGAAAATTCTAGAGAAATTTTATATGAGAAAGATTATTTGATTTTGAGTGATGAGAATTATGGTTTTCTAATTGCTAAAGATGGCAAGTTTAGGGTATATATTATGAATGAAGGAAAAGAAATTACATTATATCGCTTATATCAATATGATATGTGTTTTTTATCTGCAAATTGTATTTTTAATAGTATTAATTTTGAAGTGATGCTTAAGACACAAGAAAAGAGCATTGCTATTTGGATTCCTTCAAATATATACAAAAATATTATGAGTAAGTATGTTTGTGTCTCTAATTATACAAATGAGTTAATGGCAAATAGATTTTCAGAAGTTATGTGGCTTCTTAATCAGGTTTTGTACAAGAAAATGGATCAAATAGTTGCTACCTTTTTGTTAGAAGAATTAAATTATTTTGAAAATAATAAGCTAATGATTACTCATGAGCAAATTGCAAATCATTTGGGAAGTGCAAGAGAGGTTATAAGTCGATTGTTAAATTATTTTCAAAAAGAGGGAATTGTTAAAAGCTCTAGAGGAATTATAACTATAATTGACAAAGAAAAGTTAATGAAAGTATCTAATGGGAAGTAAGTGTATGTGATATTGTCACATACACTTTTTAATTTTTGTGATATTATCTACGAATAGTTTTTGAGAAAGGGTTGTAGATAGTGAAAGTAATAATAATTGGAGGAGTTGCTGGTGGAGCAACTACGGCTGCAAGATTAAGGAGAGTAAATAAAGATGCTGAAATTTTAGTTTTTGAAAAAGGTTCGTATATTTCTTATGCAAATTGTGGATTGCCATATCACATTTCTGGTGTAATTGAAAATAGAGAGAATTTATTATTGACTACACCAAGAGATATGAAATTGAGATTTAATATTGATGTAAAAGTTGAAAATGAAGTAATTCAAATTTTGCCAAATGAAAAGAAGGTTAAAATTAAAGATTTAAAAAGCAATGAAATTTATGAAGAAAATTATGATAAATTAGTTATTTCAACAGGGTCTACTCCATTAAAACCTCCAATAGACGGAATAAATAGTGATAGAGTTAAAACTCTTTGGACAATTCCAGATATGGATAATATCAAAAAATTTATTTCAGATAAAAATGTGAAGGATGCAATTGTTGTTGGTGGTGGATTCATTGGAGTTGAAATGGCTGAGAATTTACATCATTTAGGAATTAATGTCAGTATTGTTGAGAAAAATAATCAGCTATTAAGTAATGTAGATTTTGAAATGGCACAATTTGTTCATCAAAATATTAATTCTTATGGAGTGAATTTATATTTAGGAAAGGGCGTTACGAAATTTGAAGATATTAATAATGGGATAAATATTTTTTTAGATGATGGAACAATTATTAAAAGTGATATGGTAATTTTGTCTATCGGAATTAAACCAAACAGTAAGCTTGCAGAAGAGGTCGGTATAAATTTAAATAATAGAGGAGGAATTATTGTTGATGAATATTTAAGAACTAATATTGAAGATATATACGCAGTTGGTGATGTAATAGAGGTAGATCATTTTATAGATAAGGAAAAGACGATGATTCCATTAGCTGGACCAGCAAATAAACAAGGAAGATTATTAGCTGATACAATAAGTGGAAATTTAAAATCTTATAGAGGAACTCAAGGAACTAGTATTGTTAAAGCTTTTGATTTGGTTGTAGCAGGAACTGGATTAAATGAAAAGCAATTAACTTCAAAGGGATTTGTTCTTCATAGAGATTATGAAACTGTTATTATTCAACAAAATTCTCACGCTGGATATTATCCAAATGCAACTCCATTAACAATAAAGGTTATGTTTGATAAGAGAGAAAATATTTTAGGTGCGTCTATTGTTGGAATGGATGGAGTTGATAAAAGAATAGATGTTATTTCAACAGTAATAGGTTTAGGTGGAAAATTTAGAGATTTAATGAATTTAGAATTGGCATATGCTCCACCATTTTCATCAGCCAAAGATCCTGTTAATATGGTTGGATATGTTGCTGAAAACATTATAGATGGAAAAGCAACATTCATTACACCCAAAGAATATGACGAAATAAAAGATGAGGTAATTGTTCTTGATGTTCGTGAAAATATAGAGAGAGAAGTTGATTATATAGAGAACTCAAAACATATTCCATACGGAGAATTGAGAACAAGGTATAATGAACTTGATAAAAATAAATTAATTATTGTTTATTGCGCAGTAGGTGTGAGAGCGTATAATAGTGCGATAATTTTAAATCAAAAAGGTTTTACAAATGTGAAAATATTAAGTGGTGGATTTGGTTTTTATAAAAATTATAAGTTTAAGGTTAAAAATGAAATGAAAAATAATTTTGTTCAAGAAAGTAAAATAAAAGAGAAAATTTTTTTAGATTGTAGTGGTCTTCAATGTCCTGGTCCAATTTTAAAATTAAGCGAAAGCATTAAAAGCTTAAAAGATGGTGAAATTATAAAAGTTGCTGCAAGTGATATGGGATTTTGCAGTGATGTTGAATCTTGGTGCAAGAAAACGAACAATTTTGTTTTGAAAAAAGAACGAGATGGTTTTAAAAATATTGTATATATTCAAAAAGGATCTTTGGAAAAATCTCCAGATAAATTTGAAATTGTCCAAAAGGATGAGGGACAAACGATTGTTGTATTTAGTGGTGATTTAGATAAAGTGTTAGCATCATTTATTATTGCAAATGGAGCTGTGTCTTTAGGAAAACAAATAACTATGTTTTTCACTTTTTGGGGACTTAATGCTTTAAGGAAAAATCAAAAAGTTAATGTAAAAAAATCTTTCTTAGATAAAATGTTTTGTATGATGATGCCAAGAGGATCTAAAAAATTAAAATTATCTAAAATGAATTTTGGTGGTTTAGGTACAAAAATGATGAGAAAAGTTATGAATGACAAAAATGTAGATTCTTTAGAAAATTTAATGAAGTCAGCAATTAAAAATGGTGTTCGTATTGTAGCTTGAACAATGTCTATGGATGTTATGGGAATCAAAAAAGAAGAGTTGATTGATGGCATTGAGTATGCGGGAGTTGCTAGTTATTTTTCAGATGCACATGACTCTAAAGTAAATTTATTTGTATAAAAAATGTAGATCATATTTGAGCTACATTTTTTTATTTGAACTGTGGTAAATAGTCTTTGTGAGCTTCTATAAGTTCATCAATAACTACATTTGCAATTTTATCACTTGGACATAGAGGATTTAAGTTTAATGCTGCTATAGCTAAATTTTTATCTCCTGTAACAGCTGCTTCAGCAACCATTCTTTCAAATGATTTTATCATGTGAACGTAACCACTTATCGGAAGTTTTAAATTTCCAGTTGATAATGGTTTAGGTCCGTCAGAAGTAATGCGACAAGCAATTTCAACAGCACTATTTTGTGGTAAATCTGAAATAGCTCCATTATTTTTTACATTTACATATTGAATGTCACCAGTATTATTATAAATACTTTGAATTAAATTACATGCTGCATCAGAATATTTTGCACCACCACGTTGTGAAAGTTGTTCTGGTTTTTCTTGAAGCTCTTCTTGTTTATAAATTTCAAAAAGTTCTTCTTCGGTTTTGTAGACAACCTCTCCACGAACAGTTCCTGTTTTAAATTGTTCAAGTTCTTCTTCTAATTGTTCTTTTGTGAAGAAGTAATAGTTGTGATAAGGACAAGGTATTGCATTTAAACCTTTTATAAAAGATGGTGAATATGGCAATGATACAAAATTTTTCATTTGAATTGTATCTTCTTTAGTTAGGTTTGCATATTTTTCTAGCAGTTCTTCAAATCTAGATTGTCCTTTTACAAATACATCTGTTGCAAAAATAAAATGGTTTGTTCCTTGAATCTCCATAGTGACATCGTTTTCGTCAGCGTTAAGCATCTTGGAAAAACCTTCAATCATATTAACAGGAACATTACAAAGTCCAATTGCTTTTTTAAAGTTTGTATACTGTAAAATTGCTTCAGTTATTATACCAGTTGGATTTGTGAAATTAATAAGCCAAGCCTCAGGACAAAGCTCTTCCATGTCTTTTACTATATCTAAGATAACTGGGATTGTACGGAAAGCTTTAAACATTCCACCAGCTCCATTTGTTTCTTGACCAATAATGCCATGACTTAGAGGAATACGTTCATCAAGTATACGAGCAGGCAAACGACCAACACGCATTTGAGTAGTAACGAAAGTTGCATTTTTAAGTGCTTCTCTACGATCGTAGCTTAAAATTATATTCATAGGAATTCCTGCTTTTTTAACCATACGTTTTGCAAGAGCTCCAACAATTTCTAATTTTTCACGTCCAGCTTCAATATCTACAAGCCACAATTCATTAATAGGTAAAGAATCATATCGTTTTATAAATCCTTCAACTAATTCTGGAGTATAACTACTTCCTCCACCTATAGTTACAATTTTAATGAAATCTTTTTTCATAAGAAGTACCTCCTGATGAAGAAAAAATTAAATAATATCTATTTATCGTTATAGCACATAGGCATAAGTGTGTCTATAAATTTTTGTAAAAAAGAAAGAGTTTATAAACTTTCGAATTAGAAAACGGTTGCAAAAATAAATGAAATATGGTATTTTGTAGTCTATGGGTGGTTTTGCCACAAAAAAAGGAGGAATGTTATTATGGTTAAAATTTTACTTGTATGTTCAGCGGGAATGTCAACTAGTTTGATGGTTAATAAAATGAAAGATTCTGCGAAAGCGAAAGGAATCGAAGCAGAAATTTGGGCAGTATCTGATGCGGAGGCTGCTGATAATTTGCCAAATGCAGATATTTTAATGTTAGGACCACAGGTTCGTTTTTTGGAATCTAAAATGAAAGAAATTGCTGGAGATAAACCTGTTACGGTTATTGATATGCAAGCTTATGGAACAATGAATGGAGAAAAAGTTTTAGAACAAGCTTTAGGTTTACTTGGTAAATAAATTGTATAGTTATGGTTCATAAAGAAAGGATTATAATTTTATGAATGGTTTTTTAACATGGATGGAAAAACATTTTATGCCAGTAGCAGCTAAAATAGGAGGACAAAAACATTTAGTTGCTATTCGTGACGCATTTGTTTCCATTATGCCTGTTACTATGGTTGGTAGTATAGCGGTATTATTGAATGTATTTTTAAGAGATCTTCCAAATACTTGGTTTGGTACTGGAAATAAGTTTGTACAGTCTGTACAGCAATTAATAAATATAAATGGTAATATTTATTTTGGGTCTATTTTTGTACTCGGGTTAGTTTTTACGTTTTCCTTGGGTTATCAGATTGCAAATATATATGGTGTAAATCCTATAGCAGGTGGGGTTGTAGCTTTTTCTGCTGTAGTTACAACTATGAATCAAAGTATCATATTTGATTATGTTTTACCTGGGGTTAGTGCATCTTCGCTTGATGCTTTAAAATCTTTAGGATTGAATGTAGGGTTAAGTGTTGATAAAACAGGTGTTTCACTCTTGGGAGTTAGTGATTCAGGGTACTTAAGTCAATCATATATAGGTGCCTCTGGGATATTTACATGTCTTATTGTAGGATTTATATCTTCAATGATATATGTTAAATTGATGTTGAAAAAAATTACTATAAAGCTTCCATCTTCTGTTCCGCCAGCAGTAAGTAATTCTTTTGCAGCTATTATACCTGGAACGATAGCTATTTATACTTTTGGAGTTATAACACAAATTTGTATAGCAACCACAGGATTATATCCAAATGATTTAATTGTAAAATGGATTCAAGAACCACTACTTTTTTTATCACAAGGATTTTTTAGCGTTGTTTTAATTGCGTTTTTGATTCAGTTGTTTTGGTTTTTTGGTCTTCATGGTCATAATGTTCTTGCGCCCATACTTGAAGGAATATATTCAACTGCATCGTTAAGGAATTTAGAGCATTGGAATTTATTCCAAACAGTTAATGATATGCCTTTTTCGTGGACTAGGGGATCGTTTGATGCCTATGCACAGATGGGTGGGGCCGGAGCAACATTAGGACTTTTGATTGCAATATTTATTTTTTCTAAGAGGAATGATGTTAAGACTATTGCTAAATTGTCTGCACCAATGGGTGTATTTAATATCAATGAACCCATAATTTTTGGGTTACCTATAGTTTTAAATACTCTTTATATGATACCTTGGCTTATTGTACCACCTATTTGTGTAGCTGTAGCGTATTTATTTACTACTGTTGGAATCATTCCTCCAGTCTTTGTTCAAGTTCCTTGGGTAATGCCTGTAGGAGTATATGCTTTTTTTGCGACAGGTGGAAATATTTTAGCAGCAGGGGTTGCTATTTTAAATTTATTTATTTCATTTTTAATATGGACACCATTTGTTTTACTTGCAAATAGAATGGAGAATAAGAAATAGTTAGTAAGAAATATTTTTGCAGGTTGGAGTAGTCCTTCCTGCTTTTATATTATTTTGATGAAATTTTGAAAGGTTCGTTTATGAGTAAACAGGAAAAGCAACAAGGTTCGTGGAAGTTGTTTTTAATAAGTATAGGATTATTGTTTATAATGGTTGCTCCTAAAACTCAAACTCCAATGCTTATGATTATTGGAGGATTAATTATTGTTCTTATGGGAGTTATTATGCTTAGGAAAGATAGAGTTAAAGAGAGGAGAAATAAAAAATGATAAAATTTCCAGAAGGATTTTATTTTGGAAGTGCTACAAGCTCAACTCAAAGTGAAGGAGCTCACACTGATGATTTAAAAGGAAAAGATATTTGGGATATTTGGTATGAGGAAGAGCCTTATAAATTTTTTGATGGGATAGGGCCACAAGACACTTCAACATTTTATAAAAATTATAAAAGTGATATTCAATTATTAAAAAAGGTTGGACATAATTCTTTTAGAACTTCTATTAGTTGGTCAAGATTATTTCCTCAAGGATTTGGAAAAATTAACGAAGATGCAGTTAAGTTTTATAGAAATGTTTTTGAAGAATTGAAAAGAAATGATATAGAACCATTTGTAAATTTATTTCACTTTGATATGCCATACGAATTACAAAAAATTGGTGGTTGGGAAAATAGAAAAGTTGTTGACTATTACAGAGAGTACGCTAAAAAATGTTTTGAGTTGTTTGGTGATATCGTAAAAAGATGGTTTACTTTTAATGAGCCAATTGTACATGTTGAGTGTGGATACTTGCTTTGTTATCATTATCCATGTAAGGTTGATCCAAAGGCAGCAGTTCAAGTTGCGTACCATACAGCTTTAGCAAGTGCTTTTGCAATCAAAGAATATCACGAATTAAATCAGGGTGGAAAAATTGGAATTGTACTTAACTTAACGCCAGCTTATCCAAGAAGTCAAAATGAAGCTGATGTTAAAGCATCAAATATTGCAGAATTATTTGCTAATAAAAGTTTCTTAGACCCAGCTATAAAAGGTGAGTATGATCAAGAACTAATTGACATTATAAAGAAACATAATTTAATGCCTGAGTATACTCAAGAAGATTTAAGTATTATAAAAAATAATACGGTAGACTTTTTAGGAATTAATTATTATCAGCCAGTTCGTGTTTGTGCAAAAGCACATCTTCCAAATCCAGAAGCTCCATTTATGCCAGATTATTATTATGACCACTATGTAATGCCAGGAAGAAGAATGAATCCTTATCGTGGTTGGGAAATTTATCCTAAAGGAATTTATGATATTGCCATAAATATTAAAAACAATTACGGAAATATTGAGTGGATGATAACAGAAAATGGAATGGGCGTAGAGAACGAAGAGAGATTTAGAAAAGATGGAATGATTCATGATGATTATCGTATAGATTTTTACAAAGAACATCTAACTTGGCTTCATAAAGGAATCGAAGAAGGAAGTAATTGTATTGGATATCACGTTTGGACATTTATTGATTGTTGGAGTTGGATAAATGCTTATAAAAATCGTTATGGACTTATAGAGCTTGATTTAGAAACTCAAGAGAGAAGAATCAAAAAATCTGGACAATGGTTTAAAGAGTTGAGTGAAAAGGGCGGTTTCTAAATGATTCAAGTTAAAGAAAGATTGTATGTTGATGTAAATGAATTTTTTAATCAACTTGAAATATCAATTGCATATGATATTGAACAGGCAACTGGTAAAAAGATAAAGCCTTATAAAGGATATAAATATAAGAAGGTTATGAAAAATAAAGTTGGACGTAAAGGTGAAGTTGAAGTTGTAATAACAGAATTAAATCCTCCAAAATGTTATAGCGCATCTTTTAAATCAATTAACGGAATTAATAAAATTAGCTATACTATTGAAGAAATTGAAGAGTATTGTATTGATGTAACTTATTGTGAAGAATTTGAAGGAAACTCAAAAAGTATAGATATGAATTTTAAATTCATGCAATTTTTCTACAAAAGAAGGGCAAAGAAACGTGCTTCAAAAATTTTAAGAGCAATTGAAAGTTATCTTAGACAAAATAATAATTGAGATTTAAACAGAAAATCATTAAGGTTTTCTGTTTAATTTTTTGTTTGAAATTTTTGTAGTATTTGAAATTTTTGTAGTATAATATTTTAGTATAAGAAATTGTATCCCTACAAATGATAAAATGTATTTTTATATGAAAATATGATTTAGAATATATTTTTTTGGACGATAAAGTAAGATATAGAAATTAAGGAGGAATACCTAATGGATAATATAACGACAGAAAGTGGCAGGGTGTTTGAAACTACGGCCTTTCAACTTAGAATTATAGCAATATTTGCTATGATTATGGATCATTCTTACAAAATTGCTGGAATTGGTGGAGAATTTATGACGATTATAGGAAGATTGGCTTTTCCTATATTTGCTTTCCAAATAGCTGAGGGGTATGCGTACACTAAAGATTTTAAAAGTTATTTAAAAAAGTTGTTGTTTTTTGCGATTATATCAGAAATACCATTTAATATTACCTCACCATTTGGGGCAATATTTGATCCTTTCCATCAAAATGTTTTATGGACTTTTCTTATAGGATTAATTGTTTTGAGAGTAATAGATATAATAAAAAATAATAATAAAAGTAATATATTGATAGCTATACAAATTGTTTTAGTATCTATGATAGGATACTTTGTAGGTAATATTTTAGCGGTTGACTATTCAGGTATTGGAGTTTTAACAATTGTAGTATTTTCTTTAACTAGAAATTGCAGATACAAATATATAATGCAGTTAGTCGCATTTGCAGTTTTAAATTCATTGTTGCTAGGCCATAGTATACCAGTTAATATTTTTGGTTTGATGATTGCGATTCCAATACAATTATTTGCATTATTTGCATTGATACCGATTTGGTTATATAAAGGTAAACAAGGATATTATTCTAAGAATTGGTCAAGATTTTGTTATTGGTTTTATCCAGTACACCTCATAGTTTTATTTTTAGTTACTTATTTTGGTCACTCGTTTTTTTAACGAGTGATTTTTTTATTTATAAATTTTGTTTTAGCTTTTTTATAGCTTCTTCTTGTGTATTTACAAAAAATATATTTTTTCCTGAGTTACTTTCATATATAAAATCTTTTAGTGGTTTACTTGTGTATTTTGAGTAATCTCCATAAATTGCAATTTTGAATCCATAGTTTATAAATTTTTGCAAAATTTCTCCAGCTATGCCGGTACTTAGTATGAAAAAATCTTCACATATATTATCTTTATTGATTATGATTCTGTTAGATTTTGTTTCATATTCTACAGTCATAATTAAATCTAGAGCTGATTGAGCATCTGTTATTAATTTTTCATTACTTGAAATAATTGCTATGTTTATTTTGTTTTCTGTTATTGTTGTAATATTCATTTGTTCTCTCCTAAAATAAAAATTTTGTTTTGTATTTTATGATTATTTTTAATGATTGTCAATATTAAAAAGGCACACATTTTATATGTGTGTTTTTTTGTTTTAAATATTATGTGATAAAATTTATATGTTATAAATTTGGTGGAGAAGTTTTATGTGGATTGTTATGTCAATTTTATCAGCGTTTTTTGGTGGAATAAATTCAATTTTAGCAAAATGTGGAATTAAAGAAACAGATTCAGATGTTGCGACGGGAATAAGAACAATAATAGTATTGCTGTTCTCATTTATTATAGTTTTAATTACGGGTTCAATAAATTCAATTAAATTTGTTAGTTTAAATGATTATATATTTTTAATTTTATCCGGCGTTACAACTGGATTTTCTTGGATCTTTTATTTTAAAGCATTATCAATTGGAGATGTTAACAAGGTTGTTGCTATTGATAAATTAAGTGTAGTTTTAAGTATAATTTTTGCTATTGTTTTGTTTAATGAAACAAATAATATTTTGATTAAGTTATTTGGGATAATTTCTATTTTGATTGGAACAATTTTTATGATAGAGATGAAAAGTTCTATGAATAATTTTAAAAAGCAAACTGGTATTATTTATGCATTTTTATCTGCAATTTTTGCATCTTTAACTTCAATACTCGCAAGGTTTGGAATAAATGATATTGATTCAAATTTAGGAACTTTTATTAGAACCATTATTGTTTTGATAATATCATGGATTATTATTTTTAATGGAAGAAAACAAAAGGAAATTCATAAAGTTAATAGGAGAGAATTTTTGTTTATTTGTTTATCAGGAGTTGCAACTGGTTGTTCGTGGTTATGTTATTATTATGCTATAAAACATGGTATTGTTAGTGTTGTTATTCCTATTGATAAGTTAAGTATTTTGGTTTCCATACTGTTTTCATTTATTGTATTTAAAGAAAGATTGACTAAAAAATCTTTATTGGGTTTGAGTTTAATAATAGTTGGAACATTTGTAATGACTATATTTTTTTGATACATACAAAAAAGTAAGTAATTTATAACGATTCAAATATTTTTTATAATAAAGATGGAAGGTGATTTAGGAGGGATTAGAATTGAAAATTTTAGAAGCTATTATGTTGATTTGTTTTGGTATGGCGTGGCCATTTTCTATTATTAAGTCATTTAAATCTAAGTCAACCAATGGTAAAAGCATAGTATTTCTTATAGTGTTAATTATTGGATATGTTGCAGGTATTATTAATAAAATTCTCTATAGTAATGACATTGTTTTGTATTTATATATTTTAAATTTATCTATGGTTTCTATTGATGCTATTTTGTGGTTTAGGAATAAAAAATATGAAAAATTGAAAAATTAATTTTCACGACTTGCCAATTTTGGTAAGTCTTTTTTATTTAGAAATACTTTAAATAAATTTTCATATAAAA
>NZ_LXFF01000013.1 GCF_001655775.1 Candidatus Arthromitus sp. SFB-turkey
TTGAACCTCCTTCACTTCCTTTAGCAGTAAACTTTGGCATACTTCCAAACTTATAAACCACACTATTAACTGGAATACTTCCTCCATCTACATCACCTTGTGATGAAGTTTGACTTCCCGTAGAAGGTTTAACTGCATCACCTTCACTTCCTTTAGCAGTAAACCTTGGCATCTTTCCAAAATTATAAACTACACTTTTAACTGGAATACTTCTTCCATCTCCTGAAGAAGTTTGACTTCCATCTGACTTTGCAACTAAACTTGTTAATCCTTCTCCTGTAATATTTGGATCCGTTTGAGTTCTTACTCCTTTGTTAGTACTTTTTTTAGGCTGTAATCCTGAACCTGAAATCACAGTTTGAGTAGACGAATCAGAAAAATCTTTATCTCCACCCAACGGAGTAACTACTGAAGTTGTTTCTCTTACACTTTCAGTATTAGTTCCTACAGATCTAGTAGTTACTTTACCACTTCCATCAATATTTAACTCAGTTTCGCTTACTCCAATAGGTACCCCAGTATTAGTTCCTATCGATCTGCTAACTACTCTTCCATCTGCATTAACATTCAACTGAGTTTTACTTATTCCATCATTTGCACCTAATCCTGCACCATCTCTAGTATTAGTTCCCTTATTTTGTTGAGTAATATTACCATCTTTATCAACATTCAAATTGAGTTGACTTGTATATTTTTTACCTGTTAAAGTACCCGTATCTGTCTGGGTCCCTACTGATATATTAGCTAAACCTAATGCAGTAGAAGAAATATTTCCCTGTTGTTGTAAATTAGATGAACCACTATCTCCACCTTGAGCATTAAGAATATCTGACCCAGAAACCCAATTAGGTTTAGATCTATAGATATAAGTATGTACTCTACCATCTGAACCAACATAATGATCTCTTCCAATTTCAGACTCATTCCACAGTAATTTTAATTTTGTAGATAAGCCTTCTTTATATGTAACTAATTGTCCTCTTATATTTGTAAATTGAACATATCGTTCACCTGGCTCAATACCACCTGGAACTTCTAGAACATTAAAATCACTTGCTGAAACTCCATACTTATGTTGAACTTTTCCTGTTGGAAGACCTGAACTAGGATCTATTCCTATTAATCCACTTTGTTGAGATACTCCACTTCCTACAGAAGAAATACTTAACCTTCTAGTAGAACCAGCTACAGCATCATCAGATCCACCAGAAGACAAAAATGAACTTCGTTGAAGTGAAGAGGAAATTCCTAGACCACCACTTCCTAACCTCTGTAAATTACTTGTAACTCCTGTCCCTGTTGTAGAAATAACTTTTGTTTTTCCAACTGTCGCACTTGATTTGTCACCGTCCATAGTAATAGCACAAGCAGCCACAACTAACAATATATACGAACTTTTACAATACATATCTAAACTTTTCTTTGTTCTAAAACTCATGTATATCCCCCTAAAATCAAAAATCATTATTTCAAATTTATATAAAATAAAAGGATAGCTAAAACTATCCAAAATCACACCTTTACAATGAATTAATTTTCAAACTTATTTTGTTTTGTTTAGCGTTAATTTTTTAACTACCCTATTTGTTGGTATTTTTATTTCAGATTTTAATCCTACATTCAACTCACTTCTATAAACTTCTGCACCACTAGATAACAATCCGCTCTTATCTAATTTAATTTTTTCATTACTAGAACTCGCTTCTGAACTACCAAAAAAACTTTTTCCCCTATTAGATTCTGAATGTAATTTTATTAATCCATTTTCAGAACTTTTTCCTTGAGCATAGTTTTGTAAACGTTTAGATGTTATTGGATTCCAATCAGGCATCGTTCCATCTCCAGCTAAATTATTAGCATCATTTACTCCAATTTTATGTATTGCTTCCTCATATGAACTTGACGTTCTAAATATCTTTCTTTCAGCATCACGATCATTTAATAAAATTCCTGGTAATTTGGTTTCTACAGAACCAAATTTAGTAATGTCTCCATTAAAAACTAATAAAAACCCGACTTCACTACTTTGCTCAGAAGAATGATTTCTGAGTCCTTCTTTTAAGATATTAAACAAATTAATTTTATCCCTATTTTCTCTAGTAACTGTAAAAAAATTTCTCTGTCCTGTAAGGCTTGAATCATCATTTCCAACTATGGTAACTCTCTCCAGTAACGGTACTCTTACTCCACTGACAAAAATTTTATTACCTTGGGTATCTTTAGTTATTAAATCTGCATTCCTACCATCAAAATCATCGAAAGCCCTTTCTATGTTACTCCAACGACTTCCTAATAAATGATAAAAACTAGACTCTGATTTCCCATGAGAAATTTCTCTCTCTACAACTTTTCTCAAAAAATCTCCAGAATCATTCGTTTTTTTAATATTATTCATTATTAGAAGTTTTTCAAGAGACGTAAGTTCCCTCGATTTATTTAAACTTTCTTTCCTTACTGCTTCTAAATATTGCCTACGATTTGAAGCTCCTTCTTTGATAACCAATGCTCTATTTGTTTCTTTTAAATATTCTAATCCTAAACTACCCACTCTACTCCAAAATCTCTTAGTTAAATGTGCTTTTACCCTAATACCAGAAAACATCATAACACTAAACACTACAATCCCCATTCCACACACAGGGTACTTTAAAACTTTACCTGAAAACATACCTAACTTTCTTTCAACAAAAAACATCACTCTTTTTCCTCATCTTTTTTTCTTCGTATAAAACTGCAATAAGCAACTCAACAATAAAACATTTTAAATCTTCTTGTAATATTTTTGTAAAATATTATCTTTATTTTATATCACTATTAAATAAAAGGCAATATATTTTTAAAATTTAATTCATAATTTTCAATTATTATTAATTTTATGTGATTCAAAAAAATTATTGAAAATTCCAAAATTTTCAGTAACACTTTGGCCATAAAATGAATAGTATCTCATTGTAAATTAATTATTGAAAATGAACCAATTTTCAATGTAATTAGAAATTCTTATTTATGAGGTAAAAAAACGTGAAAGATTCTAGATTAATTACAAATAATCTTATAAGCACAAATGTATCTATTATTTTCTATATAGAAGATGAATTTGGAAAAATATCTAAGTTTACAAAGACTTTATCTAATATAAAAGAAACTGCTTCTTACGAAAATATATACGCTGCTGCTTCTGCTGTTGCAAAACTATATGATTATGATAAATACGATGTTAAATTAATTACTACTAACTTAATAGAAAATGATGTTTTCCAAACTTTAGAAGAACCTATTGTAGAAGAAGCACCTGAAGCAGAAACTTTAGAAGATTTATACACTGAAAATGTTGAGTAATTTCCATTTGAAATAAAAAAGAGAGCAATATTGCTCTCTTTTTTCTATATATAATTTTCCACTCTTAATAATCCTTTTTCAAGTTCTTCTATTGAATTACAATAACTTATTCTAATATATCCTTCTCCCATATAACCAAATGCACTTCCAGGTACACATGCTACTTTCCCATCTTTTAATAAGTCTACACAAAAATCATAACTACTTTTATTTGTTATACCTTCAAGTGAAGGAAAAATATAAAAAGCTCCCATAGGATTTTTAACTTTAAATCCCATTTCTACAAGTCTTTTATAAACAAAGTCTCTTCTTTTTTTAAATTCATTTTTCATAAATACCACATCTTTAAGTGCTTCATCAAATCCATAAAGGGTTCCATACTGAACTATAGATGGAGCTGAAGACGTTGCGTAAAGATGTATTTTATTTAACTCTTCAATATAAGGAGTTTTTGCGCATATAAATCCTAAACGTAATCCTGTCATAGAAAACATTTTCGAAAATCCAGAAACAAGTATAGTTCTATTTAAAATATCTTCATATTCACAGATCGTCTCAAACTTATCATACGTAATTGCACTGTACATTTCATCACTTATTATTTTACACTCAGGATATTTCACCAAGATACTATATAATTTTTCTTTATCATCTTTTGAAAGAGAAATTCCTGTAGGATTATTTGGAAAACATAAAATGATTCCTTTAATATTATTATTTTTTAAACTTTGCTCAATACCTTCATCATCAATTCCTGCATTTTTATTAATCCCATAATAAATCGGTTTAGCTCCAATAAATTTTAATGTGTTTTCATAGGCAGGATATCCTGGACTAGGTATAAGAACACAATCTCCTTCGTTAAAGATTGTATTAAATGTTACGAATAAAGCCTCGCTTCCTCCTACTGTTAAAATTATTTCATCTTTAGAAAATTTTATAGAATGTTCATCATCTAAATATTTAGATATTCTTTCTCTTAATTCCGGAATTCCTTGATTTATTGTATAAGCTGTTTTTCCTTCCTTTGTTGCTCTAATAATACCTTCTTCTATAGATTTAGGTAATTTAAAATCTGGTTGTCCAACAGTTAAAGAAACTGCGTCACTATATTTTTTAACCTCATTAAAAAATTTTCTTATTCCAGAATATTCAACATTCTTCATTCTTTTATTCATATTTTAACCTCTTTTTTATAATAATTTGTATATTTTTAATTTTTAATATTCTATACCTATCCTAGCTAAAATGCCATTATCATAATAATGTTTTACATTTTCAATTCTACTAACTAAATCAGCATTGTTTATGATTTCATCTGAAGCATTTCTTCCAGTTAATACAAGTTCTAAACTTTCAGGTTTATTTTTCATAACTTCTATAACTTCATTTTCATCGATAAATCCACCTTGTACAGCTCCTAAAATTTCATCTAAAATAATCAAATCATATTTTTCAGAATCAATAAAACTTTTAGCTTTTTCAAACTCTATTCTAATTTCATCTTTTAAAATTTTTAGCTCTTCCTCATTTAAATTGTATGTAAATCCTTTTTTACTCTCTATCCTATAAACATCAAAATTATCTCTCATCATTTTGATACTCTCAAGCTCTGATGTATTCCAATTTTTTAAAAACTGTACCATCATAACTTTGAATCCTGCCCCTATACTTCTAAATGCTAGTCCTAATGCTGAAGTAGTTTTTCCTTTTCCCTCTCCCGTATAAACATGTATGTATCCTTTTTTTTGCAAATATTTCCCCTCCCTATTTAAAACAACGATTCCTATTCTCTGTAGCATATCTAATGGTTCTATTAAACTAAAACCAAACTCAGTTAAAAAATATTCTACTTTCAAAGGGTATCCTTCATATGTAATTTTATCAACTATATTACATTCCATAAGTTCACTTAAGTGCTGAATTAACATTTTTTGATTTATCCCAACAATATCTCTTTTAAGTTTTGAAAGTTGCTGTGGACCAAATCTTAATCTCCAAATTATTATTGACTTCCATTTTCCTGAAATCATATCAACCACTAATTCAAGTGGACAAGTAAATTCACTTCTTAATTTCATTTTTTACTCCCAATAAAAAAAAGACTATATAATAGGTAAATTTTATCCTAAAATATAGTCTCTCGTCCACATTTAATTAATTTTTATAAGTTCCAGCTATGGTAGTAGAATCAAGCACTTTTCCTCGCATTTTTTCAAATAATTCATTTGCATAAAAACCATTTTCAAGATCAAGCTCATCACTTAAAGCATATACATGAATTTCATATCTATGTTCTGCATTAGGTGGTGCCATACCTCCATACATTGATGATTCTTCAACACTTAGAGCATCACTTCCCAATAACGAAGAACTCCAACTATTTCTTCCCTGAACAAATTCATTTTTTTGCAACAAACTTGCATTTTCAGGAATATCATTTGTTTCAATATTAGCTACAACCCAATGTATCCACGAAAATCCTGCAACAGGTATAGCGTCCTTATCTTCTAAAAATATCGCAAAAGTTTTTGTACCTTCAGGTGCATTTTCAATTTTTAATGGTAAAGAATAATTAGGCATACCATTTTCTGTAAACTGCGTTCCTCTTTTACCGTATTTATCTTCTATAACGCCATTTACAATTCCCGAACTAGTAACAGTCATTTTTTTCTCCTCCTTATTACTTTCAATAGAATTTGAAGTGCAAGATGCTAAGAAAATTATTGAAAAACCTATGGCAGCAAATTTAAAAATATTTCTGATACTTTTATTCAAAATACTCTCCCCCTTACAACTATATATTAAAATATAATCTTAATTATAAAAAGTACTTACTTTTTTGTAACTACTTACAATTATCAAACAAAATTTTTACTCTTTTTACAAAATTTAATGTATAATATATTTGAAATTTTTAAGATGAGAGGAGATTTTACAATGGATTACGATATGAAAAATCCTTATGATATAGCAAGATACATAAGGGATGCTAAAAAATCAACACCTTTAAAAGTTTATTTGAAAGGAACTTTAACAGATTCTGACTTTGAGAACTTAGAGTTCTACGGAAGTAATGGAAATTACACTCTATTCGGTGAAAAAGAAGAAGTTATTACTTTACTGGAAAAGAACGCTTCAAAAATTAAACAATATAGAATTGAAAATTCCAAAAGAAATTCTGCAATTCCAATGCTAAATTTAATTGATATTGAAGCTAGAATTGAGCCTGGAGCAATAATCCGTGACATGGTTACAATAGAAAAAAATGCTGTTATAATGATGGGAGCTGTAATTAATATAGGTGCTGAAATCGGAGAGGGAACAATGGTTGACATGAATGCAGTTATAGGTGCTCGTGGAAAACTTGGAAAAAATGTTCATTTAGGTGCTGGTGCCGTTGTGGCTGGAGTTTTGGAACCACCATCAAAAGACCCATGTATAATAGAAGACAATGTTTTAATAGGAGCTAATGCTGTAATACTTGAAGGTGTTAAAATAGGACAAAATTCTGTAGTTGGTGCTGGTGCAGTAGTAACAAAAGATGTTCCTCCTAATACAGTTGTAACTGGATCTCCTGCAAGAATTATTAAAGAAATTGATCAATCTGTAAAAGATAAAACTCAAATTTTAGAAGATTTGCGTAGTTTATAAAAATAGATAAGAAAAAAGACCATCAAACGATGGTCTTTTTTATCCAACATCTTCAGAAGTTTCTACAACTTTATTATCTTTATCAACCTTTTCCATTTTAGAAACAGAAACTTCATAAGCCACTTTAGTTATCTTTTCAGTTTCAGAAATTTTCTTCTGATACTCTCTACTTTGGAGTCTTCCCCACACTCTTATATTATCACCAACTTGTAAATTTTTACAAAATCTTGAATTTCTACCCCATGCTATAGTAGGTATGTAATCTGATTTATTATAAGCTCTATTAACAGCTAAAAGTACGTCCGCTATTTCTCTTCCAAAAGGGGTTGTCCTATATAATGGTGGCTTACAAATATATCCATCTAAATATATCTCATTTGGATTTTTACTTTTTTCCGTACAAATCATTACATTCCTAGCAAAAACGGTTAATATTAACTTATTTCTCCCATCAACTATTTTATTATAAGATCTCAATTGTCCTTCAAGCATTATTTCAGTTCCAATAGAAAAATCTATCCCAAGCATTATTCTTTCTGATATGGTAACACTAAGTATGTCTTTTGAATCACTAAGACGCATAACTTCCATATCAAAATTATAAAACCCTTCTCCAAACATTTCATGACTAAATCTAGGCTTAGCTACTACTTTCCCTTCAAGCCATATCCTATTATTAACCAAGTTTGTGTCCATACTACACCTCTCCACATTAGTTTTTAGTTCTCTAATATGTATATTAGTCAAGATATTTTTTATTACTTTTTCAAAACTCATAGGTATATTATAAAATTTATTAATAATTTTTGCAATATTTTAAATTTATTTATATTTTAGTTATATTTTAGTTATATTTTTAATTTTTTTTGTACACCCATAATATCAATTTCGTAATTTTCGTGATAAATCAATTCTGATACTGTGACAAATTTATATCCTTGTTTTTTAAATTCACCTATAATTTTATCTAAATTTTCGGGAGTATATTGTGTATTATTATGAAACAAAATTATAGAACCAGGTTTAATTTTACTAGAAACTCTATTATATTCAACCTCTGCTCCTTGTTCTTTCCAATCAATCGAATCAACATCCCACTGTATTGGAATATATCCCAAACTTTTAACAATTTCTATTGACTCTTGATCGTATTCTCCTTTTGGAAATCTAAATAATTTACTTCTCTTATTTGTTAATTCATAAATTTTGCTATCTGTTATTTCAATTTCTTTAATTATTTTTTCTCTTGATAAATTTGTAAAATCTGGATGAAGATTACTATGATTTCCAAGTTCATGTCCTCTTTTATGCATTTCTTTAACAAGCTCTACATTTTGTTCATTATAATCAATCCACTTTCCTATTAAAAAAAATGTTGCTTTAGCATCATGCTTATCTAAAATTTCTAAAATTTCTTCAGTTCTATCTTTTCCCCAATTCACATCAAAAGTTATTGCAACCTTTTTTTCATTAGTATCAACTCGATAAATTGGAAGAGATTTTTGATTGCTAAAAGTAAATACTGCAGGATCATTAAAATAAAAATATGTAACAAATACAGATAAAAATAAAATTAACACCATTCCTTTAAATGAATGTCCGAACCTCTTTTGCTTTTTATTTCTTTTTCTCAATAATTTATCCTCCTTACAATTATTTTTTCTTTAAAGTATATGCTAATATATTTTTATTATTAAAATTTCATGCGTTTAAATATTTTTTTATTTGTATTATTTTATTTTTAAGATTAGAATAACTATATATGTAAAATTAATGAGGTGAATCAAATATATGTTAAATAACATTATAGAGCTTGCTGATAACAAACTTCTCATTTTATATATAATTAAAAAATTAAAACAACCTTGTACAAATACGTACATAACAGATATCATTTTAAACAATAATTTTTTAAATTATTTCCTACTTCAACAATATTTAAATGACCTCGTTGAAAGTAATTATCTTATAATCTTAAAACCCAAAAATGAAATACTTTATAAATTAGCTCCACGGGGAAAAAAAATTTTAGAAATGTTTCAAAATAGAATATCTCAATTTAAAATTGATTGTTTTAACAATTACATGGCTTCCATAAATCAAAAAAATCAAACAATAAATGTAGAAACTAATTATTCAAAAATTAAACCAAACAGTTTTATGGTAGAGCTTAAATTTAATAAAAGTGAAGAACAACTTCTAAACTTAAATTTAAAAGTAAATTCAAAAGAGCAACTTGAATCCATAATTAAAAATTGTAAAGATAATCCCACAAATACGTATAATTTAATTTTATCTTTGCTTACAGGACAAAAAAAATGATACTTAGTATAAATTTTTTCAAATATATACTAAGTATCACTAAGCTAATGGCTATAAATACAAGTTGGTTCCGAACCAATTTTTATAAACTCCTCGTCTTTCGTATATATATCATATTTCAAAAGCTTATCTTTATCACTTATAACAACGTACAAAAATCTTCCCCTTTTATATATACCTCTAGGAGTTCCACATATATCAATTCTACTAATTTCTTTAAAACTTGATAAATCAATTACACTTATGCAATTTCCCAAATGATTTGATACAAAAACTATATTTGCTTCATAATCAAAACACATATCTATTGGTGATTTATGAAGAGTTATACTTTTATATTTTTCACCTGTCTGCGAATCATAAACACTAAAAGTTCCTTCAACCTCATCTCCCAAATTACTTTCACATACAAAAATATGTCTTCCATCTCTATGAAATTTTGATTTCATAGGTAAATTTCCAGTTCTTATATTTCTTACAAAATCATTTTCTTCATAATTAACTATTGTTAATTGATTATTATGCATATTCGTAATAGAAATCAATTTACTTTTATCTGAGATGTCCATACTATGAGGATAATTGCCACATTCTATTTCATAACAGAGATGATCTTCAACCATATCATATATAATAAGACAATTATTTTCACTACATATCAAATACATATAATTGTTTTTGAGTTTTAAATCATTTGTAAGCATACCAACATAATAATTTTTAACATTTTTGCTCTTTATGTCTATTTCGTAAAAATTATAATTGTCATTGGCTGCTACATAAAGTTTCTCATCACTCAAGTCTATTCCATGGGATCCAAGTAATTTTTTATCCATACTTATATAAATTTTTTCTTCTTTATCGCTATCCAAACAAACTCTTGAAATATAATTAGATGAAACATTACAAATATACAAACTCTGCATAAATCCCACCTCAAAATATTTTTTAATATAAATATGTTATTCAAAAATATAAATATTTTTAAATATTTTTTTCTTAAATTATGTACAAATTATTAAACATACGGGTAACATAAAATTTATTTTATCTAAAATTTATTTATATATACACATCATTAAAATTTTTTTAAAAAAATAAGACCGTATAAACGGCCTTATCTAAAATCTATCTTTCATAAACAATTTTTGCAATATTAGAAATTATTGTCTCTGGATCAGCTACATCCTTTGTATATATACTCAAAATAAATGGTCTATCACCAAAAACAATCCCTATATCATGATAATTTCCTTGATATGCACCATATTTATTTGCAACAATGCTCTCTGGTATATATCTTCCTATTCTAACACCTGTTGAACTTTTTTTAAGATACTCAATTATATCTTTATAATACGGATTATTCTTTTCATTATAATATAATTTTTTCAAAAACATATTCATTTCATTGGTGGAAAACATATTTCCTATACGATTTAATGGATAACCTAAAATATTTCCATACTCTCTATATAAACTCGTATATTGATTTATACCAGTTATAAGCATATTCGCTGCAATATTATCAGAATTTAAAAGAGATCTCTTTGATAACTCACTAAATTTTTGTGGAGGAAGAGTATTATTAACAATACTATTTTGTAATACACCCGCTCCCCCTTCATAATGTTTTTCATGAACATAGGCAACTTTATCATTTAGATCTATTTTACCAGCTTGTACAAGGTCATATAAAACTATATTAAGAGGAACCTTATGAGTACTCCCAGCCTTAAATAAAACATCTCCATTTATATCAAAAAATTCATGGGTTGTTGCATCATAAAATGAAACCGCAACATTATTAATATTATTTCCTAAATATTTTAAAATTTTATTTTTAAGACTAAGTGCCCCTGGACGTTTTGATAATTCTTTTTGTAAATCATCTGCATCTTTCTCAGCTTTTAAAACAGCCTCACTATTATCTTCATAATTTATATTTCTAGTAACAGAGTTATACACACTTGAAGGGTTACTTCTCTCAGTAGACAGTATAACATCATCTTTATATAATTTTATATTCATAAAAGAAATTCTTATAGCAAATTCTCCACCACTTATAATCTTATTTACAACATCATGAATTACTTTTGGAGAATCATTTATGTTCCATCGTAAAGTTAAAATTTCACTATTTGTATAATTTGAAGGGTATTCGCTTTTATAATAATGTAAAATCCTACTATCTATATAATTAAGCCAATATTCCATACCTTCTTCATCTGTTTCTCTTCCCAAAATAAATCTATATATTTTGTCCACAAAATCTTGTTTAAGTTTAGTTGTTTTAGAAAATTCTGATGATTCCAAAACAAACTTTTCAATAAAATATTTTGCAGAAGCTTTTCCACTTCCAAGCATTTCATACCAATAAGTAAACCCATCTAAATCAGACTCTCTATTGTAGAAAATATTATAAGCAGATTCTATAAAATTTCCTAAAAGCTTGTCCGATGTTTTGGTTACAACATTTACTGTAGATGCCTTAGGCACTACAACACTTAAAAAACAAAAAACCAAAACAGAAAATATTAATACAAAATTTTTAAAAACATTTTTCATTCCTTCCTCCCTCTTAAAATTTATTTAAATTCATTTTCAAATATATAAATTTCCAAATAATAGAAAATAATCCTTCTCAAATTATAAATTCAAGAAAGATTATTTGCATTTTATATTAAATTTATTCAAAATAAAGATAACCTTATTCTAAATTATTTTTAAAATTTAGAATACTTTTCTGAACATCTTCAAGCATAGATTCATATTTTTTAAGTTTATTTTTCTCATCTTGTATAACTTTTTCAGGAGCTTTATTAACAAATCCCTCATTAGAAAGTTTCTTAACCAATCTATCTATTTCCATTTCTAATTTTTTCTCTTCTTTTGTAAGTCTATCAAGCTCCTTCTTCACATCAACTAAATCTAATACAGGTATATACATATTAGAAGAAGACGTAACTATTGAAACAACCTTATTAGAATTCACAAGTTCTTGATCAATTTCATCAATAACTTCTATTTCCTTAGCTAAACCTAATTTTTCAATATAAACTAATGATTCTTGATACATATTTCTGAATTTATCTTTAGGTACAATATAAAGCTTTGCTTTCTTAGAAGGAGGAATATTCATTTGTGATCTTAAATTTCTTATCATTCTAATAGATTCAATTATTAGATTCATTTCTTCTTCACAAACTTTAAAATCAACAGATTCATCATATATAGGAAACTTAGATATAACTAAAAAGTCTTCATCATTATCTTTTAAATTAAAATATAATTTTTCTGTTATAAAAGGCATTATTGGATGCAAAAGCTTTAAAGAATCAATAAGAACTTTTTTCAACACTCTTAAAGTGATTCCTTTTTGTTTTTCATCATCTCCATACAAAACAGTTTTTGAAAGTTCTATATACCAATCACAAAATTCAGTCCAAATAAAATCATATATCTTTGAAAGACCAACACCCAATTCAAATTTTTCAAAATTATTAGTCACTTCAAAAACAAGAGAATTCAATTTATTTAAAATCCATTTATCTGCTAAATTATACTCATCTAAATTTTCATATTTTTTAATCAAATCCTCATCTAAATTCATCATAACAAATTTTGAAGCATTCCAAATTTTATTAGCAAAATTAGACGCAGAATCAACTTTTTCTTCAATATATCTAATGTCATTTCCCGGTGATATTCCATTTATCAACATAAATCTTAAAGCATCTGCACCATATTTTTCAATTACATCCATTGGGTCGACACCGTTGTCAAGAGACTTTGACATTTTTCTTCCCTGAGAATCCCTTATAATTCCATGAATAAACACTTTTTTAAATGGAATTTGTCTCATATTATGTATACCAGAAAAAATCATTCTAGCAACCCAGAAGAAAATTATATCATACCCTGTTACAAGAGTTTCATTTGGATAAAAATATTTTAAATCTTCTGTCTCTTCTGGCCAACCCAATATAGAAAATGGCCAAAGCGCTGAACTAAACCATGTATCTAAAACATCTTCATCTTGATAAATATTTTCCGAACAACACTTTTCACATTTCAAAACATCACAAGACGAAACAGTTATATGATTACAATCTTTACAATAAAATACAGGAATTCTATGTCCCCACCAAAGTTGTCTTGAAATACACCAATCCTTAATATTATCCATCCAATTAAAATAAATTTTTTCAAATCTCTCAGGTATGAAAGAAACCTCTTTATTTTTAACACATTCTATAGCTGGTTTTGCAAGTTCATCCATCTTAACATACCATTGTTTTGAAATCATTGGTTCTATTATTGTCCCACATCTATCATGACAACTAACATTATGAATATGTGATTTTACAGAAATCAAAAAACCATTTTTATCTAAATCTTCTACTATTTTTTGACGAGCGTCATATCTATACAATCCTTCATACTCAAAACCATTTTCATTAATACAAGCTTTTTCATCTAAAATTTTAATTTGAGGAAGATTATGACGAATACCCACTTCATAATCGTTTGGATCATGTGCAGGAGTAACTTTAACAACTCCCGTAGCAAATTCCATATCAACATACGAATCACTTATTACAGGAATTTTTCTACCAACTAAAGGAAGAATTACATTTTTTCCTATATATTTCTTATATCTTTCATCTTCTGGGTGAACCATAACAGCAACATCACCAAGCATTGTTTCAGGTCTAGTCGTTGCAATTTCTAAATAACCACTTCCATCTTCTAAAGGATATTTTATATGCCAAAATTTACCTTCCATCTCTTTATACTCAATTTCAGCATCAGAAAGCGCAGTAGTACATTTAGGACACCAATTTGTAATTCTATTCCCTTGATAAATATATCCTTGATTATATAACTTAACAAAAACTTCTCTAACTGCTTTACTCAAATTATTATCCATTGTAAAAGCTTCTCTTGAAAAATCACAAGATGCTCCCATGGTTTCAATTTGTTCTCTAATTTTTTTTCTGTAAGTTTCTGTCCACTGCCATACTTTTTCTAAAAACTTTTCACGCCCTAATTCTTCTTTCTTTATACCATCTTTTAAAAGCTCATTTTCAACTCTAACCTCAGTTGCAATACTTGCATGATCTTCACCAGGAACCCATAAAGCTTCATAACCCTGCATTCGTTTAAATCTTATTAAAATATCTTGCAGAGTCAAGTCAAGAGCATGACCTAAATGAAGTTTTCCTGTTATGTTAGGAGGAGGCATAGATATAACATACGGTTTTTTTTCTCTATCAACATTAGCTTTAAACAAATCATTTTTTTGCCATATTTCAAAAATACTTTTTTCAAATTCTGAAGGAATATATTTATGTAATTCTTCTTTCATCTTAACCTCCGTAAATTCACACAATTAACAATATTTTTTTCTAAAGTTTAACATTATTCTTATTTTATCACATACAATATTAATGTCAAAAATATTTATATTTTAAACTGAATAATCAAGGTAATTTTTGGAATAATATTATTAAGTTTAACAAGAGGTGATTAATTTTGGATTTTTACTTTAAAAAAGCTAATGATTATTATAATAAAAAAGATTACAAGAAAGCCATTTCCTTATATCAAAAATCTATTGAAACACAAGGAAGTGAAGCATGTTCATTATATAATTCAGCAGTCTGCTACATAAAATTAAAAGAATACAATAAGGCAATAGATCTTCTTAAACAGGCCTTAGAAATAAAATTAGATCACAAATATTTATTTAATCTTGCATATTGTTACTCTCTAATTGGAGATAACGCTAAAGCACTTACATATTTTAATTGGTCATGGGCTTATAATAATGACGATTTTGAATGTAAAAAAGCCATTTCTATGATATTAGAATCCTATAATAACAATAACAGTGCAAAATAAAATATTAAATACATAAAAAATAATAAATGGGTAGATTTAACCCCCATTAAAACTACCCAAATTCTTTATATATTAAACTGAAAATTCCCATATAATTCTTTCTTTTCTGTGATCCTGTCCAAAATTTTCAATATCAAAATAGTTTGCTATTTCCCCAAAAGTCGTGTCAATCTCAATCCATTCATCTAATTCCTCTATATAAACTTCATTCCAAGCATGATTAATCCATTCATTACCATCAAATCCTTTACCAACAACTATTCGTGTAGGTAAATTAATACTTTCAGCAAAAACAGAATACAAACTTGCATAATCAAAACATATCCCTTTTTTTGTTTCAAATGCTGATATGGCACCAGATAAATTGCTAAAATCATCATTCAATATATCTTCTGATTTTTCATTGTCATAATCTAGCATATCTATTACTTCATAATACAATTTCATCGCTTTATCGTAGGATTTATTTATATCTCTTGTAGTACTAATTGCAAATTCTTTCATGTCATCTGTACTCATAGTTGCCTCATCAATAGTAACACCATTATATAAATATCTTACATTTCTTACGCTTATATCTTTAAATGTATCAAATATAGGATTAAAAATATTTAACATGATTTCATTTAAATCATACTTAAACGGTAAAATTATTTTGCTAGATAAATTATTGTAAAGTTCCGAAGCATTTATTATTTTACTAACTTTGTTTTCCTCATTTAAAAACATTGAAAATGTATTTAGTGCAAATACAAAAATCAAAACATTAAGTATCGCTCTAGGAATTTTTATTAAACCAAAAACAGTAAACTTAAATACATTCGGTAATTTACATAAAAGATTATGACATTCAATAACCATACTTTTAAAAACTATTATATATATACATCTACATATAAACGTGTAGATAAAAAACACAAAAATAAATAGCACTAATTTCAAAATTAGTCCCCAAAAATTATAATCTATATACTGCAAATTAAAAAATTTAAGTACAAGATAATACAATTCGTATGCTATAAAATTATACGACAAATAAATAAGATACAAAGAAATAATATTAATATAAAATTTTATATCTCTAAACACATAATAAAATTTAGTATATTGAATAATTCCTTTAACTATAGTTAAAACAAACAGAATCACAATAAAGATAGTTACAATACCACTATTAAAGATATCCAATAATAGCTCAAACACCCAGTAATCCCCTTTTATAAGTATCTAACACAAACTTTCTTAATTATTCTTTTCCATAACTTCCCCTATTATGTGATTAGATAAGTCATAATCATATCCCTTACTAATCAAATGACAAAAAAGTTTATGTTTAATTTTGAATCCTTCAAATTTATGTTTAATGGAATCATATTTTTTTTGACAAATTTTAATACCGATATCTATTTTCTGCTCGTCAGATATTTTTGAAAATTCTTCCTTTAAAAACTCACTATCTACTCCCTTTAAAACTAAATCAAAAAATATCTTTTTTTCCCCATATTTAAAAATGTTTTTATTTATATAATTTCTAGCATACCTTTCATCATTTATAAAATTATATTCCATTAAATATTCAATAACTTTATTTACGATATCAGGCATTATAGACTTATTAATAAGATATTTTTTCATTTCATTTTGAGTTTTATCATACCTATTTAATAATTTTAATGCTAAATTTTTTGCAATTATAAAATCTCTATCCATAATTATTTACCTTTAAGAATATGAATTGTTGGATTATTAAAATATTTTTTGCATACATTCATTAATTCTTCTGAACTTACCTTTTCTATCATCGATAAATCATCCAAATAATCATTAATGTTTTTTTTGTAGATTATTTTCTCTAATAAGTAAAGTCCAAGTTTTTCATTATCCTCAAGTGTTGAATATATAGACATTAATTGTAATTTTTTAATAAGTTGCAAACTATAATCATTGAAATAATTCTTACAATTTTTTATATCTTCTATACAACTATCAATAATTTTTATAACTTCATTTACATTTTGATCGTTAGTTGCACAGAAAATATACATACCCTTAAACTCATCACTAAGTTCTAATTGAGTATAAATATCATATGCTAAACCATTTTCTTCTCTAACTCTCTTAAACAATATTGAATTTGAACCACCGCCAAGTTTATACTCTGCAATCTTTAAAAGTATTTTCTCATGCTGAAGCAAATTATTAAAAGTGAATAAATATGTTACAGTACTTAATTCTAAATCTTTTTTCTCTGTAACTATTTTTTTAGGAATATTACTTTCTTCAATCAATTTTTTATGTAACAATTCTTTACTTTGCCAGGAGTCAAAATATTTTTTCAATAAATTAATAACATAACTTTCATCATACGAACTTATAACAACCATAAAAGAATTATTAGAAACATAATATTTCTCATAAAATCTACGCAAATCTTCACTAACAATATTTTTAATTGTCTCTTTTGTTCCAGCTATATCATACTTTAAATGAGAATTTTCAAAAGATTCTTCATTTAACTTAATAAAGCTATACTCTTCGTAATCCGCTATACAAGATTCTATTTCTGAAATTATTATATCTCTCTCTATGTACATTTCTCTATCATCAAATTTAGGATATCTAACCATACTAGAAATTAATTCTATTGATTTTTCAAGATCACAACAAAGCCCTCTAATAGTAAAAATTGTTGAGCCATAATCTGTGAAGGCGTCATAATCTCCTCCTAAAAATTCTAAAATCTTATTAACTTCATAGTTACTGAACTTTAAATTTGACCTAAATAACATATGTTCAATAAAATGACTGAATCCTCTCTCATTGTCAAACTCATAAGCACTTCCAATTTTAATTCCAAAATTCAAATTAAAAAACTTACAATCTCTTTTTAAAATAATAATTTTGAGACCATTATCTAAAATGAACTCTTTGAAATCAATTTTTAAATTTTCCATACTTTCTCCTAACTTAAACATAATACATTTTTTTGTAATTTTTTTCCATATAGTCGTTATTAAATTTATAACTTTTTCATATTTTAAATTTTATTTAATTTTATCTCATAAAAAAACTATGATTTAATAATTAAACCATAGTTTATACAAATTAAGCACTCAAACCTATTTCCTTCATTAACCTAATATACTCATCACTTTTGAGAATCTGTTTCAAAACTTCAAGTCTTGATGATTTTTTTATTTCGTTAACCCAATAATTCTTACCATCATTATCTGGAACTCTATTTAATGTAATTTTATATACTCTACTTACAAAATCCTCATCTGACATATTAACATTTTTAAACTCATTTCCTTCAACAATACTTATTATAAAATTTGTTGCCGAAATGGAATTATTAATCAAACTTTTTGAATTTTTTTCAATCTCCGAATCCGTAGCTTGTCTTCCTAATAAATTTGAGTATACACTTTTCACAAATTTTTTTACAATAGTATCAACGTCAAAATTATATGAAAAAACTTTACTAACTCCACGTAAAGACACATCATTTAAACCACGTTGAAATAACAAATTAATATTAAATTTCAAAACTTGATTAGATCTAAAACTTTTCATACTTATATAAACGAATTGTTTAAGCTGTCCTGATACAATAACATACTTTTTCTCAAAAGAAACTTCAAAATCTTTACTTAATTCAGGATAAACAAGAACAGCTTGTACATTTTTGAGGGTATCCCAAGGATCATCTATTTGAACTGCTAACATTATCTTATCTTGATCATGATATAAAAGCATTGGTTCATTAACAACTCGACCACTTCTAAAATTTTTATTCTCTCCATCAAGTGAAGCTATGCCCTTAATATTTTCTTCTGCTCTGTTAACAACAAGTGTTACTCCCAATTTCACATTACTAATACTAAATTCCTTACTACCTGGCACAACAACTATTACATATTTATTTTTTGAAACTTCGTATGTACTAACTGGTAATATTTTTTGTCCATCTTCTATAAAAAACTCTTTAATTGTTCCCTCTATATCATTTTCAATACTCACATTAAAAATAAATTTGTTACTTCCAGAAATGTCATCTAAAAACTCAACATTTGCTTTAATTTTTTGCGAATTATTGGCTGATACATTAACCCCAATCCCTATAACAAATGAAGAACAAAGAAAAATAATAATAGCTAAAAATTTAGTTCTGCAATTTAACAATAAACCCCCTCCATTTATTAAATATTTAATTACAATTATATATTATTAAAGTTAATTTTTCTATAAATAATTTACAATTTGATTATAATTCAATAAGTTTTTAATTAAATTTAAGTTTTTTAATTTATCATATTGAAAATAAATAATTTTTACTATATAATAATGATTAGCAATTGAAAATAAATTTTTAAATGTTAAATGATTAAATTGTTTTATATTTTTGGAGGTATTTATGAAAAAATTTGTTTGTAGTGTTTGTGGATATATAGCTGAAGGTTCAGCACCTGATGTATGTCCTATATGTAAAGCTCCTGCTTCAAAATTCATTGAGCAAACTGGAGAAATGACTTGGGCTGATGACCACGTTATAGGTGTTGCTAAAGGAGTTGACCCAAGAATAGTTGAAGGATTACAAATGGGCTTTGAAGCTGAGTGTACAGAAGTTGGTATGTACTTAGCAATGTCAAGACAGGCTGATAGAGAAGGTTATCCAGAAGTTGCTGAAGCTTATAAAAGAATAGCTATCGAAGAAGCTGAGCATGCTGCAAAGCTTGCTGAACTTTTAGGAGAAGTTGTTGACAACTCTACTAAAGTAAACTTAGAAAAAAGAGTTGCTGCTGAGTACGGTGCTTGCCAAGGTAAAAAAGATTTAGCAACATTAGCTAAACAATTAAATCTTGATGCAATACATGACACTGTACACGAAATGTGTAAAGATGAAGCTAGACACGGAAGAGCTTTCAAAGGACTTCTTGAAAGATATTTTAAATCTTAATAAACCAAAAATTAAAACTCATTGATTTATTCAATGAGTTTTTCTATTTTTTATATAAATTTTAAATTAGCCTTTTTGTTTTAATCTATATAAAAATTTTATGTTAAGTTTTTCAATCCTTCTAACGATAATACAAAATATATATTTAAAACAAATCTCTATTTAATTTTAGATTTATTACTCTTACAGGGAGAACAAATCGGATATGAAAAATTTTAAAAATACTCTAACTAATAAAAATTCCAATAGTAATAGAAAACCTCACTATAAAGCAATATCACTTGCTTCTTTATCTACGTTAGCTCTAACATTAACTTTAGGTGATTCTGGCGTTGCCAACGCTATGATGACAAAAACAGGTGCTGTTAAATTCTATGGTTCAAATGGATCTAGAGTTATATCAGGTGTTCACAATAAAATTTCATCAACAACAAGACCTACTTCCATACCAAAAGTTACTGGTGACATTGGTGGAAGATTTACTAATACCGGTAAAATCGGAACTACTTCAACCACCTCAAAATCACCTACTTCACCTACAAAAACTTATAAATCTACTATTAAGATACAACTTAAAGGTAATACATCAGGTTTAGGTTCTAGTAGTTCTTCACAAATTAAAAAACCTACTACTACACCAACAATAAACCAAAATACATCCTCATCACAAAATACTGGTTCATCATTAAATACAGGTAAAAAACCTACTAC
The DNA here is from genome assembly GCF_001655775.1 of Candidatus Arthromitus sp. SFB-turkey. Classification (GTDB taxonomy): domain Bacteria; phylum Bacillota; class Clostridia; order Clostridiales; family Clostridiaceae; genus Dwaynesavagella; species Dwaynesavagella gallinarum. Next base: position 20,894 of record NZ_LXFF01000013.1, read on the forward strand.
TACACCAACTCAATTAAGTTCAAATGTAAAATACACAAAAGACGGTACTCCAT
>NZ_LXFF01000014.1 GCF_001655775.1 Candidatus Arthromitus sp. SFB-turkey
CTACATCTATAATATTTTTAATCGTAATATTTTTCGGATTCCTAGTTAAAGAATAACCACCTTTTGCACCACGAACACTTTTAATTAATTGTGCTTTTCTAAGCATAGAAAATATTTGTTCCAAATAAAGTTCAGATATGTTCTGTTTTTTTGCAATACTTTTAACAGACATTGTTTCTATTTCATAAACAAGTGCAAGTTCAAGCATAGCCTTTATACCATATCTACCCTTAGTAGACATTTTCATTTAAATTCTCCTTAATTCCATAATAATTCAAGATTATAACAATTTCATTTTTCACAGTCAACACAGCACAAATCTAATAAATCAAAAAATAAAAAATCTAATCCACTTAACATCAGATTAGATTCTCTATACTTATTCAATTCCATACTCGCCAATTTTTCTAAATTTTTTATATCTATGCTCTTTAATCTCTTCTCCAGATTTACCTTTAAATCTTTCGATAAAACCAAGAATTTCATCTTTCATATTTTTCGCAATTTCATTTTTTGTAACATGAGCACCTTCTCCAAGCTCATCAACTATTTTATCTATAATTTTAAATTCATACAAATCATAAGATGTAAGCTTTAAAACTCCAGCTGCTTCCTTAACTTTTGAAGAATCTTTCCATAAAATACTCGCACAACCTTCAGGAGATATTACAGAATATATAGAATTTTCAAGCATCCAAACTTCATTTGCTACAGCAATTCCTAAAGCTCCTCCACTTCCACCTTCTGATATAACTATTGAAAGTATTGGCACTTCAAAACCCATCATCTCATACAAATTTTTAGCAATCGCCTCTCCTTGACCTCTTTCCTCAGCTTGCTTACCACAAAACGCTCCAGGAGTATCAACAAAAGTAATAATAGGTCTTCCAAATTTATTAGCTTGATGCATTAATCTGAGAGCTTTTCTATATCCTTCAGGATTAGGCATACCAAAGTTTCTCGCTATATTTTCTTTTGTATTTTCACCTTTCATCTGAGCAATAATTGTTACAGGTATATCATTAATACTTCCAATACCACCACAAATTGCTCTATCTTCTCCGTAAAATCTATCACCATGTAATTCTTCGAAACAATCAAACACATTATCTATGTAAAACTTAGAATTAGGTCTCATTGGCATTCTTGCAAGTGTAACACGTTCCCAAACTGTTAAATCACTCATTAGTTACACCTCCTATGCATTTTCAATACATAAGATATAAATTTTTTCATATCTTTCCTATGTACTATTTTATCTAAAAAACCTTTTTCTAAAAGAAACTCTGCTTTCTGAAAATCATCTGGTAAACTTTCATTTATAGTTTTTTCTATAACTCGTCTTCCTGCAAAACCAATTAAAGCATCAGGCTCACTTATAATAATATCACCAAGCATCGCAAAGCTTGCAGTAACACCACCTGTTGTAGGATCAGAAATTACTGTTAAATACAACAGCTTATTCTCAGACAATTTCTTCAAAGCTCCACTTATTTTTGCCATTTGCATAAGTGAAAAAACACCTTCTTGCATCCTAGCTCCACCAGAAGAAGTGACTATTATAACCGGAAGTTTAAGTTCAATTGCCATCTCTATAGCACGTGTTATTTTTTCTCCAACAGCACTTCCCATACTTCCCATCATAAAAAAACTATTCATAACACAAATAACAACTTCATTGCCATCTATAGAACATTTCCCACAAACTACAGCATCTTTTTCCATAGACTTTTCTTTTCCTAATTCTATTTTTTTTGCATAATCAGGAAAATTTAAAGGATCCACACTTACAACATCGTTATCAAATTCCTCAAAACTATTTTCATCTGATAAATAATCAATTCTTTTTCTAGGCTCTAATCTAAAATGATATTCACAAAAAGGACACACCATCAAATTTGCACTAATATCTTCTTTATACAATATCCTTGAACATTTATTACATTTAATCCAATGGTCATTTGGTATATATACTTTTCTATCTTCTTCAAAGGTAGTAGTACTAACAGTAATATACTTATTTTTTTTAAAAAAATCAATTATCACTTATTATTCACCAACTTATTTAAAAATCCTGTGTTATAATTACCCGAATTAAAATCCGGATCATTTAAAATTTTAAATTGAAAATCTATATTACTCTCTATACCATCAATAACAAACTCTGCCAATGCTCTTTTCATTTTCATAATAGCTTCCTGTCTATTTTTACCATGAACTATAAGTTTTGCAATCATAGAATCATAAAAAGAAGGAATAGTATACCCTTGATAAACAGCACTATCTAATCGAACTCCAAATCCTCCTGGAACATTTAATTGTTCAATCTTACCTGGCGAAGGAAGAAAATTTCTTTTTGCATCCTCAGCATTTATTCTACATTCAATAGAATGTCCATTAATTTTTATATCATCTTGATTAAAACTCAATTTATAACCACTAGCAATTTTAATTTGCTCTTTTATAAGATCAATTCCCGTTATCATTTCAGTAATAGGATGCTCAACCTGAATTCTTGTATTCATTTCCATAAAATAAAAATTTTTATCATCATCCACAAGAAATTCTATTGTTCCAGCATTTACATATCCAACAATTTTACAAATCTTTAGAACAACATCTCCCATTTTTTTTCTAGTAACTTCATCTAAAATAGTAGATGGTGCTTCTTCTAATAATTTTTGATTTTTTCGTTGTACTGAACAATCCCTTTCAAACAAATGAACAACATTGCCGTGACTATCAGCTAAGACTTGAAATTCTATGTGATGTGGATTTTTTACATATTTTTCTAAATAAACCGTGTCATTATTAAAACATGCTACAGCTTCACTTTTAGCCATTATGTAAGCATTTATAAAATCCTTTTCATTTTCAACAATTCTTATTCCTTTTCCTCCACCACCAAGTGCAGCTTTTATCATAATCGGAAATCCTATTTTTTTTGCAATATCCAAAGCGTGGTTTTCATCTTTGATATGCCCTTCATATCCATCAACAATAGGAATACCATTTTCTTTCATTGTTCTTCTTGCATTAGCCTTATCACCCATTAAATCCATAGTTTTATAACTAGGACCAATAAATGTTATATTACAATCGCCACACATTTTAGCAAACTTAGAATTTTCAGATAAAAAACCAAATCCTGGATGTATTGCCTCAGCACCACTCAATGCTGTAGCTTCTAAAATATTTGGTATATTTAAATAAGAGTCTCTAGATGAACTTGGCCCTATACAAATCGCTTCATCAGCAAGTTGTGTATGTAACGCTTCCTTATCAGTTTCAGAATAAACAGCTACTGATATAATTCCCAATTCTCTACAAGCTCTTATAATTCTAACCGCTACTTCACCTCTATTTGCAATCAAAACTTTTTTTATCATAAACTTCTCCTAACTATTGAATAGCAAATGATATTTCTGCTTCACAAGCAATTTCATCTCTAACTTTAGCAATACATTTTGCTACTCCAAAATTAGATCTATATCTAAGCATTTCACATTTTAATTCCAAAACATCTCCTGGAACTATCATTCTTCTAAATTTAACATTATTAGCTCCAACAAATAATGCAATTCTACCTCTATTTTCTTCAATCGATAAAACTACAGCAGCTCCTGTTTGAGCTAAAGCTTCTAATATCAAAACTCCAGGCATAATAGGAGTGCCTGGAAAATGTCCTTGAAAAAAAGGTTCATTAAAAGTAACGTTTTTTATGGCTGTAACACTTTTATTAGCTTCAATATCAACTATTTTATCTATAAGCAAAAATGGATACCTATGCGGAAGAATTTTTAATATCTCTGTTATGTTTATTTGTTTTTTCATTTACGTTCACTCACCTTTTATTAACTCTTTTTTATCTTAAATAATTTTTGTCCATATTCTACCATCTGACTATTTTTAACTAAAATTTCTATAACTTTTCCAGAATATTCACTTTCAATTTCATTCATTAATTTCATAGCTTCTATTATACAAACAACATCCCCATTTTTTATATCTTGATCTTTAGATACATATGTTTGTTTACCTGGTGATGGAGCTAAATAAACAGTACCAACCATAGGAGAAAGTATGTATTGAACATTCTCATCTTCTTCTAATACATCATTTACATTTACGTTCGTATTTTTAACATTTTCTTTTACAACATCACAAATTTCTTCAGTTTCAACCCCATAATTTTTATCATTAATTTTAACTTGATTATTAAAATCTTTAACATTAGTAGTTTCACCACGATTTAGAGACTTATCTAACTTTAAATAAACTTTTTCATAATTCAATTCCATAAATGAAATTTGTGATTTATCAATTATATTTATTAATTCTGTTATTTCTTTAAAAGACATTAATACCTAACCTCTCCATTTTTTAAATAATAAGACTCCATTATGTCCACCAAATCCTAAAGAATTTGACATCGCATAATTTACTTCATGTTTTATACCACAATTAGGAACATAATTTAAATCACACTCTTCATCAAAAACACTATATCCCGCAGTAGGATGTATAAAATCTTCTTCACATGATTTAATACAAGCTATAGCTTCAACTGCACCTGCTGCTCCCAATAAATGACCTGTCATAGATTTTGTAGAATTAATTTTTAAATTATAAGCATGATCCTTAAATAAATTTTTAATAGCTTTAGTTTCTACTGCATCATTAATTTTAGTACCAGTTCCATGAGCATTTATATAATCTACATCTTTATAAGAAATACCTGCCTCTTTAATTACATTCTCCATAGCCTTTGAACTCATCTCACCACTTGGCATTGGAGCAGTTATATGATAAGCATCTGTTGTACATGAATATCCAACTATTTCAGCATGAATATTAGCTCCTCTTTTTTGTGCATGTTCTAAAGTTTCTAGAACTAAAATGCCCGCACCTTCTCCCATAACAAATCCATTTCTTTCTTTATCAAAAGGAATTGATGCCCTACTTGGATCATTTGTCGTATTAAGAGCTGTTAATGCTGTAAAACCTCCAAGTGCAAGAGTTGTTATAGCTGATTCACTTCCACCTGCTATACAAATATCTAAATACCCATGCTTTAATAATCTATACGCATCTCCGATAGAATGAGTTGATGTTGCGCATGCAGTAACAACTGACTTAGACTCTCCTCGCGCTCCATATTTTATAGCAATATTTCCAGAAGCCATATTAATAATTAATTTAGGTATTGTAAGTGGAGACATTCTAACACTATTAGTTTTTCTCATTTTACCAATTACTTCTTCTAGAGTATTAAACCCTCCAACTCCTGATCCAACAACAACACCAAATCTAGTTTTATCGACAACCTCCAAATCAAGTTTAGAATCTTGTACAGCTTCTTCTGCGGCATAAAGTGCATATATGGAATACTCATCAAGTCTAGAACATTCTTTTACATTTAATCTCTTAGATACATCGAAATTTTTTAATGGTGCAACCACTTTAACTTTATCGTTTTCGATTTTTCTATCTTCTGAAATTTTCTCTATTCCAATTATACCTTCTTTTGCATTATTCCAAAATTCCACAACATCATTTCCTATGGGTGTAACAGCACCCATTCCCGTAACAACAACTCTATTATTCATGCTTTAAAATCCTCCTACATCACCATTCCGCCATCTACAGTTATCACTTGACCAGTTATATAACTTGCTAAATCACTAGCTAAAAATACTGCAAGATTAGAAACATCCTCTACACTTCCCATTCTCTTTAATGGTATGTGTGACATAATTGTTTCCTTTGTTTTATCTTCTAGTACACTAGTCATATCTGTTTCAATAAAACCAGGAGCTATAGCATTTACATTTATTCCTCTAGATCCAAGTTCTTTAGCTAAAGATTTAGTCATTCCTATTATACCCGCTTTAGAAGCTGCATAATTAATTTGTCCAATATTTCCAATAAGTCCTATAACAGAACTAATATTTAATATTTTTCCATACTTTTGTTTAATCATAAAAGATGAAGCGTGTTTTACACAATTAAAACTTCCTTTTAAATTAACATTTATAACACTATCAAAATCTTCCTCTTTCATTCTTAAAAGAAGTGTATCTCTAGTTATTCCAGCATTGTTAACCAATATATCTATTCTAGAAAATTTTTCTATACAAAATTTTATTAAATCCTCTGCAACAGAAAAATCACTTACATCTCCCTTATGTAAAAATGCAACCCCACCACTGTTTTCAATTTCTTTTAAAACTTCTTGAGCACCATTATCATCGCTTCTATAATTTAAAACAACCTTTGCTCCTTCTTTAGCAAAATTAATCGCAATAGCTCTTCCGATACCTTTCGAAGCTCCAGTAACAATTGCAACTTTATCCTTAAGCATAATTACACCTCACTCAAAACTTTTAAAAATTTTTCTAAAGATGCTTGATCTTCTACATTCAAAACTGTTATTTTCCTATCTATCTTTTTTATAAAACCAGACAAAGTTCTTCCTGGTCCTATCTCAACAAAAACATCTGTTCCCATTTCAATCATTTTATGTACACTCTTTTCCCACAAAACAGAACTCATAACCTGTTTTGACAACAAACCAACTAAACTATCATAAGAAATTTCTTCAGCTGTAACATTTGATATAACAGGAATTTTTGATTCTTCAAAATTAATCTTAGATAACTCAACTTTAAATTTTTCTGCTGCACTTGACAAGAAACTAGTATGAAATGGAGCTTTCACTGACAATCTTACACTTTTTATCGCACCATTTTCAAGAAATAATTCTTCAGCTTTTTCAAGAGCCGAAACCTCACCTGAAACTACAATTTGTCCGGGGCAATTATAATTTGCAACTTCCAAAACTCCATAATTTTTAACTTCATCAATAACTTTTAATATTTTTTCCTCAGACAAACCAATAACAGCAGTCATTCCATATTCACCATCAGACAAAGAACTTACCATAAACTCAGCTCTTTTTTGAACTAATGGAATAGCTTGAGTAAAATCTAAAAAACCTGAACATATCAATGCTGAATATTCACCCAAACTCAAACCTGCTGTACAAAAAGTTTTTATATCACAAATGCTTTTTAAAGCTTCCAAAATCGCCATACTAACAGTCAATATACCTGGTTGTGTAATTTTCGTCTCACTTATTTCATCCATAGTACCATTAAATATTTTATCTGACAAATTAAATTTCAAAATGTCATCAGCTCTATCAAAAACATCTTTTGATTCTTTAAAATTATCATAAAAATATTTACCCATACCTACATATTGAGAACCCTGTCCAGGAAAAATAAACGCAAACTTTTTCATAATTTAAATACACTCCTAAACATTAAACAAATTACCATCTAACTAAAATTGATCCATAAGTAAGTCCACCACCAAAACCTACCAATATAACTAAATCACCTTTTTTGCAATTACCAGATCTATTAACCTCATCGAGTGCTATAGGTATACTTGCAGCAGAAGTATTACCGTACTTATGTAAATTAGTAAAAAACTTTTCAACTGAAATTTTCAATTTTTGTGCTGCTGCTTCAATTATTCTTATATTTGCTTGATGTGGTACAATGCATTTAATATCATTTATTGATAATTTATTATCCTTCAATAATTTTTCAATACTTTCAACAATCGATGATACTGCAAATTTAAATACTTCTCTTCCATCCATTTCAATATATGGATATATTTCTTCAGTATTTTCCACCATAAAATTAGAAACAGGTATAGACCTAGATATTAAAGAATCTGACTTCTCTCCAATAGACCTTGTATATGTATCAATTATTCCTGTGTTAATATCTGAAGTAGCTTCAATAAATACAGCTCCTGCTCCATCCCCAAATAAAACACACGTATTTCGATCTTTCCAATTTATAAGTTTAGATAAAACTTCACTACCTATAACAATAGCATTCTTATACTTTCCAGTTTTTATCAAACTATCTGCCAAAACAAGTCCATAAATAAAACCTGTACACGCTGCATTAATATCAAATGCCGTAGCATTTTTAGCGCCTATATGTTTTTGAACTAAACAAGAACAAGAAGGAGTATTATTATCTGGTGAAATTGTACAAAATACAATCAAATCTATATCAAGTGGATTTTTATCGATTTTTGTTAATAAATCATTAACAGCTTTCAATCCAAGAACCGAAGTTGCAAAAGAAGAAATACGCCTTTCTTTTATACCTGTTCGGCTATATATCCACTCATCACTTGTATCCACCATTTTTTCCAAATCATCATTAGTTAAAATTTTATCAGGTACATACATACCTGTATCTACAATACGACTATGTACATTAAACATCTAAAATCTCCTCGCATGTTAATTAGCGTTTTTTAAGTATATTACATTATAAAATTCATGTCAACTCTTACAGTTTTTTACAATTATCAAGATTAATATGAAAATAATGGAAATTTACTGGTAATGTCTCTAACCCTTTGAATTAAAGCTTTATTATTAATTTCTCTACTTTTAACTGCTTCATCAATTAATTCAGCAATTAATACCATTTCATTTTCTTTAAAACCTCTAGTAGTCATAGCAGCAGTTCCTATTCTTATTCCACTTGTGATAAATGGACTTTGTTCATCAAATGGAATACAATTTTTGTTTACCGTTATACCAATTGAGTCCAATAATAACTCACAATCTTTTCCCGTTATATTTTTATTTCTCAAATCAATAAGAATTAAATGATTATCAGTTCCACCAGATATTAAATTAAATCCTCTATTTTTTAATTCATCACTTAATTTAATTGAATTTCTCACAATCTGTTTAGCATAATTTTTAAAATTTTCACTCATAGCTTCTTTAAAGCAAACAGCTTTTGCAGAAATAACATGCATAAGTGGCCCACCTTGAACTCCCGGAAAAATTGATTTATCTAATTTCTGTGCATACTTTTCTTTACATAAAATCGCTCCACCTCTTGGACCTCTTAAAGTTTTATGAGTTGTAGTAGTTACAAAATCCGCATATTTAACTGGATTTTCATGTTCTCCTCCTGCAATTAATCCTGCTATATGAGCCATATCAACCATCATATAAGCACCAACAGCATCACAAATTTCTCTGAACTTTTTGAAATCTATTTTTCTTGGATAAGCACTGTATCCACAAACAATAAGTTTTGGCTGTACTTTCTTAGCAATCTCCATAACATTTTCATAATTTATAGTTCCAGTCTCTCTATCAACTCCATAAAACTCAAAGTTATATGTCTTACCTGAAAAATTAACTGGACTTCCATGAGTTAAATGTCCTCCATGATCTAAACTCATGGAGAGAATTGTATCATTATGGTTTAAAACTGAAAAATATACAGCCATGTTAGCTTGAGAGCCAGAATGTGCCTGAACATTAGCATGCTCCGCATCAAATAATTTCTTCATTCTATCAATCGCTAAATTTTCAACTTTATCTACTATTTCACATCCACCATAATACCTTTTATTTGGATAACCCTCTGCATATTTATTAGTTAAAATTGTTCCCATCGCCTCAAGCACATCATTACTAACAAAATTTTCAGAAGCAATAAGTTCTATATTATTAAGTTGTCTATTCTTTTCATCTAAAATTAAATTTACCAATTCTCTATCATTTATCATTAAAATCAACTCCTTAAAATGTAAAAAAATAATGCTATGTTAACATACTACTAATATTACAAGCAATTACATTAAACATAGCATTTTATTCAACCAAATTTAATCTTCATTTTTTATTTCAATTCCAATTTCATCAAGCTGAGCTTCACTAACTTCATTTGGAGCTTGAGATAATAAACATTCTGCCTTCTTATTTTTAGGAAAAGCAATTACATTTTTAATATCATTAGTATCAGTTAAAAACATAACAATTCTATCAAAACCAAAAGCTATTCCTCCGTGAGGTGGTGTTCCATATTTAAGAGCTTCAACGAAGAATTCAAATTTATTTTGTACATCTTCTTCACTTAATCCTAAAGCTTCAAACATTTTCTTTTGGATTTCATCATTATAAATTCTTATACTTCCTCCACCAATTTCCTCACCATTTAATACTAAGTCATAAGCCTTAGCTCTAATTTTTGAATACTCTTTAGTATCAAAATATTTAATATCATCTTCATTAGGCATAGTAAATGGATGATGTGCTGCATAGTATCTTCCATCTTCCTCGCTATACTCATACAATGGAAAATCCGTAACCCATAAAAATTTAAATTCTTTATTGTCTTTCAATAATTCCAAATGGTTCGCTAACTCTAATCTTAACGCTCCTAATGCAGATAAAACAACTTTCTTTGTATCTGAAATTATAAACAAACAATCTCCATTTTTAAGATTATATTTTTCAGTTAAACGCCCCTTATCTTCCTCTGTAAGAAACTTGTTAATTGAAGATGCTATTTGCCCGTCTTTATAATTAATATAAACCAAACCTTTTGCTCCGAAATGATTCTTCACAAACTCAGTAAATTTATCAAATTGTTTTCTTGAAAAACTAGAATTCTCTGCTTTAATTCCACGTATCTCTTTATTATTTTCAATACAATCTTTAAATATTGGAAATTCTGAGTTTAAAAAATCTTCTTTCATATCCATAATTTTCATTTCAAATCTTATGTCTGGCTTATCGCTTCCATAAAAATTCAAACAATCTTCGTAACTCATTTCTATAAATTTATCTTCTATTGTTAAACCAATTGTTTTGTGAAACACATGCTTTATTAATCCTTCCATTTTCGATTTTACATCTTGCTCATCCACAAAACTCATTTCAATATCTACCTGAGTAAATTCAGGTTGTCTATTTGCTCTAAGATCCTCATCTCTAAAACAAGTAGCCATTTGATAATATTTGTCAAAGTTACTTATCATTAAAAGTTGCTTGTAAATTTGAGGAGATTGAGGTAACGCATAAAATGTTCCCTTATTAATTCTACTTGGAACTAAAAAGTCTCTTGCTCCTTCAGGTGTACTCTTATTTAAAATAGGAGTTGAAATTTCAATAAACCCATCATTATGTAAAAATTCTCTAAAAGCGTAAGACGCTTCATTTCTCATTTTAAATACTTTTTGACATCTCTCATCCCTTAAAGATAAATATCTGTATTTAAATTTCAAATTTTCATTCACGTCATATCCTTCTTCAATCAAAAATGGCAAAGCTTTAGATTTTGAATAAATTTCAATTCCATCACAAATAACTTCAATCTCACCAGTGTATAAATTAGGATTTTTAGACTCGCGTTCTTTTACAATTCCTTTTACTTTTATACAATACTCTGGTTTAAGAGAGTCAGCAATTTCAAAAATTTCATTTCCTTCTTTAAACACTATCTGTACAAGACCTTCTCTATCTCTTAAATCAATGAAAATTAATGATCCAAGATTCCTTTTCCTATTAACCCAACCTTCAAGAACAATTTCTTGATTTGAAAATTCTCTAGTAACTAAACCACAATATGTAGTCCTCTTTAATCCCTTTAACTCCATAAAGCAACTCCCTATCGTTTTATTTCTAATGCTTCTTTTATACTCTTAGCATCAAGTTCTGTTTTTACTGTCTCTCCTGTGGACATATTCTTAATATTCAAATAATTATTTGATATTTCATCTTCACCAATAACAATTACATTTTTAACATTAATCTTATTTGCATATTTCATTTGAGATTTAAGATTTCTATCTAGATAATCAAGATCACAAGATATATTTAGTTTTCTTAACTCGTTACATAATTTAAGAGCATCTTTCCCAAATAATTTATCAAACATAACAATAAATACATCTAAAGTCTCTTCTTCTGAAACCTTTATTCCCTCATTTTCTAGAGCAATCATCAATCTTTCTATTCCCATACCGAATCCAACAGCTGGAACATCTTTACCACCGATTTGCTCAATTAAATTATCGTAACGTCCACCACCACAAAGAGCCAAACCATTCTTATCTAAAATTTCAAAAACTGTTCTAGTATAATAATCAAGTCCTCTAACAATACTAGAATTAACATTAAATTTTATATTAAACACTTTTAAAAAACTTTTAACTTCTTCAAAATGATTTGAACAATCATCACATATAAAATCAAGTATCTTAGGTGCATCAACTAAAACATTTTGACACTTTTCATTTTTACAATCCAAAATTCTTAATGGATTCTTCTCAAGTCTATCTTTACATATTCCGCATAAACAATCTACATTTTTATGTAAAAACTTTTCAAGCTCTTTTGTATAAGTCGGCCTACACTCTCTACATCCAAGAGAATTTATATTTACATAATTATCTTTAATTCCCAAATCTTCATAAATCGAGTAAGCCATATTAATAAGCTCTGCATCGCAAACTGGAGATGGTGAACCAAAAATTTCAACACCAAATTGATGGTGCTGTCTTAATCTTCCTTTTTGAACATTTTCATATCTAAATACTGGTGTTATATAAAAAACTTTTGTGGGCTGAGTTTGAGCATATAAACTATGCTCAATAAACGCCCTTATTGTTGGAGCAGTTCCCTCAGCCTTAAGAGTAATACTCCTATTTCCTTTATCATTAAATGTATACATCTCTTTTTGAACAATGTCTGTCGCCTCACCGATTCCTCTTAAAAAAAGCTCTGTATATTCAAAAATAGGTGTCCTGATTTCTTTTATACCAAACTTTCTGGCTTTATCTCTCAAAAATGATTCAACATATTGCCAAACATAACTTTCTTGAGGTAAGCAGTCTTTCGTACCCTTAGGTATTTGTATAAAGTTGCTCATTTTAAAACATACCTTCTCCTATTTTAAAAACTCATTATTTCTAATTTCTTCTCCGATAGTTGTATCTTCACCATGTCCTGAATGAACAATAGTATCTTCAGGTAATACCAACAATTTATTTTTTATACTGTCCATTAAAGTTTCAAAGTTTCCACCATAAAAATCCGTTCTACCAATTGATCCTTTAAATAGAGTATCTCCAGTAAAAACGTGATTTCCCAACTTGTAAGTCATTCCACCTTTAGTATGCCCTGGTGTCCATATAACTCCAACTTTGAAATCTTCAAAATTCATCTCTATTCCATCATAAACTATATTAACATCTTTTACACCTGGAAACAAATATGGCTCTTCATACTGAGCTTGAAGATCTTCAAGTCCTATAAAAAAAGTTGTACCAAAATTCTTCTGAACATATTCAATTCCACCAACATGATCAAAATGACCATGAGTAATTAGTCCATATTCAATTTTAATGTCTAACAAATTATCGTCTATATATTGTTGTAACTCTTCTCCATCACCACAATCAATTATAAGTGCATTATGAGTTTCAAGATTTTCAACTAAAAAACAATTTGCCTGATAACTTCCAAGTGGAATTCTATGAATTTTAATATTATCCATAATAATTAATCTCCCAATTTTTAAAATCTTTTCTCACTATCTAATAATATTGTCACAGGACCATCATTAATTATTTCTACTTCCATATCAGAACCAAAAAATCCAGTTTTAATATTTAGATTACATTCCTTTTTAAACATCTCCACAAAATCATTAAACAAATCTTGTGCTTCTTCTCTTTTCATTGCATTTATAAAAGAAGGTCTATTGCCTTTTCTCCCATCACCATATAAAGTAAATTGTGAAACTAAAAGTAGCTCTCCACCAATATCCAAAACAGATTTGTTTAAATTTCCATTTTCATCTTCAAAAATTCTAAGCTTAATAATTTTATCTCTTATATATTTAAGATCATCAATAGACTCACCACACTTTATACCAATAAGACAACATAAACCTTTTTCAATTTTACTAAATACTTTTCCATTAACATTAACAGAAGACTTCTTAACTCTTTGAACAACAGCTCTCAATTTTATCTCCTCTAATTTAAACTATTTGGTCTAAAAACATTAACGCATCCTGGAATATTTTTTAATGAATAAAAAAGTATATCTAAATTTTGCTTAGAATCTACAGTAACTCTAATATCAATTCTAGAAATTTCAAAATCTTCTTCTCTAAAATTAATACTTTTTAAATATACATGAAGACTTCTAATAACCTTAGTAACATCTTCTATAATAGAGGATGTAGCATTTTTTATAGATATACAAATATCTACATCATATTTTTCATTTTTAAAATTATACCATTCAACATCAATAATTCTTTCCGAATCAATACACTTAGTTATGTTTTTGCAATTTTTTCTATGAATTGTTATACCTCTTCCTCTTGTTATAAAACCTATTATTTCATCACCATAAACAGGAGTGCAACATTTAGCAAATTTACTTAACATATTATTTTCACCTTTTATCAATACACTTTCCTGTTTATTTTTCTTCTTTCTCTGACTAATTTCATTATTTATATTTTTTTGAGTCAATTGATCGTTTAATTTTTTTACATCAAACTTTTCCTTCTCATCATCAAAAACAATTTCGTTAAACTTATTTATCACAGAAGAAGAATTTATATTTCCCATTCCAGCTACAGCATATAAAGCATCCATAGAAGAAAAACCAAGTAACTTAATAAATTTATTTATATCACGGTGACTTAAAAAATCATTAAATTTTATCCCTCGTTTTTTACACTCTTTTTCTAATAAATATTTTCCTTTAGAAATACTATCTCCCTTAATAATTTTATTAAACCATTGTCTTATCTTACTTTTTGCGTGATTGCTCTTTACAAAATTTAACCAGTCTATACTTGGTCCTTTAAGCTGTTTAGATGTTAAAATTTCAACTATATTTCCAGTTTCAAGTTCATAATCAAGAGAAACCATTTTTCCATTAACCTTAGCTCCCTCACATCTATATCCAATATCTGTGTGAATTCTAAAGGCAAAATCAACTGGGGTTGATCCTACTGGAAGTGAAATTACTTTCCCTTTTGGAGTAAAAGCAAAAATTTCCTGAAATATTAAATCAGTTTTAAAATTTTCCATAGCTTCTTTTGGATTTTCTGTTTCTGTTAACCATTCTACAATTTCACGTATCCAAACAAACTTTTCATCGAAGTCATCTTTATCATTTTTTTGTTCTTTATATTTAAAATGAGCCGCAATTCCCAATTCTGCAACTTTATGCATTTGCTTTGTCCTAATTTGAATTTCAAAAGGCTTACCATTTTTACTTAAAACCGTTGTATGCAAAGATTGATAATTATTAGGTTTAGGCATTGCAATATAATCTTTAAACTTGTTTGAAATTGGGTTATACATTTCATGAGCCAGTCCTAACGCTAAATAACAATCCTTTATATCATCAACAATAACCCTAATTGCTATAAGATCAAATATATCTTCTATTGTTTTATTTTTTTGAACAATTTTCTTATATATACTATATAAGTGCTTAGGTCGCCCCTCAACATTTGCAACTATTCCTGCATTTTCTAAAACACTTTTAAATTCATCTATAATATAATTAGTAAATTTCTCACGATCATCTCTTTTCTGAGAAACTAATTTTGCAATCTCATAATATTCATCTGGTTTTAAATATCTAAATGATAAATCTTCAAGTTCCCACTTTATCTTAGAAATTCCAAGTCTATGAGCCAAAGGAACAAATATATTTAGAGTTTCTTCTGATTTTTCTTTCTGTTTTTCTTTAGATAAATACTTTAATGTTCTCATATTATGTAATCTATCTGCTAACTTAATTAAAATAACTCTAATATCTTTGGTCATAGCCACAAGCATTTTTCTTATATTACCTGCTTGTGCTTCTTCTTTTGTTTTATAATTTATTTTATCTAATTTGGATACACCCTCAACTAAAATTGCAACTTCCTCACCAAATATGGAGGTTATATCTGAATATGTAAATTCTGTATCTTCTATCACATCATGTAAAAGGCCACCAATTATAGTATTAACATCTAAATTCATTTCAGAAAGAATATACGCAACTTCCAAAGGATGCACTATATATGGTTCTCCATCTATTCTTTTTTGACTTTTATGAGCATTAAACGCAAACTTAAATGCTTCTAATACTAACTCCTTATTTTCATTAAGCTTATCTATTATGGCCTCTAATCTTTGATACATATTAACCCCCAAAATTATAATAATTTTAGGGAGATCAAATTTATTGAAGCTCCCTAAAATATTTGCTATTTAATTTTTATTATATCCAAAACATTTTCTATTATCTGCTAATTATAGTACAACAACAAAAAAAACTCAACCATTAACTAACAATCATATTTAACAAAAGACTTAACTTCATATTGACTTAAAAGTTTTCTTCCACCAATTTTCTCAAGTTCTATAAGAAAATCAAGTTCAATAACTTGTCCTCCAGCTTTTGTAACCAAATCAGCAACCGCCTTAATTGTACCACCTGTAGCTAACAAATCATCAATTATAACTACTCTGCTTCCTTGTTTTATGACATCTTTATGTATTTCTAAAACATCTTCCCCATACTCTAAACTATAACTTACTTCAATAGTTTCTCCAGGAAGCTTCCCTTTTTTTCTCACTGGAACAAATCCTACTCCTAAAGCATAAGCAACAGGAACCCCAAATATAAATCCTCTTGCTTCAGGTCCAACGATTAAATCTACATTTTTATTTTTCAAATTATCTACAATCAAATCTATAGTGTATTTTAATTTTTCTCCATCTTGAATCAAAGTTGTAATATCTTTAAAACTTATTCCTTTTTTAGGAAAATCTTCAACAATTCTTATACTATCTTTTAAGTCCATAATTTTTCCTCCACTTTATCATTGACTTCTTTAATCAAATATTTACAAATTTGATTAGCTTTTAAAGGATTTGAAACCGTAAGAAGTTCTACTATCAATCTAGCATTTGTTATTTTATTTTTACTCATATATTCAGGATTTATAAAAGTAATCAACTCGTTTATAGTAAGATTTTTAGAATTCATATTTATTAATTCTCTCAAACCATAGTTTCGAGTATTTTTTAAAAAATACGATCCCTCTTTTAAAAGCTCATAATTTTCACCACACACTTTAACATTATCGTTAAACAAACTTATAAAAACTAAATCTATAAATTTCACCATACTTTTCAAATTATAAAATCTACTTATTGCTTGTAAAATTTTATATGTTAAAGCTGGGAGTGTAAGCTCTTTAAAAGAATATAAACAATTATCTTGATGTGGATTTATAAGTATATACTCTGGAGATCTTTCAATATTATTTGATTTGTTAGATATATTCACACACTTTATTGGAAAATCAAGTTTGATTATTCTGTCTAATGAAAAAATTACATCCGCTCTCATAAGTTCAACATGATTTTTAAATTCCAATTCATCAAAATCTTCATTTTCATCATATATGTAATGTGAAACTTTTAATTTTAAATATCGTAAAGCTAATAATAAAATAGATGTAGATAATACACCATCTAAATTACTTGGTGCACAAATCAAAATATTCGTATGCTTATTCATAAGATTATCTATTATATAAAGTACTTCTCTAATTCCATTAATTTCAAAAGGATTATAATTATTATCTATACACCCTTTTTTAAAAACAACATTACGATAATCTTCCATAATAATAGTCCTCCAAATCATTAGAAAAACACATTTAATTATAATTTACAATCATAAGTTTTACAATATATTTAACAAAAATAAAGCAGATTAATTTAATAAACTAATCTGCAAACAAAACTATTTCTTTTTTTTAGATTTTCTAGAATTTAATAATGTCCATATAGGAGTCGCAATAAATAGAGAAGAGTATGTTCCTGATATCATTCCAATAAGTATTGGAAAAGAAAATTCTCTTACACTTGGTACAAAAATATAAACTGAAAGTATTATAACTATTGTTGTTAAAGAAGTATTTATACATCTAACAAAACTTTGTTTCAAACTCAAATCTGCAATAAATTCATCTGATTTACCAGAATGTATTTTTTTATTTTCCCTTATTCTATCAAAAATTACTATCGTATCGTTTATAGAATAACCAACTATAGTAAGTATTGCAGCAATAAATGGTGAATTTATAGGTACGAAAAAAATTGAGTATGCACTTAACGTAATTAAAACATCATGAATAAGTGCAATTATTGCAGCTATCCCAAAAAAGATTTCAAACCTTATAACTATGTATATAAGCATACAAATTGTAGCAATAAAAACAGCAATTAATGCACGATTTGAAAGTTCCTTACCTACTGACTCACCTATCTCGTTTTGTGATAACAAAGCTGATTCTTCTAATTCATATTTTTCTTTCAATTCATTAAAAAACTCTTTTACTTTATCAACTGTAAATTCTTTACTTCTTATCTCTAACTGAGTTTCATTAACTTTTTTTGAGGTCGCATCTTTTGAATATTTAGATAATATTTGATCAATTTCCTCTTTATTAAATTCTTTTCCAATTTCTATAGATACAGTAGTACCTCCCACAAAATCTATACCTATATTAACTCCTCGATAGAAAAACATACCAACACCAATTAATATTATAATTATAGATATTAAAAACCAAAGTTTATATCTCTTCACTATACTCATCTTTTATCGCCCCTCCACTTTTTTGCTCTATCGATTTAGTTAATCCATAGCTTGCTTTGGATCTTAATCCTATATTATAAATAAGTTTAATCATAAATTTTGTTATAACTATAGAGCTAAACATACTTAAAACAGTACCAATAAGTAATGTAGTGGCAAATCCTTTAACTCCACCTGTTCCAATAAAATATAAAACAAGTCCTGCTATTATTGTTGTTATATTAGAATCAAGAATCGAACTCATAGCTTTATCAAATCCAATTCTTATAGCAATTTTAACAGATTTTCCTTTTATTAATTCTTCTCTTATTCTTTCAAAAATCAAAATATTAGCATCAATAGCCATACCAAGAGTTAAAAGTATCCCTGCTATACCTGGAAGAGTAAGTACTGCTTGTATTAATGAAAAAATAAATAAAAATAAAAGCATATATATGAATAATGACATAGTAGCAATAACCCCTGGAAATCTATATCTAATAAACATTATAATAAATATAAATATAAATCCAATAATTCCTGCTTTGACTGTATTAGGTATAGCTTCAGCACCAAGTGTAGGTCCAACTGTACTCACAGAAATAGTTTTTAATGTTACAGGCAACGCTCCTGATTGTATTATACTTGCAACCTTATTAGCTTCTTCAAAGCTCCTGCTACCTTCAATTACTGCTTCTCCTTCAGTTATTTCAGTATTAACAACAGGTTTTGTTAATACTTGATCATCCATACTTATTTCTATAGTTTTATTAAGATTATTTTTAGTAGCTTCTGCAAACTTTTGAGTACCCTCCGGAGTAAATTTCAATTGTATTATTGCTTTTCCTTCATTAGTGAGCACCGCCGTTGCATCTTTAACATCATTCCCCGTAAGAAGAACATTGCCATTTTCATCTTTAAAAGTAAGTTCACCCGTAGATGTAAGTGTTTTAACAATATCGTCTGAATCAAATACACCTGCAAGATCAATTCTTATACGATTATCTCCTTCTATTGCAACAACCGGCTCGCTTAAACCAAATTTATTAACCCGTAATGATAATAACTCTCTAGTCCTTTGCAAAGTATCTTTTGTTACTTCCTCATCTACAATCTCTTGTAGTACAGAAACTCCTCCTTGAAGATCTAATCCCTTCTTTATGGATTCATTAAAGTTCATAAATTTATATCCAAATATTTCAAATCCTAAAAATCCCCAGACTGAAAAAAATATAACTAAAATAACTATAATAATAAAAATAAAAACAGAAGATTTTTTTGAAGTAAAACCGTTTTTTCCCACATCATACCTCCTGAAAATTTTTTATACAAATAAAACTAGTTATTTATATAAGTATCTTTAGAGTTTTCATAGACTTTCAAAGCTATAGCCATCTCTATTCTCTTCTTTTGTAGATAACATCCAATTTTATATGGTTTCAATATAGAGTTTGTAAACTCATGATTATTAGCTTGACATCCACCACTACAATAAAATCTTGCCCAACATTTATTACAATCTTCTTTTTTATAAATGTTTGCTTCTTTAAATTCCTCAACAATTTGTGGTTCTCTTATTCCATAGTTCAATAAATCATTAACATTACCTATAACAAATTCTTTCTTACCAACAAATTGATGACAAGGATATATATCACCACTAGGTGTTATTGCTATGTACTCAAATCCTGCTCCACAAGCAGAAACCCTCTTGTATACGCATGGACCACCTTGAAGATTTATATTATAATGATAAAAATTTATCTTTTTCCCATCATCTATCATATCTTTCAAATATCTGTAAATTTTATCATACTCGTCATAAATTTGTTCTAAATCTTCAAATCTTATAGATATTTCAGAATCATCTTTAACAACAACAGGTTCAAGTGAAATTTCTTTAAATCCTTCATTAACCAAATGCATAAAATCATTTGAAAAATCTAGATTTTGATGTGTATATGTACCTCTCAAATAATATTCTTGACCTTCTTCTCTTCCATCTACGAGCTTCTTTATTTTGTCAATTATAATATCATAAGACCCAGTTCCTACAGCAGTTAATCTCATCTTATCATTAACTTCTTTTCTTCCATCTATAGACAGTATTATATTTTTCATATTTTTGTTTAAATATTCAATTATTTCATCATTTAGTAGAAGTCCGTTTGTAGTTATAGTAAATCTTATATTTTTATTAGCTTGTTTTTCAATACTTCTCGCATAATCCACTAATTGTTTTATCATATCAAATGCCATTAATGGTTCACCACCAAATAAATCAACTTCTATATTATATCTTGGACCACTTTGGCTAATAAGAAAATCTAATGCTCTTTTCGCAACATCAAAAGTCATGATTTCACGCTTACCTTTATATTCTCCCTCATCAGCAAAACAATATTTGCATTTAAGATTACAATCATGAACAACATTCAAACACATTGCTTTCATATATTCTTGCTCATTATTTTTCTTAACCTTTTCTTCATACATATCTTTTGTATAAAGAACTCCTTCTTCAACTAAATTATTTATTTCATCTAGAGCTTCTTTTATTTGATCAAAAGAATATTTAGATGAAAATTTTTCGATTGCTTCATCTAAAGTTAAAACTCTATCATCTTCTAAAAGATCATATACAAGCTCATCAATTTCCATAATCGAACCTGTGTTAACATCCAAAACATATTTTAAACCATCTATTGAAAATTTGTGAATTAATTCCATTTACATACTCTCCTTACAATTATAAAAAACAAATAGACTGAAATAATCAGTCTATCAAAAATAAATTCAAATATTTAATTGTTATTACAAATTGAAAACTGATTTAATCTTAAACTATTTTTCACAAACTATGTTAGCTACAGTGCAAGATGTCTTACATGCAGATTGACAAGAATTAGCACACTCCTTACAATTTGTATCTTTAATTGTATCTTTAATTGTATTTTTAACAATAACTTTTATATGTTTCATTACATCTCCCCCATTAATAATTAATTCTCAAGAATTATACCATATTTATAAAAATAATTTCAAATTAAAAAGGCATTTGTTTTAAACAAATGCCCAACATTTTTTATTTTTCTGTGTTACTTTCAACTTTAGATTCGTTAACAATAGAAGAATTTTTATCAACTGATTCAACAGTTACTGATCCAATTGCATTTCTTAAAAAAGTCATTCTAACTCTATCTGGACCAGTTTCCAAAACAACCTCGTTTTTATCATCATTAATTGATATAACTTTCGCAACTATACCACCACGAGTAACAACTTTGTCATTAACTTTTAAATTATCTAACATAGATTGATACTTCTTTCGTCTTCTAGTTTCAGGTAATATCATTATAACATACAAAATTACCAAAAAAACAATAGGTATAAGTAAATTAACAAAAGATGCCATAAATACCTCCTCAAATCATTTTCCAATCTTCAAGCTTTTGTTTTTTAAACTTGGAAAATTCATTTAACTCAATAGATTTTCTTACATCTCGTAATAGTGTATTATAAAAATTAAGATTATGCAATACACACAATCTTAATGCAAGCATTTCTTTTGCTTTAAATAAATGTCTTATATATGCTCTTGAGTAATTACAACATGCTTCGCATTTACATTCTTCATCTATAGGATTATCATCTAATTCAAATTTTTTATTCAATAAATTTATCTTTCCTTTATTTGTAAAAACTTGTCCATGTCTTCCGTTTCGGGCTGGTAAAACACAATCAAAAAAATCGACTCCACGTTCCACAGCCTCTAATATATTTTCTGGTGTACCAACTCCCATTAAATATATTGGTTTATTTCTAGGTAAATATGGTACAACTTTATCTAAAACTTCATACATTTCTTCTGTGCTTTCCCCAACAGCCAGTCCACCTATTGCGTAACCTGGAAGGTCAAATTCAGATATAATTTTAGCATGTTCAATTCTTATATCTTCATATACACCACCTTGATTTATACCAAAGAGCAATTGATTTTTATTTACTGTATCTTCTTGTTTATTAAGTCTATCCATTTCAACAATACATCTTTCAAGCCACCTTGTAGTTCTAGAAACCGAATTACTAACATACTCCCTAGTAGAAGGATTAGGTATACATTCATCAAAAGCCATAGCAATCGTTGAACCTAAATTGCTTTGAATTCTAATACTTTCTTCTGGTCCTATAAATATTTTTCTACCATCTATATGAGAATTAAACTTTACTCCTCTTTCTGTTATATCCCTTAATCTAGCTAAAGAAAAAACTTGAAATCCTCCTGAATCTGTCAAAATAGGTTTTTGCCAATTCATAAATTTATGTATACCACCAAGTTTTTTAATAATTTCATCTCCTGGTCTAATATGTAAATGATACGTGTTGGATAATTCAACTTGACAATTTATCTTTTCTAAATCAATAGTAGATACCGCTCCTTTTATAACACCTAAAGTTCCAACATTCATAAAAACAGGTGTCTGTATTGTACCATGTACAGTTTTAAATTCTGCACGTTTTGCCATACCATCAGTATTTAATATCTTGTATAACACAATAACTTCTCCTTATTTATATAATGAACATACTATCACCAAAGCTAAAAAATCTATAACCATTTAAAATAGCTTCACTATATGCATCTAAAATTTTATTTCTATCATAAAATGCACTAATTAATATCAAAAGTGTAGACTTAGGTAAATGAAAATTTGTTATCAAAGAATCTACTATTTTAAAGTTATATCCAGGTTTTATAAAAATATCTGTATATCCATACGATTCAAATAACAATCCATCATCAGACTTTGATGCTACAGTTTCAAGTGTTCTCATCGTAGTTGTACCTACGGATATTACTCTATTTCCATTTTTTTTAGCAACATTTATAATATCAACTACCTCTTTTTTTATTTCATAATATTCTGAATGCATTTTATGCTCATTTAAATCATTTACTTTTACAGGCATAAATGTTCCTAATCCCACATGAAGTGTAATATATACAATTTTTATACCTTTTAATTTTATTTCATTTAATAAATTATCTGTAAAATGTAATCCAGCTGTAGGAGCTGCTATAGAACCTATTTTGTCTGAATAAACTGTCTGGTAACGCTCACTATCATTTAATTTTTCCTTTATGTACGGAGGAAGTGGTACTTCACCAATTTCATTTAATATTTCATAAATATTGCCATTGAATTTAAACTCTGCAATTCTATTTCCATCGTCTTTAATATCTATAATCTCTATTTCAAGTTTTCCATCTCCAAACAGAAACTTTTTGCCAATTAAAGCTCTTTTTCCTGGTTTACACATTATCTCCCAAATATTATCTTTAACATTTCTAACCAACAACATTTCCATTTTGCCATTTGATTCAATATTAATTCCCTTAATTCTAGCTGATATAACTCTAGTATTATTTAAAACCAAAACATCATCTTTATTCAAATAATCAATAATATCACAAAAATTTTTATGCTCTATCGTATCATTATTTCTATTGACAACCATCATTTTTGAATCTTGTCTATTTTTTAATGGCTTTTGTGCTATGCATTCAGATGGTAAATGAAAATCAAAAAGATTTATATCCATAACTTACTCCAAATAAATTTATTTTCTTATACCAAAATAACTATAAGCTTTTTCTGTAGCAACTCTTCCCCTCGGAGTTCTAACTAAAAAACCTTGCTGAATCAAAAATGGTTCATATACATCTTCCAACGTATTTAATTCTTCAGACAAAAAATGAGCTATTGTTTCAACTCCAACAGGTCCACCATTAAAATTATAAATAATAGCATTTAATATTTTTTTATCTATTTTATCCAATCCCATCTCATCAACTTCTAAAACTTCCAATGACTCTTTAGCTAATAAAATATCTACAACATTAGTATTATTAACCTGTGCAAAATCACGTATTCTTCTAAGAAGTCTATTGGCAATTCTTGGAGTACCTCTAGACCTTTTAGCTATCTCTAACGCTGCTTCATCTGTCACATCAACATTTAGTATTTTAGAAGAACGTGTAATTATTTTCTTTAACTCTTCATTTGTATAATAATCCATTGCAAGTATAACACCAAATCTGTCACGCAATGGTGATGTTAAAAGACCTAATCTAGTAGTAGCACCTACTAAAGTAAATTTAGATAAATCAATTCTAATTGATTTAGATTGTGGACCTTTACCAATAATAATATCTAAACAATAATCCTCCATAGCGCTATATAATATTTCTTCAACAGTCCTGCTCAATCTATGTATTTCATCTATAAAAAGAACTTCTCTATCTTCAAGAGAAGTAAGTATAGAAGCTAAGTCTCCTGGCTTCTCAATCACAGGTCCCGATGTAACCTTTAAATTAGAATTCATTTCTTTAGAAATAATACTAGCTAAAGTAGTTTTCCCAAGACCAGGTGGACCATAAAACAAAACATGATCTAAAGGTTCTTTTCTAATTTTTGCCGCTTCAATAAAAACTTTCAAATTTTTCTTAACATTTTCTTGACCTATATACTCATCTAACCTTAACGGTCTTAAACTATATTCCTTAACATCATCAACAGAGAATGATGCACCAACTAATCTTTCATCCACAATAATTACCTCATAAGATTTTTTAAACACTCTTTAATAATAGACTCTAGAGATTCGTCTGGAAATCTTTCCATAACTTCCAACAGAACTACATTGATATGTTTTTCTTCAAATCCTAAAGATAAAAGAGCTTGTGTTGCTTCTAACGATTTATAATTAGTATCAACGTAAGATTTTTCATCCATAATTTCTTGATTATTATCAACTTTAAATTTATCTTTTAATTCCAATATTATACGTTGAGCACTTTTCTTACCTACTCCACTAGCTTTCATAAGAATAGTTTCATCAGAACAACAAATTGCTTTTTTTAGAGTATCAACTGTATTTACTGATAACAATGACAAAGCTGCCTTAGCACCAATACCATTTATGTTTATCAGCTTTAAAAACATCTCTAACTCTTGTTTATCTATAAAACCATACAATCCTATAAAATCTTGTCTTACTACTTGTTCAACATATAATCTCACATTTTCATTTAACAACGGCATTGAACAAATACTATTTCCTGATGTAAATATTTTATATCCTATACCATTGTTATCAATAATAACATAATCTTTATTTAAACCTTTATATTTTCCTTCAATATACTCATACATAAAACTCAACCTTCATATATCCAAACTAACAATATAAATTTACCATTCAAAAAAATTTTTTTCAAGTTAATGAATAGATTAAGTTTCAAGTTCACTTAATATATCTTGTACATCTTCTCTTTCATGCGACTTTAGTTCATAATTAACAACCAATTCTCTATCAGCTATTGGTAATGATTCAACCTTCTTACTACTTATATCTAAAGATTCATCTTCGATGAACAAATTTCCATCTTCATCTGACTTAAACACAGTTATGTAACCATCTTTTTCACCAATATAATACATATTAGGATCAAACTTTTTATCATCAACCTCTTTTAAGATAATAGATTTATCATTAAAATCAATTATTTCATATCCTCCCAAAGGATACATGTCGGTAAAAATTTTATTTATATCAGATAATTCTAGCTTTATTCTATTCTTCTCTAAAAACTCTCCTTCAGAATTTTCATTTACTATAACAAGTTCTCTTGTATTGTTTTTTGACATAATTTCATAATTATTTCTATTTACAAAATTTACATTGCTATTTAATTTATTTAAATTATATGTAATTAAATAAGTCAATAAAAAAATTGAAACACAAAGTAATAATGAAGCAACTATAATAAATCTTTTTTTCTTATCTTTCAAAAATTTAATTTCCATAATTTCTCACTCCTCATTAACAGTATGTATACTTTGTGTAAATTTTATACAAATTTATCATTCCATAAATAAAAATAAGACGCTGCTACCTTGCATACGTCTTTTAAATTAAAAATATTTCATTATAAAACTTATTATTTTTCGTAATATTCCGCATTATGATAAACTTCTTGAACATCGTCATCTTCTTCTAACATATCAATAAACTTTTCAAATTTTTCAATTTCTTCATCATTATTTAACATAATATAATTGTCTGATTGCAATCGTATTTCTGCTTCTAAAAAATCTATATCCTCTACTTCTAATTCTTGTTTTATCTTTCTAAAATTTTCAACATTGCTTTTAATAACATAAACTCCATCTCTTTCATGAGTTTGAAAATCATAAGCTCCATGTTCAAAAGCTATTTCCATTATTTCATCTTCACTTATATTTTGAGATATATCTACGACAATTTCACCAATTTCATTGAACATGTATTTAACACATCCACTTGATCCCAAATTTCCTGAGTTTTTTGAAAATAAAAATCTTAGATTTCCTGCAGTTCTATTTTTATTATCCGTAAGAGTTTTAACTATTACAGCCACACCAAAAGGTCCATATCCTTCATAAATAAGAGTTTCATAATTATTTCCCATTAACTCTCCAGAACCTTTTTTTATAGCCCTTTCAATAGTATCTCTTGGAACATTATTTTGCTGAGCCTTTTCTATAGCATCTCTTAATCTAGAATTTCCTTCAATATTAACACCGCCAATTTTAGCTGCAACAGATATTTCTTTTATAAGTTTTGTAAAAATTTTTGACCTTTTTGAATCTACTTTATTTTTTCGCGCCTGTATATTATGCCATTTACTATGACCAGCCATTTTTATCCCCCTATTTAATTTTTGGATGTTTTATAGAATTTTTATGTAATTTATCCTTCACAATTTCAAACAAATCAATATCTAAACTATTAGCTAACGATACAGTGTATATAAACACGTCTGCCAACTCTTCTCCAAAATGTTCAAACTTATCACTTTCTTTTATTTTTAAAGCCTCATCTGTTGTATCCCACTGAAATATCTCCATCAATTCTGCTGCTTCAATAGCAATACTCATACTTAAATCTTTAGGATTCCTAAATTTATCCCAACCACGCTCTATTTCAAACTCCTTTATCATAGACTTTATATACGAAATATTTACATTATTATCATTTAAAGCCATAAACCATTCTCCCATTTTTAAATTTCATTATCTAAATAATATTTACCCTCACTTTTAAAATACATAACATCTTCACCAATTTCAATATCTAAATTGTTTGATGTTAACTCTATGATATTTAATTTTATCTCTTCTAAATTATTTTTCTCACATCTAATTTCAAAAATCACTTTATCTTCATATTGAATATTTTTAACATCTATCTTATTTTCATTAAAAAAATATTGAATTTTACCTATTAAATCATAATTAACTTTTATTTTAATATTGTTTCCCAAAATCTTATTAGCTATTTGAGAATTTTTTATAGCACCACTCGCGGATTTAACATAAGCTCTTGTTAAACCTCCAACGCCTAAAAGAGTTCCTCCAAAATATCTAGTAACAACAACAACGATATCTTTTAAATCATTTTTCTTTATAACTTCTATTATTGGTATACCTGCTGTTCCTTGTGGTTCTCCATCATCTGTATATCTTTGAATCATCATATCTTTACCGATTATATACCCATAGACATTATGTCTTGCATCACTATGTTTGTGTTTAATTTTATCTATAAAAATTTTTGCCTCATTTTCATTTTCAACACGTTTTGTATAACCAATAAAAACAGATTTCTTTTCTTCGAATTCATAAATGCCTTCTCTTAAAACAGTTTTATAATCCAAAATCTATTTCTCCAAATCTTTAATTATATATTTTTCATATTTTTTAAAATCATCTTCAGGAACATCAAAATTTACAAAAGTACCATTATCTAAATGCTCCTCTTTTAGAACAATGTAATTATTATAAATAGAATTTAAAATTGAATAATCACTATAAGGTATATTGACTGAAATATTTTTATTAGTAACATTCAATTTATTTTCTATACTCTCTAACAGCCCATCTATATTAATTTTTTCAATAGCTGAAATAAATATAGAATGAGTTCCATAATCAGCCTCTATTTTTGTTTTAATATCTTGAAACTCTGAGTCTTTTAATTTATCTATTTTATTAAATACCAAAATTTTATTTGGATTTTTTATCCCGATTTCTCCTAATACAAAATCTGTTGTTTCTATTTCTTCTTTCCAAGTCTTTGAAGAAATATCTACAACATGAATCAATAAATCACTATAAATAATTTCTTCGAGGGTAGACTTAAAAGCTTCAACCAAGTCATGCGGAAGCTTTTTTATAAAACCTACTGTATCTGTAAGAGAAATTATAGTTTTTTTAGGAAGAACAACTTTTCTTGTAGTTGTATCGAGTGTTGCAAATAACATATCAGCTTCAAATACAAATTTATCTTCTAAAACATTATCATTTGATATTGAATAAATATAATTTCTTAAAGTTGACTTACCTGCATTAGTATAACCAACTATAGACACTTGAGGAATTTTATTTTTTATTCTGCATTCTCTTTGAACATTTCTTTCAGATTTAATAATTTTTAATTGTTCCTTTAAATAATCAATTCTATTTCTTATATGTCTTCTGTCAGTTTCAAGTTTCTTTTCTCCTGGACCTCGTGTTCCAATTCCTCCACCTGTTCTATTTAAAACAAAACCAAGACCCTTTAATCTTGAATACCTATATTTTAATTGTGCAAGTTCAACTTGATATTTTGAAACTTTTGATTTTGCACGCCTAGCAAATATTTCTAAAATTAAATTTGTTCGATCAATAACTTTAATTCCTGAAAATTCTTCTAAATTTCTAATTTGAGAAGGAGATAAATCTTCATCAAATATTAAAACATCCACATTTTTGTGATAAGTTGACTGTAAAATTTCTTGAAGTTTTCCTTTTCCAATATAATAAGACTTATCAATTTTCTCTCGTTTTTGAAAAAACATATCACAAATATTAACGTTACAAGCAAAAGCCAACTCTTTTAATTCTTCTAAACTTTCTTTAGAATCACATCCAATTAAAACTGTATTTTCATTTATTTCATTATCATAAATTTCAACTTTAAGATTTTTTTCAATCTCTTGAATAACTGAAAAAATATCAAAATTAAAATATTTCTGTTCTTCTTTAAAAATAATTTCAGTAAAATTATTCTGGTTATCAAAATTTAAAAATCCAATTGAAAAACTTTTTAATAATTTTTCATTAGTAACATTGACTGCTGAAATTGCATCAAGTTTTAAATTTTTAAGGGAAGCTATATCGACATTTGACAAATTAGGAAATGAATTTAAATGAGTATGTACAACTCTATATCCACTTAATTTCTTTTTTTCATTTGAATCAATTTTAATTTCTGCATTCACATTTGTTCCGATTGAAATACTATGTACAATTCCAAGTCTTGATATAACCACACAAATCTCTTTATTTATCTTCAAACTTATTTCAGCAATTTTTTTTAAAACAAATTCATCAATAATAAAATTTTTATTAACTTTAACGTCATATAAAAGTTCAAGTTCTTGTATATAAGATTTTTTTACACCATCTATCTCTCCGTATATCAAAAGATCACCTCACATGCTTTGAATTATACTCTTTATAAAAAATATTGTCTATTTAATATTGTTCTAAATTAAATTAATTGTTCTAAATTAAATTATTTGTAATTTTTATAAAAATTAAGCTATTCAAAAGTATAGTTTATTAATTTCATGAAAGAATCTAAAATATCCAAATAAGATTCAAAACAATTAAAGTTAAATTTTAACTTTAATTATATAAATTACAAACATTTGTTTTAACCCATTGTATTTACATTTTTTTTTGATAGATATATAATTTACTTTGACAATCTCATCAAAAAACAAATAAAAATTTGCGGGAAAACTTTGTGTAAAATGATAATTTAAATTCACACAACAATAAAAATAATAAAAGTAAAAAACGACAATATATTTAAAATTTTTCAAAGCATTTTAGATTTTTATTTTTAAATAATAGCTAAATTTATAATCTTAAAATTTGTTGGAGAATTTATTTTACAATGTTACCAACATGATTTATTGAATTTAATACTTAACTATATAAATTTGGTAACCTTATCAAACAACAAGCAAGAATTTACTGGGAGGTATATATGTCAAACAATAATAACTCTGGTACTAGTTCAAATTCAAATAATAATAATAACGCAATTACTCCGAACCAGCCAAAAAACGAAAATGACAATAACAACAATAATAAAGTTAAGAATTTTTTTAAGGTATTTTTAATTTTTATATTAGTTATATCGTTGATAGGTATAGTTACAATTTCAGGATTTGTTTTCGCAATAGTTAAGACTTCCCCTCCATTAACAATAGAAGCTGTTACAGATTTAGATCAAGCTTCTCAGCTTTTTGATGCTAATGGTGAATTTATGGATGAAGTTTTAACGGCAGAAAAAAGATACGTTATATCATTAGATGAGATGCCACTCACCTTACGTAATGCTTTCATAGCTATAGAAGACGAACGGTTTTATGAACATTCAGGTATAGATATACAACGTATAATAGGTGCAGTTTTAACTGATATCAAAAAAATAATAAATAAAGAATCAGGACTTCATGGTGCATCTACAATAACTCAACAAGTTATAAAAAATAATATTTTGACAAATGAAGTATCAATAATAAGAAAAATTCGTGAAATTTATCTTACTTTAGAATTAGAAAAGCAAATGTCAAAAGATGAAATTCTCCAAGTTTATTTAAATACTATCTTCGTTGGTGGTAATGCTTATGGAGTAGAAGCAGGAGCACTTCAATATTTTTCCAAAAATGCAAGTGATTTAACTTTAGCTCAATCTGCTTTTTTGGCAGGATCTACTCAACATCCAACAAAATACTATTCTAGTGCTGCTAACATTGAAGATAGTCAATTCTACAAAAATAGAACTTTAACTGTACTAAGTAAAATGTTAGAACTTGGATACATCACTCAAGAAGAACACAATAATGCTGTAAACGAAGTTAATAATGATCAAATTGGATTTAATATTAAAAGAATTAGTGATAGTTATAACTATGAATGGTTTTCAAGACCTGTTGTTAAAGAACTTACCAAAGATTTAAAAGAAGTATATGGTTACACTGACGAAGAAATCAAATTACACTTAAGAAACGATGGACTTAAAATATATACAACTATGGATAAAGCTTTACAGGAACATTCACAATATATTTTAGACAACGCAACAAATTATATAAATCTTGGTGAATGGACTGATGAAAATGGAATAAAACAACCTCAAATGTCATCCGTTGTAATTGATTTTAAAACTGGTCATGTAAAATCAATTATAGGTGGTAGAGGTGAACAAAGTGCTAATTCATATAACCGTGCAGCATCCGACAAGTTTTTAAGATCAATAGGATCTACAGCAAAACCTCTTACTGCATATACTCCTCTTATTGATTTAAAATTAGGTCACGCTGGAACAGGTGTTGAAGATTCTCCTTTATCAAAAGAACTTTCATCCAAATATGGTGGATGGAATCCAAGTAATGAAGTAAAAGGAAACTTTATCGGATATACAAATGTTAGATATTCGCTGGAAAGATCAATAAATTTATCTGCTATAAAAATAACTGATCTAGTTGGTTTAGATAAGGCTTTAGAGTATGGTGAAAAATTTGGATTACATTATAACGAAAATTCCAAAACAAGTATTGCTACATTAGCCCTTGGTCAATTTAATAATGACCCTAATGATTTAGATGGAGGTAATCCTCTAATATTAGCAGCTGCATATAGTGTATTTGCTAATGGAGGAATCCTAACAGAACCGATCACCTATACTCATGTAGTTGACAAAAATGGTAAAGTTATCTTAGAAAATATTCCAGAGAAAACACAAGTTGTTACTCCTGAAACTGCTTATATAATGTATGATTTATTAAAAGGACCTGTTGAAAGATATTCCTCTAGACCAGCTAAATTTGGGGATATACCTGTTGCAGGTAAGACAGGTACAACAGAAAATAATAAAGATTTATGGTTTGCTGGAATAACACCTTATATGGCTGGAGCTGTATGGATTGGTGCAGATAAACCTACAGAATTAAAAGACAAATGGGGAAATAAACCGTTTAGTGGATCTACTGCAAGTGCTTTATTTGGTAAAATAATGTCCTTTGCACACGAATCTTTGCCACCAGTTGATATTCCTAGACCAGAAGATATAGTTTCTGCTAATATATGCAGTGTTTCTGGTTTATTAGCAACATCATATTGTTATNNACTGAAATTTTTGCTAAGGGAACAGTTCCAACTCGCACTTGTGATATTCATATACCTGTAACTGTAAACTCTCTTACTGGAGCAATAGCAACCGCTAATACTCCTAATTATTTAAGAGAAACTCGTATATATCTTGAAAGAAACTATACTCCAAGTGTATATTTGAGTGACCAAAAATACGTTGCTCCTAAAGTTTATGATAATTCTCAATATGAACCGATAGAAGATGATTTAGACCAAGATGGAGTTGATCCAGATGAAGGATGGTTTGATGACAATATAAATAATGGAAACACATCAACACCTCCTGAAAACAACAACAACAACAACAACAACAACAATAACAATAATAATTCTAATACTAATAATCCAGAATCAAACGCAAAACCAGATGAAAATAATGGAAATAATAACTCAACTGATAACGAAGTAATACCTCCAGATAATAATGAAAATTCAGGCAATAACTCAAATTCAGGTAATGAAAATAATACAGATATAGAAACCAAACCTGAAAATGGAAATAATAATACAAATAACCCTGGAAATTCTGGTAATACTGATAATGATGTTATAATAACTCCACCTGAGAACAGTGGAAACAATACTTCAACCGATAATAATGGAAATAATACTTCAACTGATAATGAAACATCGCCTCCAGATAATAATACTGAAGTAATAACTCCTCCAGATAACAGTGGAAATTCAAATTCGAACACTAATGATGATGACACTAACAATCAAAATGAAGACCTTGATACTGCTGATTTTGATTTTGGTTAAAATTTATATTTGAAAGGTAAGTTATATAATGAAAATTTTAATAAAATACTGCACTGTTTGAAATCATCTTCCTAGAGTAGTTACTCTATTAACAAATATTTTAGGTAAACATACTACAAATATTTCAAAAGTAGAAATCATTCCTGCAACTAATGGAATATTTGATGTTTATGTCAATGATGATTTAATATTTTCAAGAAAAAATTTGGATAGAATGCCAAATGAATTAGAAATTGAAAATATGATCGATAAATTAATATAACAAGAAAAGAGTACATTTAATTAATTAAATGTACTCTTTTTTATATTTCGTAAAATTTCACTATCAAATTTTTATCAATATCAATCGTCGCTAAACTTATTGGAAGTGAAAATCTTTTCGGACCAAAACTTCCTGGATTTAAAATTAAAGTTTTATTTCTGTATTCTTCTGATGGTTTATGTGTATGACCATGAATAACTATATCATAGTTTTCAA
The DNA here is from genome assembly GCF_001655775.1 of Candidatus Arthromitus sp. SFB-turkey. GTDB lineage: Bacteria > Bacillota > Clostridia > Clostridiales > Clostridiaceae > Dwaynesavagella > Dwaynesavagella gallinarum. The sequence continues at coordinate 34,079 of NZ_LXFF01000014.1, forward strand.
AATCCTCATGCATAAAATTTATATCATGAATAACATAAATTTTTATATTGTCATTTACAGTAATTTTTTTAAACTCTGGATACTTAGTTAATGGTAACATATAATCGTTATTACCTCTAACTGCTTCAACCTTACAAATTTTTTCAAGTTCACAAATTGTATCTTCTCTTAATATATCTCCTGCATGTATAATTAAATCACATCCCTCAAAAAACGTATTAATTTCTTCTCTTATTAAACCATGTGTATCTGAAATAACTCCTATTTTTTTAACCACTATAATACTCCCCCTTAAAATACAAAAACTCCTTATAAATTTATTTTACAAAGGAGCTTCTATATTTATCAATCTGTATTTTTTTTCCACCATTTTCTTGTATTCTTCTTACAATCAAGTTTGTTTCTTAAATATGGAATATTTTCATCAAATTTAATTGCTCTTTCTTCGAGCATCTCCAAAGTTTTATAATATCTAGTATCTTCTAAAAGCTGTTCCCTATCTTTCTCTAAAATAACTTGGTTGCTTTCAATAAGTGAAACTAATCTCTTTATTAAATTATCCTTCTCTTTTATCTGCTCAAGAAGAATTCCTACAGCTTCTTCTGCACTAGTTTTATCAACTATACTATCTTTAATATTTTGAATTCTATGTACAATATCATCGTTCTCTATTTGTTTAATATCTGTATTAATTTGTATTTGTTCTGGTCTTGTAAAGTTTTCTTCTAACTCCTCTTCAATCTCGATTTCTTTACATAAAATATCATTTAAAAGTTTAGCACCCTCTTCATTTAAGTAAGTCCTCTTACCTTTATAAATAATATTTTCTTTCAGTTCCTCATTTGATTTAAGGTTTGAATAAATTATTTTTTCTGAAACATTATATTTTTGCGATAATTCCTTAACAGTATACAAATTTTCCAACAGTCTATTCCCCTCTTATCCCATTTTTTTCCATAACTTATATACCAATTATACTTTAATTTATTTTTAATTTAAATATTTAACTAAAATATTTACATTATTTTTACTAAAATTTACGAATATTTTTACTTAATTTTTCATAGAAAAAGCTTTTACTACATTGGTAAGTAAATTTGTAACTGTTAATAATCCAACTCCACCAGGTACTGTTGTTATCCTTGAACACTTTTCAATACAATCAAAAAAATCAACGTCTCCACATATTTTATTATCTAAAAAACTAATTCCAATATCTAAAACTATCGCATCTTGTTTTATATAATCCTTTGTTATAAAATTTGGGTTTCCAATTCCAACAACTAAAATGTCTGCTGTAGATGATATTTCTTGCAAATTTTTTGTATAAGAATGGCAAACTGTAACTGTTGCATTATTCTGAAGAAATAAATGCATAAGAGGCTTACCAACTAAATCACTTCTATTTATAATGACTACTTTTTTCCCTGAAATTTCTATATCATTATACTTTAAAATGTCTATAACTCCTTGTGCAGTACATGGAACTAAACAATCTTCATTCGAATAAAGTTTTCCTTTATTTATAATAGAAAATCCATCAACATCTTTTGTATACACTATAGAATCATTTATAACTTTTGCATCTATATGTGCAGGAAGAGGAAATTGTACAAGTATTCCAGTAACATTTTCACTTTCATTAAGTCTATTTATAATTTTTAAAAGTTCTTCTTGTGTTGTGTTTATATCCAGCTTTATAAGTTCTGCCTCAATTTTACATCTCTCACATGCTTTTAATTTATTTCCAATGTACGAATTACTAGATGGATCGTCTCCTAATTGTATTATAACTAATTTTAACTTTAATGAATTTTCTAGAATTACATTTGCAATTCCAACCTCTTTACGATCTCTATACTCTTTGCAATTAAGTATTTTATGTGAATAATCTACCATAATCCTTCACCTCTCAATAATGATATATAAAATTTTTTCAAAATACAAGTTAAAGCGTTACAAAATCCTTTAAATTTTTCTTACCTTTCGAAATTAAATTATTTTCTATGTTTTCACAATTTTCTCTATCCAAAATAATAACATACTCATTTTTTATTTTCTCAAGTTCAATATTGTTTTCAACTTTAACTTTATTATCATTTTTTAGTATTTCATATAATTCATCAGAATACTTACTTTCTCCAAAAATAATTATTTCTCTATTTAATAATTCTTCTTTTAAAAATTTAATTTTAGAAATTAAAATTTCACGGTTATACTTACTATCTAAATGTTTTTGCTCATGTACAAATTTAGAATTAACCCTATTTAAATATAATTTTTTAGGAATTATATCTAATTTAAAATTTTGCTTTATTGCGTTAAAAATAAAATCTATATCCTCTGAAGTTTTTAATCCTGAATTATAATCAATCTTTTTAAATAAATCTGCTTTTCCAAAAAAAGTACCATGGCAAATTTTGTGTCCATTTAAAATTTTAATACTAGGATTATTTTTATCAATTTTAAAATTAAATATCTTTTCACACATTAGTTTGTCATCATCATTTTTATAATCACTAATTTCAATATCAACATAACTTCCAACCAATGATACATCTGAATTTTCTTTTAAATATTTTATTTGAGTTTCTATTCTGTTTAAATATGAAATATCATCTCCATCCATCCGAGCTATGTATTCTCCGTTAGAATATTTAATAAGTTCACTTATAGAATTAGCTACTCCCTTATTGTCCCTTGAAATGATTCTTATGTTTTTATTGTCTAAAGCATATTTTTCTATAATTGAAAGTGATTTATCTTTAGAACCATCATCTAAAATTAATAATTCTATGTTTTCATAAGTTTGATTCAATATACTTTCTATGGAATCTGATAAATATTTTTCATTGTTACATACAGGCATTATTATAGAAACCAATTCTTTCAAATTAATACCACCTTCTCAAATTATTTTTGAACATTATTATTATTTATCAATAAAATATTTATATACTTATATTTTAAATACTCAAAAAGGGGTAACAACATGAAAATTGCAATTGATATACGAGGTGCACATTTATATCATGGTACTGGAATAGGAACTTACACAAAAAATCTCGTGAAACATTTATTAAAAATAGATATGAAAAATAATTATGATCTTTTTTATTGTGGAGAAAATCCTCAAGAATTTAAAAAAGATAATACTAACATACATTTAATTTCAAGAAAACATAGTTCATTTTTTGAACAAAAATATATACCAAACATTATTAAAAAGAACAGCTCTTCAATTTTTCATATACCTCAAAATGGAGTTGGATATAAAGATCTAGTATCATCAGACAAATTTAAAATAATAGTGACTATTCATGATTTAATTCCATACGCACTTCCTCAAACTGTCGGAAAATCATACTTAAAAAATTTTTTAAAACAAATTCCATATGTAATTGAACAAAGTTCTTCAATAATAACGGTCTCTGAATACTCCAAACAAGAAATAATTAGATTTTTCTCAGTAGATCCAAATAAAATCTTTGTTACTCCTCTTGCTACAAATAAAATTTTCAAACCTTTAAATATAGATTTTTGCAAAAATTTTATAAAGGAAAAATACAATATAGATTATGATTTTATACTTTATCTAGGAGGATTCAGCAAACGTAAAAATATTTATAATTTAATTTTATCATTTGAAAAAGCACATAAAAATTTCAATAAACCTACAAAACTAATTTTACTTGGAAATATAAGAGATGAATTTAAAATATTAAATAATCTTATACAAGAAAAAAATCTTCAAGATCATGTAATATTTACAGGATTTATTCCCGAAAACGAGTTACCTATTTTTTATAATGCATCAGATTTTTTTGTATATATTTCGATATACGAAGGTTTTGGATTACCTTTATTAGAAGCTATGAGTTGTAAAAAAGCTGTTTTAAGTTCAAATCTAACCTCAATTCCTGAAGTTGTTGGAGATGCTTCATACAATGTTAATCCATATGATGTATTAGAAATTTCTGAGGCATTATGTTCTATTTCTAATAATAATCTTTTAAAAAACAGTTTAGAGGAAAAATCATATGATCAATCAAAAAAATTTTCTTGGGAAAAATGTTCTTGTTCAACTCTTGAATTATATAACACTGTTTCTAAAGAAATTTTCTAGATTTGTTTTTTCAAAAAGCAAGATGTTACATTAAACATCTTGCTTTTTGTTGTATTAAATATTTTTTTACTGGTTATACTACTGATTAAATTTAAATAAAGGAGTTTATTATATCATGAAATTTTTAAATAAAATTTTTATGTTAATTTTAATCTTTACCCTAATAAATTTTCAAAAATCTTTTCCAATAAACGACGGACAAACAAAAAAATATGTATATTTAACATTTGATGATGGTCCTACATGCAAAAATACACCTTTACTTTTAGATAAACTAAAAGAATTAAGCCTACCTGCAACCTTTTTTGTTGTTGGAAAATTAGTTAACGAAAATCCTGAAGTACTAAAAAGAATAGTTAAAGAGAATCATTCAATAGGACTTCACACAATGTCACATAATAAAAACAAATGCTATTCATCACACGAAAATTTTATAGAAGAAAATCTAGAATTACAAAAACTTTTGCAAAAAGACTTTAATGTTAATACAAAAATAATTCGTTTCCCTTTTGGCTCTCAAAATTCGTATTTAAAAATGGATAAAATATTTTTAGATAAACTACATAAAAATAATTTTAAAATATACGATTGGCACATAGATACATTAGATGCAATAAACCCACAAAATAGCCCTGAAACAATTCTTCAAATATGTAAAAATCAATACAAAAAACGTTTTGAAAACAATAAAAATTTAATTATATTAATGCACACCAACTCAAACAATATAAATACAATTAACTCACTTAAACTTATTAAAGATTATTTCTTAGATCTTGGATATGAATTTAATACTTTAAATGAAAATACCAGAGAACTTTTCTATATAAAATAAAAAGAGACATCCTCTTAAAAGAGGCTTGTCTCTTTTCTAATTAATATTTTAAACCAAAATCTTCTACTATAGCTTTAAATTCATCACTGCCCATCATTTCATTAGCAACATATTTAACAGCATCTTTAGTAGATTTTCCACCTTTAACAAGTTCATCTAATTTTGAATTCCAAAACTTCAATCCATCTTCATCAACATTTCTTAAAAGAATAACATTATAAAGCTTATTAACTAAATCAGATACATTGTTATCTGAATAAAATCCATCTTGATCTAAAATTCCCAAAACAAATTCTTTAGCAGTTAAATTTCCTTCTGAAAGTTTAACAGCTATATTGTCTATGTCTTCAGCACTCATATCATGATCTAAAGCAATAGCATACGCAATATTTACATAATCAAATATTACTGATGTTGAAGGAACATAATCTTTAAATTTTTCAAAGAATTCACCTGATAATTCCTCAAAAAGCGAAAAATCTATTCCTAAATAATAAACAACTTCAGTTAAAAGTTTTGTACTAAGTTTAGTTGAACTATCCATCATATTATAAAGTATTGAAGCTATTTCAAATATCTCATCTTCCTCAAGTTCTAATTCATATTTAGCAACAAACTTAGAAGCATTACTTTTTAAAGTATCAAATATTTTCTTTTGATCCTCTGTCAATTTAGTTACATCAAGTTCGTGTGATTTAATAATTAAATTATAAAACTCAACTTCTACATCTGTTAATTCTTCTTGAAAAGAAAAAATAACAACTTTTACAAATCCAGACATATCCATTCCTACATATGCAAGAATTTCATCAAAAGCTTCATCACTTACATCTTCTTCGCCCAATCCCCACAATAGATTTACTGCTACTTTTTGTTCTTCAGCACTTAATCCTAATTCATTATCAGTAACATATGTAGCAAAATTTTTCGTAATATTATCATATAACTTTTTATCTTCTCCATTTAATTTAGAAGAATCAAAATCTGAATATTTGGTCAAAAAATCATAAAACTCTTTTGAAGTAGAATCTAAATCCTCAACCATTACTTCACTTTCAGCAGCAACAGATTCAGTTACAGAAGTAGCCAATGCTTGTCTTCCAACTCCTCCAACTAAAGAACCTAATCCAAAACAAACAGATAAAGAAAGTGTTATAACTAATTTCAAAAATTTTCTTTTCATTCAAAATCCTCCATTCTATTACAAACCTATATTAATCACACCCCTAATTATAATGTTATCCTATTTTTTTTTCAATTTTTTTATAAAAATTTCTAAAGTTTTTATAAAAAATAATAAAAGCTGACAAATAACACATTGTCAGCTACAAAATATAAAAATATGTATGGAGGCACCAGCGGGATTCGAACTCGCGAATAAAGGTTTTGCAGACCTCTGCCTTACCACTTGGCTATGGTGCCAAGTAACATCATTAACAATCAAGTGTTAGAGGATGAAAAAATCATCCTCATAATTGGTGGCTAGAGCAGGAATC
>NZ_LXFF01000015.1 GCF_001655775.1 Candidatus Arthromitus sp. SFB-turkey
AATCATATTTTTTGTCTAAAATCTAAAGCTTTACTTAAAGTTATCTCGTCTACATACTCTAAATCACTACCTAAAGGTACTCCATATGCTAATCTTGTTATTTTTAAATTTTCACCAAATAACAATTTAGATATATACACACTTGTTGCTTCTCCCTCTAAAGTTGGACTAGTCGAAAGTATTATTTCTTGAATTTTTTCCTCTTTAATTCTTTTAATAAGATTATCTATATTTAAACTATCTGGTCCAATCCCTTTACTTGGTGAAATAACTCCATGTAAAACATGATAAACCCCATTAAAATTTCTAGTTTTTTCAAAAGCATATATATCTTTTACATCTTGTACAACACAAATAATCGAAACATCTCTAGACTTATCACTACATATAAAGCAAAATCTTTCTTCAGAAAAATTTCCGCACTTTTCACAATATTTTAAATTTATTTTACAATTTTTTATAGCATCAGAAAATTTCATAACATCTTCTAAATTTTTATTTATAACATACATACTTAAACGAACTGCTGTTTTATATCCAATTCCAGGTAATTTTGAAAATTCAGCTATAATATCTTGTAAATATTTTGGATAATCATTCATAATTTAATCTCCTATAAAATTTAAGGCACGGTACAATTTACCATGCCTTTAAACTAAAATCCCGGTATATTAAATCCACCAGTTAATTTAGACATTTCCTTATTACTTTCTTCATCAACTTTTTTATAAGCCTCATTTATACAACTTATTATCAAATCTTGAAGCATTTCAATATCTTCTGGATCAACTACCTCTGGCTTTAAATTTAATTCTAAAATTTCTTTTTTACCATTCATTTTTACAGAAATAACTCCACCTCCTGAAGTTACCTCAAATTCTTTTTCTTCCAAATTTTTCTTAGCTTCTTCCATATCCTTTTGAAGCTTTTGAGCTTGTTTTAAGAGGTTATTCATATTACCTCCACCAAATCCTCCAGGAAAACCTTTCATAAATAACTTCTCCTTATAAAATCTTAATTATTTAAATTATATATAACATTTTAGTTTTAAACAATTATTTATTTTCTATTTCAATATGATCTCCAAAAACTTTTTTAACTCTATCTTCTATAGATTCATCATTTTGCTCCATTTCTGAAAAAACTTCAAAAATTAAAGGCTTACCAAAAAAACTTTTTAAATTTTCCTCAATCTGCTTTATTGTGTTCATATTTTTTAATCTATTCATTATTCCAATAGTATTACATTTAAACAAAACTTTATCATTTTGAAAACTTTGTACACTACCATTTTGAAGTAGGGAATAAAGCACCATAAAACTTGATTTTCTTAAATAATCTAAAAAATCTTTCCAAACATTTAAATCAACCATTTCTTCGTTAGAATTAAAGTTTGGATTTTTATCTAAAACTTCTGGTTTCTCAAAATTATTTTTTATATGTTTTACTTCTGTTAAAAAACTATTTTTACAAAATTTTACCATAAACATTTCCAAATATATTCTGTATTCAATCTCACTAGAAAAACTTCTATCATTTATATCATTTATTTTATCTATTATAAAAGTTAGCTCATCTACATTTACTTTTTCACATAACAGTTTCATTTTATCAATATTTTTATTATTTTTTTCAACTAATAAATCACAATTTATTTTATCGAATTTCAAAAAAATTAAATCTCTTAAAATATTTCTAAAACTATTTATAAACCCTCTTATATCCAGACCATCTTCAAAAATTTCATTTATTAATTTAAGCCCATTATGTAAATCTTTTTCAAAAATAAATTTCAAAAGTTCAAATATAAATTCACTTGAAGTTATTCCAAGTATTTCTCTTACATTTTCAATTTTAATATTTTCTGTATAAAGCAAAACTCTTTCTAAAATACTTATAGAATCTCTCATTGAACCATTTCCCATATAAGAAATAAGTTCAAGTGATTCATTATCTATATTAATTTTTTCACTATCAGCTATGTATTTAAGTCTACTAACAATATCCTGGATTTCAATATTTTTAAATTCAAACTTTTGACATCTAGATACAACCGTTTGAGGGATTTTTTTTATTTCCGTAGTTGATAAAATAAATATAACATTTTTAGGAGGTTCCTCGAGGGTTTTAAGAAGTGCATTAAAAGCATTCATAGATAACATATGAACCTCATCTAAAATATAAACTTTATAACCTCCTACAAAATTTGAATATCTAAGCTCCTCAATTAAACTTTTAATTTGATCAACACTGTTATTAGAAGCTGCATCTAGTTCAATTACATTTAAAATGCTAGTATTTTCCTGATTACACATACTACATTCATAACAAGGATTTCCATCAGTATTATTAAGACAATTTATTGCCTTGGCAAAAATTCTAGCACAAGTAGTTTTACCTGTACCTCTAGTTCCTGAAAATAAATAAGCATGAGTAAATCTTCTACACTTAATTTGATTTTCAAGAATTTCAGATATATATTTTTGGCCATAAACATCATAAAATTTTTTGGGTCTATATTTTGTATATAAAGAATCGTTAACCATAAAAATACCCCTATACAAAAAGCATTCTACAGAAATAGAATGCTTTCAAATACTAATTATTAATTAATTTAAAGTTGTGCATCTCCCGTCGATAAATTTTCCCAAAGCGGAAGAATAAATCTTCAACTCAAATTAAGTGATTCCATATCACTTAAAAGATACTACTTACCGTTGCTATCTTCCGATCCTGGCGGGGTTTGTAGGCTTTTAATGCATGGAGCTTAACTCTCAACGAATCCAATTTACCTCAGACCTTCAGAAAAATAACCTAAGGGAGCCTTCGACTCTGCTGTAGCGGATTGCAGATACAGGGCACCGCTAGTTCCCCATCTAGCACAACAAGTGGCGGAAAGAGAGGGATTCGAACCCTCGATAGAATTTCTCCTATACATGCGTTCCAGGCATGCCTCTTAAACCACTCGAGCATCTTTCCATACATTCAGATTATATATTATACAATTTATATTTGCAACAAATAAACATTAAACATTTTTAAAAATCTAAACAACAAATAAAATAAAAAGCTTAGAATTAAATCCAAGCTTTTTAAAATATTCCTGTAACAGTCTACTTATACACCAATTGTACTATAAAATAAAAAAATATAAGTTTTAAATATAATTTTAAAATTTTATTATGTTATTTTATATGTTATATTTACAATAAAAAAATACAAAAGGAATATTTTTATCTATGAATAAATTTTTTATAAAAGAAACAATTAAGGAAGCTCTTTATTCTTATAAAATAAATGAAATTCCAGTAGGATGTATAATTACAAAAAATGATACAATTATAGCACGAGGACATAATTTAAAAGAACAAACAAACATTTCAACAAATCACGCAGAAATTATTTGCATAAATAATGCGTGTTCTTATTTAAAATCTTGGAAATTAAATAGTTTATCTATGTATGTATCATTAGAACCTTGTATAATGTGTGCAGGTGCTATTTTTGAAAGTAGAATTCAAAATTTATATATAGGAACATCAAACCCCTTTAATGGTTTTTTTTCATGTAATTATCATAAACCTAATTTAAATCTAAATATTACTTGGCTTAATAATAAAACCTGCGAACTTTTAATAAATAAATTTTTCAAAAAACTAAGAAAAGGTCATGAATAAATTCATCACCTTATTTAAACATCATTATCAAAATAAACTCTAAGACCTTTAATTCTATTTTTTCCTATGTTCTCAATTTTAAATTTAACATTATCAACTTCAACAATTTCTCCATTTTGAGGAAGTCTTCCAATTTTTTCAATTATATACCCACCAATAGTCTCAAACTCTGATTCTATATTTATACCTAACATATCATTTAACGTATCTATCTTTAAGGTTCCTACTATCAAATATTCTTTTTCATTAACTACTTGTATTTCTTTATCAACAACTTCATCATACTCATCTTCAATATCTCCAACAATTTCTTCAATTAAATCCTCAATTGTAACAAGCCCTATAGTTCCACCATACTCATCTCTTACAATTGCCATATGATTCCTTTTCTTCTTCATTTCATTAAATAAATCTCTAATTTTTTTATACTCATGAGTTGAATGAACATCTCTTATATATTTATCAATTACAAAATCATCTTCTTTATCTATAAAAAACAAATCTTTTATATTAATAACTCCAATAATATTATCTATATTATCTTTATAAACAGGTACTCTTGAAAATCTCTCGGTTTTAAAAACAGAAACAATCTCATCATAAGTTGAATTTTTAGATAGTGTTATCATATCAACTCTTGGGATCATAACATCTTTTACCTTTAGATCTCCAAACTCAAAAACATTATATATAAGCTTCTTATCTTCTACCTCTAAAACTCCTTCTTCTTGACTAAAACTAACTATAGATTTAAGCTCTTCTTCAGTAATGTTTGTGTGTAATCCTTGTTCTTTTATACCAAGTATTAACATTATAAATTTAGATATTTTGGAAAATATAAACACAATAGGTTTAAGTAATACAAGAACTAATTTCAATGGTTTATATAATGCAAATGCAAGTTTTTCAGCCTTAATTACAGCAATAGTCTTAGGAGTAATCTCCCCAAAAATTAAAATAACTATAGTCAAAACCAAAGTTGACACAGAAGTAGCAACAGCTGTACCAAATCTATCAAGTAAATTTATAAAAATAACTGTAGAAACAGAGGAAGCTAAAATGTTTACAATATTATTACAAACTAGTATTGTACTCAAAGTTTCACTAGGATTATCAGTAATTTCCTGAATTTCCTTAGATCCCTTAACTCCATCTTCAACCAATTGTTTAATTTTAATTTTGTTTAAAGACATAAGCGCTGTCTCAGCAGCTGAAAAAAAACCTGAAAGTAAAATTAGAAATACTAAAAATACCACAAGCCAACCATTCGATTCCAAAAAATAACCACTCCTAAAAATAATCTTGTATAAATCTTTAATTCATACTCTCATCTCATATTATAATATTTTATTTTTTATAATACAAATTCTTTAATACATAAATATTTTTAAATTAAAAAAAATAGTGTCACATAAAACATATGACACTATCTAACTGGCACTCTCAACAGGAATCGAACCTGTATCTACTCCTTAGGAGGGAGCTATTCTATCCATTAAACTATGAGAGCAAATAAATACAACAAACCACACACTAATTCTATTAAATTTTAATAATATTGTCAAACAATATAAATTATATATATTCTTTTAAATATTTGAAAATATTTTTGTGAAAACCACTTTTTACCAATCCATAATTTTTAAACTTAACATAAATTTCTTCAAAATCTTCTATGCAAAATAAAAAAGAATTTATGTTTCTAAGTCTAATATTTTTAATGTACTCATCATTTATCTTCAATCTATCAAAGTTATTAATAATTACTATATTACTTCCTATTTTGTTCAATCTATACTTCAAAACTCTAGAAATATGTTTCGAATTTATTATATCAATTATTGATGTAATAAACAAACTGTTTTTAAACTCATGACTTCCTATTAGTTTATATATATTTTTTAGAGATAAATAATCCCCTTCTATTAAAACTCTGTGTGGTTTATACATATTTATCAAGTAATTAAGTTTTTTTTCATTTATTTCAAAAATTGAGTTAAACATTTTAACTTTTATATATACATTTTTAAACTTGTTTTCTAATTTAGTATTTCCATTCCCAACTATTATTAAAAGTATTCTCTCTTCTTTAACATTAGTTATTTCCAAATACGTATTTAAAAATAATGTTTTTCCACTATGATTTAATCCCATTATTATTTCAACTTCACTCATAAAACCTCAATAAATATAATTATTCCCAAAAATATATATTGATGTTATAATTTATTTATTACAGAAGATTCTTTAAATAAGTTTATAGGAGTTTAAATAATGAAAAACGAAAAAAAATTAGTCAAAGAAATTACCTCAATGAATGATGATTTTGCTAAATGGTATACAGATATAGTTAAAAAATCTGAACTTGTTGAGTACTCAAGCGTAAAAGGATGTATGATAATTCGCCCTTATGGATACAAAATTTGGGAAAATATACAAAATTACTTAGATAAAAAATTCAAAGAAACTGGTCATGAAAATGTATATATGCCTATGTTTATACCTGAATCTTTACTAAAAAAAGAAAGTGACCATGTAGAAGGATTTTCCCCAGAAGTTGCATGGATAACTCATGGTGGAAATGAACCTTTAAATGAAAGACTTTGTGTTAGACCAACTTCTGAAACTTTATTTTGTGAACACTATTCAAACATAATTGAATCTTACAAAGATTTACCTAAACTTTATAACCAGTGGTGTTCTGTTGTAAGATGGGAAAAATCTACTAGACCTTTTCTAAGAACAACAGAATTTTTATGGCAAGAAGGTCACACAGCCCATGAAACAGAAGATGAAGCTATAAAAGAAGCTTTAAAAATGTTAGATGTTTATGGAGATTTTTGTGAAAATGTATTGGCAATTCCTGTTATTAAAGGTAAAAAAACCCAAAAAGAAAAATTTGCAGGTACAAAAGATACATATACAATTGAAAGTATGATGCATGATGGAAAAGCATTGCAAAGTGGAACAACTCATAATTTTTCAGATATTTTTTCTAAAGCATTTAATATAACTTTTTCTGATAAAGATGGACTTCGGAAAAATGTTTTTCAAACTTCATGGGGAGTTTCTACTCGTTTGATTGGGGCAATAATTATGGTTCATGGTGATGATAGAGGACTTTGTCTTCCTCCTAGAATAGCTCCTATTGAAGTTATGCTAATTCCTATAAATACTAAAAATGAAGATGTCATGGAAAAAATTTCATCAATTTATGATTCTTTAAAAAATAATTTTAAGTGTAAACTTGATACATCAAGTAAATCTGCTGGTTGGAAATTTAATGAATACGACATGAAAGGTGTTCCTGTAAGACTTGAGCTTGGAGCAAGAGATTTGGAAAATAACTCTATTACACTTTATAGAAGAGATACTGGTGAGAAAAAAGTTATATCTCTTGATTTAAATTTAGAACATATTATAAAAGAAACTTTAAACTCAATCCATGAAAATTTATTTAACAAAGCATTAAACAAAAGAAATGAAAAAACTTATTCTGCTAAAACAATGGATGAATTTAAAGAGATATACAAAACTAAAGATGGATTTACAAAAGTTATGCTTTGTAGTAATCCTGAATGTGAATTAAAAATTAAAGAAGAAATTGGAGTTTCTTCAAGATGCATTCCATTTGTTCAAACCAAAATAACAAATACATGTATTTGTTGCAATAAACCAACAGATACTATGGTTATATTTGGAAAATCTTATTAGAATTGAGGCTTTTTAGTGAAATTTTTTAAATATATATTTGTTGTTTTTATAATTAGTTTTTTTACTTCATGTATTAATACTGATTATTTAAATACAACTTCCAACTCGAATACCGTAAATTTATCATCAAATGAAATATTTAACACCATAACTAAAGAATTATCACTTCCTAATTTTAAAAGTTTAAATGAAAATGAACTTCTAGACTTATATGCTATTGATCCAAAAATTTTATTAGATTATGTAGCAAATATACCAAACGATAATATTTCAGGTACAGAAATTTCTATATTTAGATTAAAAGATAAATCAAATACTACTGAAGTTGTTTTAGGTATTGAAAGAAGAATCGAAGAATTAAGAAATGATTTTATGATTAACAAACAAAGTGAATACGACTTAATTAAAAACCCTTATATTAAAGTTTTTGATAACTATGTTGTATTTGCATTACATAAAAATACAGACACAATAGATAAAATTTTAAACGAGATATTTTAAATTTAACCGGAGGATATTTTATATATTCTCCTTGTATTTTATTTAGGAGGTTTATATGAATAAATTAAATAAACTATACGTTACAATTTCTTCTCTACTTTTAATTAGTTTAACTTCTTGTACAAATTCAAATAACAAAAATTCCACTTCTCCTGAAGATACAGAACAAAATATATATACAAGTACAAGAACAATATCAGAAAATGATACTGTAAACATTATTAATGAAGATTTTTCTTCAAAAACATATGACCATACTTCAGGTGTTTCTACATATCCTCCAATTGGAGAAATTAAAGAAAATGAAGAAATTTCTAGTGATACTAATCAAAATGAAACCTTATTTACATTAAAAGATGTTCAGCAAATTACTAATGATTTAGCTAATGAATACAATTCTCACCTAGAAGCCACATCGAGTGAATACGAAAATTATATAAGTGCTCTAACTGAAGATTACGTAGCACTTGAAAATGATTATATTGGACTTTTAAATGATATTTCAAGTATTATTGATCTTTCTGAACCTGAAATTGAAAACAATAACACAAATACATCTGAACAGCCTGAAAATTCTGAGAATATTTCTCAAAATACAACAAATAAAGAAGATAGTTCTCAAAATACAAATAATGAAAATAATTTTGAAGAAAAACCTGAAAATATTCCTCAGACAAGAGAAGAAGAGGTTGATCTTATATATAACAAAGCTTTAGATACTGCTTCTAAAAACCTTGATGAATTCGAACCAATACAAGGACAAGCTCCAAATGTTACAAATGAACAAATTAACAATTCAACTGAAACTCCTCAAAATAATGAATCTGAAAAAATAGACGCAGAAACTATTTTTCAAATAATAAAAGAAAATGTTTCACTTCCTAGTTATTCAAATAAAGATATTAATTTTTTAACAACTAACTATAATTTAACCTCAGATAAAGTTAATGATTTTAAATTAGTATCATCGGATTCTTCTCAAAATTTCTTTGAAATGCTAATAATAAAAACATCTAACATAAGCGAAGAAGATTTAATAAATAAAATACAATTAAGAGTTGATAACATTTTAAATAATATTTCAGAAATTGATAATACTAATATTAATGATAAACTACTTTTAATTAATATTGATGATTACATATTATTTTGTTTTTCAGATATAAGTATGGATATATTAAATTTTCTTGAAAGTATATAAAGGATGAATATTAAATGGTTTTTTCTAGTTTACTATTTCTCTTTTTTTTCCTACCTCTGGTTTTAATAATCTATTATATATCTCCAAAAAATATTAGACTTGCTATATTATTCATAGCAAGTTTAATATTTTATGCTTGGGGTGAACCAGTATATATTATCTTAATAATATTTTCAACACTTGTAGATTATTGTATTGGTTTTCTCATATATAAATTTTCCAATTCAAAATTCAAAAAAATATTTCTTTTAATTGTTTCAGTAACAATAAATTTATCTTTATTGGGTTTCTTTAAATACTCAAACTTTCTTATAAATATCATCAATTATATTTTTAAAACTAATTTTAATATGCTTGATATTTCTTTACCTATTGGAATTTCTTTCTACACTTTTCAAACATTATCATACACAATAGATATTTTTAGAAATAAATTTAAACCTCAAAAAAACATTATAGCATTTGGTGCATATGTATCTTTATTTCCTCAATTAATAGCAGGTCCAATAGTTACATATGAAAGTGTAGAAAATGATATAAACAATAAAAATCGTGAAAATATTTTGAAATTCAATGAAGGTGTTTGTAGATTCATTGAAGGTTTATCAAAAAAAATAATACTAGCAAATAATTTAGGGTATTTATTTGAAACTTTAAAATCTTCTGATTTAACAACTATGTCTACAATGACATCATGGCTTTGTATATTATCATATTTTTTTCAAATATATTTTGACTTCAGTGGATACTCTGATATGGCAATAGGACTTGGAAAAATGTTCGGTTTTAATTTTAATGAAAATTTTAATTATCCCTACATTTCAAGAAGTATATCAGAATTTTGGAGAAGGTGGCATATATCTCTTGGAAGTTGGTTTAAAAACTATTTATATATACCTTTAGGTGGTAATAAAGTAAAATTCAAATATTTAAACTTATTAATCGTTTGGATATTTACAGGACTTTGGCATGGTGCTAACTTAAATTTTTTACTTTGGGGACTATACTTTTTTATAATAATAATGATCGAAAAATTATTTTTAATTAAATATTTAAACAAGTACAATATACTATCTAGAATATATACTTTATTTTTAATTTTAATTGGTTGGTGTATTTTTGTATTTGAAGATATAAATTATTTAATTTTATTTTTGAAAAAAATGTTTTCAGTTAATTTATTTATAGATAATTATTTCCTATACTATTTTAAAAATTTTTTATTATATATTTTAATTGCATGTTTATTTTCTACTCCTATTATGAAAAACCTAAAACTAAAACTTCCCCAATTTATATCAAATACATTTTTAATTTTAATTTTTATAATAAGTATATCTTTTATAGTTAATTCTTCATTTAACCCATTTTTATATTTCAGATTTTAAAAATTTAGGAGGTGGATATCTATTTTTAATAAAAAATATTTTATAACATACCTATTCTTATTAATAATTTTTTTATTTCCAATACTTCATATAACAATTAAAGACAATGATTTTTCATTAATTGAAAATAGATATTTAGAAAAATTTCCAAAATTTACTTTAGATAATTTTTTATCAGGAAATTTTTCTGAAAAATTAAATAACTATCTTGAAGACCACTTTCCTTTTAGAAATCAATTTGTATCTTTAAATTCTTATTTTGAAATTATTATGGGAAGAAACGATATTAATGAAGTGTATTTAGCTAAAAATAACTACTTAATTGACATGTTTAACAAAATAGATTTAAATATTACAGATAGAAATATTAATCTAATAAATAAATTCTCCAAAAATATGAATGTAAGCCTTATGCTAATTCCTACTTCTACGGAAGTTTTAAAAGATTATCTTCCAAAATTTTCTGTAAACATAAATCAAGAAGAATATTTAAATTATGTAGAAACCAATCTTAATAAAAATATTAACTTTATTAATCCCTTGCATATTTTAAAATCTAAAAAAAATGAGTATATCTACTACCGTACAGATCATCATTATACAACCTTCGGTGCATACTACTCTTACTTAAAATTTTGTGAATCTTATAACTTAACTCCTCTTAAAATAAATGACTTTAAAATAACACAAATATCAAATGATTTTTTAGGATCACTTTTTTCAAATGTTAATCTAAATCACCAAAAAAAAGACTCTGTATACATTTTTGAACCATTAACCAAAAATGATTTAACAGTTTATTACGGTGACAGAGTAACAAACTCCCTTTACGAATTTTCACATTTACAAAATAATAGAAGTCACTATAATATTTTTTTAGATAACAATCATCCTTTAATTAAAATAAAAACATCTATAAAAAATGGTAAAAATATAGTAGTTATAAAAGATTCTTATGCAAATTCTTTCATACCATTTTTAACAAAAAATTTTGAGGAAATACATGTAATAGATTTACGATTTTACAATTCAAATATAAATGCTTACTTAAATGAAAATAATTTAAAAGATATACTATTTTTTTATAATGTTAAAAACTTTTCAGAAGAAAACAATTTAATTTTTATAAACAAATTAGAGGAGGATTAATTTTTGAAAAACAAAAATTTAATAATTCTTTTTAATACATTTTTTAAAATTGGTTTGTTTACTTTCGGTGGAGGATATTCTATGATACCTTTTATTGAAAAGGAGATAACTCAAAAACATAAATTCATTACATCAGATGAACTTTTAGATATTTTTTCAATTTCGGAATGTACTCCCGGTCCAATCTCTATAAATTGTGCAACTTTTATTGGATATAAAGTTTGTGGTTTTTTAGGTTCTTTAATATCAACCCTTGGAATTGTATTACCATCATTTATTATAATTTTAATTCTTTCATTATTTTTTAATTCCCTAAAAGAGTTTTCAATAATAGTTAAATTTTTACAAGGAATTAAAGTCGGTGTTGTTATACTTTTAATTTCTTCAATTATAAAAATAAATTCCAAATCACAAAAATCAAAATCCTATTATGTAATAATATTTTCAGTCCTTTTGTTATGCCTCTTAACAAACATTAGTACTATAACAATTTTATTTTCTTCAATACTTCTATACTCTTTGATATTTACCATAAAACAAAAAAGGAGATAAAACAACTTGAATATATTCTTTACATTATTTATAACATTTTTCAAAATCGGTCTTTTTACAATAGGTGGAGGATATGCCATGATTCCTCTAATAAAAGAATATATTTTTAAATATTCATGGGCCACCAATGAAGAACTTTTAGAATTTATTGCAATTTCTGAATCAACTCCTGGACCATTTGCAATTAATATTAGTACATTTATTGGTTTTAAAACTGGAGGATTTTTAGGAGCTCTCCTATCAACTCTCGGGGTTGTATTACCTTCATTTATAATTATTTTAATAATCATAAAATTCTTAAACAAATTCAAAAAAAATAAAACATTACAATATGTTTTACAAAATTTAAGACCAATTATTTTATCTCTTTTAATTTACTCTGTATTAACTATATCTTTTAAAGTATTCTTTAAAGACAACATTATAAATTTAAAACACATTTTTATATTCTTAATATTATCAATATTAAATTTAAATTTTAAATTTTCTCCAATAAAACTTATTTTAATTTCTGGTTTTCTAGGGGTTTTATTATTAAATTAAAAAAAGAGCTTTTATTTTAAAAATAAAAGCTCCTTTTTTGGTGCACAGGAGAGGATTCGAACCCCCGACCAACTGGTTCGTAGCCAGCTACTCTATCCAACTGAGCTACCTGTGCACATCAATTACATTCTACCAAATCAATGAAATTTTTTCAATTAGTTTTTATCTTCTATTATTTAAACTTTTCTTGATTTTATCTTTTTTAATTGAAAATATACTTATTAAAAATACCATTAATGTTAAAAACTCAAGTATATGTGATGGGAACAATACACTAACATTATTAAATTTAGCTATTATCTCAAATATAGAAATTATTAAAAATGGAATTCCTTGAGCAAACAAAATCATTTTATAAACCTGACTAAATTTCACTTTAAATCTAGTAATAATTGAACAAAAAAATGCAAAGAATGAAGTTAGAAATGCAAGAAAGAAAAAATTAAATATCATAAATAATGGTAAAATTACATACACCAAATATTTAAAAGTGTTTGTAATTGAATCTATAAACATAAATATTATATCTTTATTAAGTACACTATCTTTAACAACTAAATCAATCATTGAAAAATCAGAATACTTAATCTCAAATTCTTTAAGGTTATTTTTTAAAATAAAAGAATTCTTTAGTAAAACAACTGAAGTTTTATAATTATCGTATTCACTAAATTCATTTATATTAAATTCTTCCCTAGTATCTCCTATTAATAAAAAATCTCCACTTTTAAATATAACAGGTGAATTTTGTATATGAAGTGTGCCATTTGAATAACTAATATCTTCAAATATTTCATATTTACTTTTATTAAAATCATTTAAAATTTTTATATCTCTATTTAAAAAAAGAACATAAAATAAACTTATTAAAAAAACAAACAACACTCTATTTAAGGTAACTTTTAAAAAAGGCATATCAATAAATTTTCCATAGGATTTAAAATCAAAAGCTGATATACGCAGTGTTTCAAAAAAACCTAATTCCTTTTTCAAAAAAATCACACTCCTAATTTAAAATTTAGGTTTATATACTTTTCTATTATTAAGTGAAAAAATCCTCTCAGAAAAATTCCCCTCATCTACTCCATCTAAAATCTTTTTCATATCATACATTCTAGCATCTATTACATCTATATAATGAAGAAGTTCCGCTTCAATTATCATAGGTTTAATTGGACTTCCATACTCAGGTTCATAATGATGAGAAAGAATCATATGTTGAAGAAGCATTCTAATTTCACTAGAAGCCCCAACCTTACTAGACACCCTGTCTACCAAAGTAATACCTTGTATTAAATGAGAAAGTAGTTGTCCTTCAACTGTATATGTACTTACTATTCCTAATTCACTAGAATTCATCTCTTCGGTTTTTTCAATATCATGGAGTATTATTCCTGCAAAAAGTAATTCTTTATTCACAATGGAGTATAGTTCACATATTTTCTCTCCAAGCTTTATCATACTTAAAATATGATATAAAAGCCCTCCTTTTATTGAATGGTGATTACTTTTAGCTGCTGGATAATACAAAAGTTTTTCCTTTTTAATACTGAGTATTTCAAGTAAAATATTTCTTATATCATCATTTTTAAAAGATGAAACAATTTTATGAAGTTCATTAAACATTTCATTTGAATCAATTGGAGCGCACTTAACGTAATCGGAAATATTTATATTTTCTCTATCAAAATCATTTGAAATACTCTCAAGCTTAAGTTGCATAATACTTTGCCAACTTAACACGCAACCTTTTACACAAACTAAAGTATTTTCTACAAACTCATTATTATTAAAATCCTCTTTTAAATCCCATAACTTTGCATTAATATCACCTGTTTTATCTGAAAGAGTAATATCTAAATATTTTTTATTATTAGAATTAGTAATTTTAACAGCTATACTTTTTATAAGATATACTCCCTTTATTCTCTGACCAACTTTAAAATCTTTTATATTTACATACTCTAACATTAAACACCTCAATTATGTAATAAATACCTACTCTAAATTATTTTATATAAAAATGAAAGGAATTACAATTATAATAATTAATATGAATATTTTTTTACCTAAACAAATAAAAAAAATAATTAAAATTTTTGAAGATAATAATTTTAAATGTTACGTAGTTGGTGGCGCTATTCGTGATAGTTTACTTAATTTAACACCAAATGAATTTGATATATCCACAAATGCTCTTCCTTGTAATATAAAATCCTTATTTAAAAAAGTTATAACTATTGGAGAAACTTATGGGTGTATTAAAATATTTTTTGAAAACACATGGTTTGAAATAACAACTTTTAGAATTGAAAATAATTACACAGACTTTCGGCATGCAAAATTTATAAAATTTATAAACTCTCCTAAATTAGACGCATTAAGAAGAGACTTTACTATAAACTCAATTTACTTTAATGGAAAATCCTTAATAGATCCTTTTAATGGAATAGAGGATTTAAATAAAAAAATCATACGTTTAATAGGAGATAAAAATTTAAAATTTTATGAAGATCCTTTAAGAATCCTCCGTGCTTTAAAATTTAAATCAAAACTTAATTTTAAAATAGAATTTTTAACACTACTTTCTTTAAAAAACAATTTTTATTTAATAAAACACCTAAGTAAATACAGAATACATGAAGAATTACATAAAATATTTGAAAATTTATATTCTTATGATTCTATGAAAATTTTTTCAATACTAAATGGATTTCAAATTATTTTAAACTCTAAATTTAAAATTTTTAACTTTGAAAAAATACTTAAACTAACAAATAAATTTCATATAAGACTTTTTTGTATACTATATTTTCATTCTGACATAAATAAACTTTTAATTCCTGAGATACTAAAAAATCATTTAAATTTTAATAAAACAGAATTATACGAAATTAATTTAATTTTTAAAATTCTTCAGGAAAAACTTTTTGAAAATAACAAAGGTTTTATTAAATTTTTAATTTTCAATTATGATTATAATTCTACTTTTTTTATATTAAATGTATTAAATACTTACATACCTTCATGTACAGATATTTTAAATAAATTTTTTAAAATCAAATGGGGTTATGAACCTATAAAAATAAAACATTTAAATATACAATTAAGAAAGATTTTAAAAAACAAAAAAAATGTTACCAAATACAATAAATATTTGATAACACTTGTTCATATAAATCCAAAATTAAACAAAAGAGATTTATTAATTCATTTATTAAAAAATAAATTTAAATTCTAATTTCTTCTGATATTTCAAAAGAATATATATATTTTTCCTTAACTTCTTTTTTAAATATTTTTTCAAGTGCAAGTTTATAATACTTAAGTTGTTCTTTATATTTTAAAGGAATTTGTTTATTATTTTTAAAAATCATTTTGTCTGTTTTATAGTCTACTAAAATTAATTTATCATCTTCAAAGAAAAATAAATCTATTATACCTTGAATTCTAATACTTTCATTTTTACATATTTTATCAACTTTATGTTTCATTAAAAACTCAAATTCTCTATAAATTTTATTTTTGTTATCATTTAAACATTTAATTAATCTAATTCCAAGATTAGTGTTAAAAAATTTTAATATTTTATGAGGATTTAAATAATTTAAATCTTCATTTTCTAATATTTGAGTATTTATCATTCTATTTATTTCACTATTTATATAATCAATATCTATTTTAGATTTTAATTCCATATTTTGCATAAACAAATGATATAAATTACCTATATCAATACTTGTATAAATTTTTTTATTATCCTCATTTAAAAAATTCGGCTTTTTAAAAAATACATTTACATCATTCTTATGTTCATATGATAAAATTTCTGAAACTGAAACATTCATTGGAGTATCTATAACATCTTGAAATTTATAGTTAAAATTCAAAATTTCTTCAACTTCCTTTAAATACTTTGAATCTCCATTTAAAATATTTTTAAAATCATTAATATCACTTACTTTTAACTCTTTATCTTCACTAATTAAATCCATAGAATTAAAAATTTCAATAAAAACTTCACACTGATTTTCTAAAACTTTAAAATCCTGTTTTTCACTTTTATCTCTAAAATAGTTTCCCTCTTTATGGCTCATTAAAGCATTACATATAAAATCTAAATAACTTTTACATTTATAAAGATCATAAACTCTTTTAAAAACCCTCTCATCTTTATAAGTTCCTGTTATAAATAATTTTTCCTTAGCTCTAGTAAGTGCAACATATAAAATTCTTAATTCTTCAGAAACAATACTTCTTTTTAATTTGTGTTTAATAGCTATTTTTATTAAACTATCTATCTCTAAATTATTTTCATAATCTATATAATTAATTCCAATTCCTATTTCATCATCTAAAACAATAGGAGAATTTAAATTTTTCATATTAAATGAACTTGAGGTATTACAAAGAATTACAACTGGAAATTCCAGTCCTTTACTTTTGTGAATACTCATAATTCTAACTACATTTTCATTTTTAGAAATATTTTTAGGAACTAATATATCATCTCCAGATTTCTTAGAATTTTTTAAATATTCTATAAAATTAAATAATCCTGAAAAACTAGCTATTCTAAATTCTTTTGCTTTATTAAATATAAGTTTTAAATTATTTTGACGATTTAATCCATCATCTTTAATAGATACATTAAAATAATAATTAGTATCTACATACAAATACCATATAAAATCATCAATTTTCATAAAAAGAGATTTTTCTCTATACTCATTTACTTTATGTAAAAAATTTTTGCATTTATTATATAAATCAAAAAACTCTTCATAATTTAAAAAGAACTCTTCATTTAAATAAAATTTTTCATTATCATTTACATTAAAATCACAAACAAATTTAATGTTATTATATAAATAATCTTCATTATTTATAATTCTTAAATATGCTAAATCATTTTCAGAAAATTTAAAAATATCACTTCTTAAAATAGTTAACAAATCAATATCATCTAATGGATTATCAATAACTTTTAATAAGCTAACAACAACCATAACCTCTATTGAATCAAAAAACGTATCTCCCCCATCAAAATAAACAGGTATATTATTTTTAAGTAAAACTTCTTCTAATGTAGAAGACTTTATAGAAGCTTTAACATTTCTCATTAAAATTACTATATCTCTATATTCAATTTTTCTATATTGTTTTATATCCTTATCAAAAATTTTGTGTTCAATATCATTTGAGGAGATTAAATCTTTTATGTACTTAACAATTAAATTACATTCTCCTTCATCTATCTCATCTATTATAACCTCATTTTCATTTAACTCTTTAAAATCTTTACCCTCTTTAAGTACAACTCCAAGTTTCACTTCTCCAAAATAAGATTCACCATTTTCTTTAGATGTTTCATAATCACCCATATAATTTAAATGCTCTTCTTCTGTATACTCTATATCCGAAATATCTTTAACCATTACATTTCTAAAAATATAATTAATAAACTCTATTATCTCTTTTCTACTTCTGTAGTTATCATAAAGTAAAATTTTATTTTCTCTATCATTACATTCATTTAAAGAATTCACTTTGTTAAAAAGCTTATATTTTTTATGAAATAAATCTACCTTAGCTCCTCTAAAAGAATATATACTTTGTTTAATATCTCCAACCATAAATACATTTGGTTCATCATGTCTTTTTATTTTATTAATCAAATGTTCTTGAATATAGTTTGTATCTTGATACTCATCTATAAAAATATATTTAAACTTATTTCTAAAGCTCTCTGACACAAATTTATCTTCTAAAAGTTTTAAAGTTAAATGCTCCATATCATTAAAATCTATTAAATTTTGATTTCTTTTCTTTGAATCAAATACATTTTTAAACTCATATACAACTTCAATAAGCGTATTAATTACTTTATATAATTCTTTTATATTACTTCTTACTACTTCTTCTCCATTAAAAAATATATCTTTTTTAAAAGTTTCAAATACTTTTTTAAGTTTTACTCTATAATCTTTATACTCCTCAAAATCATCACCTAATTTTGATGGAAATCTTAAAAATTTAACTTCTTCTAAAAATTTACTACATTCTTTATATCCCTTATTTATTTTATAAATAAATTCCTCAACTATGGATATATCATTCGAAATAACCTCATATACTTTTTCTTCTCTATTTATTAATTCTATAAAATTAAGAGCATAATTTTTAAATTCTAAAATCTGAAAAATACACTCATTTTTCAAAATATTTCCCCAAAAAGTATTTAATATTTCTTCATTATCATTTAATTTATATGTATTTAAGATTTCTTCTTTAAACTCATCCATATTAGGCTTTGTTTGTATAAAATTATAAATCAAAATTATAAATTCTCTTAATTTTTCATCTGAATATTTACCACCGTATTTATTTACAAGAGATATAAATTCTTCATGATTTTTCTCATAATAACTTAGAAAAACTTCCTCAATTACCTCATTTATTAAAATTTTTCTTTGACTATCTTTTAGTATTTTTAAATTCCCACTTAAATTTAATTTATAATAATTATTTTTCAAAATTTCTAAGCAAAAAGCATGAAATGTTTGAATATTAGCATTTGATATTAAAAACATTTGCTCTTCTAACAAGCTTTTATTTTCATCATTTATTTTACTTTCAATAACATTTAAAATTCTTTCACTCATTTCAGAAGCTGCAGCATTTGTAAATGTAATAATTAAAATTTCATCAATAGATACTCCATGATTTAAAATTAAATTTATTATTCTTTCAACTAATACTGCTGTTTTTCCTGATCCAGCTGAAGCTGAAACTAATAAATCTCCCTTAATTAAATTTATAATGTTTTCCTGATTAAAACTCCAATTCACAATTAAGTTCTCCTCTTTATTAAATCAAAAAATCCTATTTTATCTAAATCACTTAACACTTCAAAAGAATTTATATTTTTTGAAAATTTGCATACTCCTAAATAATCACAATTGGTACACTTTTTAGAAGAGTAAGTTTCAAGAATAGGATAAACATAAAAATCTCCACTAAAAATTTTCTTAAGTTTAGCCTTTATAGAATTATTTACAAACTCTAAAAGGTCACTAAATTCATCATCATTTAAAATTCTATCTGAAGAAGCATTTTTATAAAATTCACCATTTTTATTAACCTTTAAAGGTAAAATATTTGAAGTATTATCAAATAAATTCTTATCAATTAACATTAATTTGTTTATATCATTTGTAAAAATTCCCTCATATTTATAATTTTTTTGAATTTCACTATGTAAATCTAAATTATATTTATTTTTAATATTTGGACTATGTAACGTAAAATAAAATATACCACAAGGGATAATACTTTCTTCATAAATATTTTTATAAATTTCCAAAATATATTTCATATAGGCAATTGTTTGTATATTTAAATTTTGATATATTTTTCCATAATCAAAACTTCTTACACTTGATTTATAATCAACTATATTTACAAAAGTTTCTCCATTATGGGTGCAAAAATCAACCCTATCAATTTTTCCTACAAACTCAACTTTTTTCCCTTCAAAAACCTCTATTTGAATTTTTGATTTTTTGTTTCCAATTTCAAATTCATAAAACTTATGAAAAAATTCTGAATTAAGAAGATGTCTCGCAGTAAAAAATATTGAATCATTTATTATCTTTTTTATTTTGACTCCAAATACTTTAAATTTAAAACTGGTATTTAAAATATAGTTTTCATTTTCATCACAAAAAATATTTTTTTCAAAATAAGAATCTACAAATTTTTTTATTTCCTCTCTAGATGCATTTTTAAAATCATACAATTTATTTATATCTTTACATATATTTTCCATTAAAAAATGCATAAAATTACCACAATCAAGAGGATCAAAAGAATATATTTTCCTTCTTTTAACTCTTATTATGTAATCTATAAAATATTTAAAAGAACATTTAGCGTATGTCTCTATACTAGAAATTGAAAATTTTGAATTATAATATAAATGGTCTATTAACTTGGTGTTTAACTTCTCACAAGAATTCATAAAATTTAGATTATCAAAAAAAACATCCATATTTTTACTATATTTGTCATGATTTTTATAAAAATTATATAAACTAATTAAAACTTCATTACTTTTATTATTATTAAAATCTTCTCTAAGCTTCACCACTAAATTATTTAATGTAGCTTTTTTAGATGATATATCTTCTAATGAAAATTCCTTTGAGATAATATTAGAATTTTTTTCAATTAAATGAGGGAAAATATATTTTATTTTAGAAATCATTATGGAAGGAGATAAAGACATACTATTCATATCAGAAATTGGATAACTTAAATACAAAAATTCTCTAGATATATTAATAATAGAGTACATCAAATACCTTTCCGATAAATTTTTATCTACATTAGTTCCTGATAATTCTATTCCCTTATTTCTCAAATATTTTTTATCCATATCACTTAAAAGATCTTCTTTTTTATAACTTTTAGGAAAGTTTGATGATATACATCCTATAACAAACAAAGCTTTATAATCACCAATCATTAACCTTGAAACATCCCCAATCATAACTTCATCTACTCTCATAGGAACGTGAGATATTTCAATTTTTGAGATTGAATCCATTAAAATTTCTCCAAACTCAGAAAAACTCATTACCTCATCTTTAAAAACATTATTTATTTCATCAAATACATTAAAAATATCATTAATAGTTTGGTTAAGCTCATCTGCATAAATAAAATTCTTCTCTTCATTAAATTTTTTACACATATCATATAAATTTTGTACAATAGAGTTGTTTTCAAGAAAATTATAAAATTCAATTATAAAATAATTTACATTATTTTTATCTTTGACTTTATTAAATAATTTTAATAATGGAGAAACAATTCTATCTCTAATTGAATTTATATAATCTAATTCCTCATCAAAATCATTTTCTAACTTTTTCATGGAATATTTTATCTTTGTATTTTTCTTAAACTCTTCTTTCCATTTATATCCTGTTATACCATTTTCTAAAGCAAAATTTTCAATTAGAAAAATTTCATCAAAAGTCAAATTAATAAGACCACTTTTTATATATTTAAATAAAGAAACATAGGAAAAATTATAATTAAATATTTCAAATATGGAGGTTAAAAAAATTACAAAAATATTAGATTTTATATCATTTTTTTTATCTATAAAATATGGGATATTAAATTCATCAAAAGAAACTCTTATAAAATTCTCATATGAATCAATATCCCTACATAAAACACCAATATCTTTATACCTATATCCTCTTTGTCTAACAACCCTTCTAATATTTTTACAAAGTTCTTCCACCTCATAAAAATTATTTAAACATTTATTAATGAAAATATTTTTAGGCTCATCTTTATATGTTAAACATTTATAATCCAAATAATTTTCATCTAAATATTTAAGTTCCTTATCTTTATTTACATTCTCTAAAAAAATCTCTTCTATATCGTAACATTTTTTATCAAACAATATTTTTAATATTTTATCTTTTATAGTTTTTATATGAGAATAAATCAAACTATCTTGATTTTTATCTAAAGTTAAGGACAAATTTATTTCTCTTGTTCTTTCAATAATTATTTTTAAAAATTCATATTGGTAATAAGTTAAAATTTCAAATCCATCTATGTAAAATTTATATCCTGAAAATATATTTTTATCGTTTTTTATAATAGAATTAACAATAATCATTTCATCTAAAGGATCTAAGTATTTTTCATTTAAATATTTTTCATATATATTATTTATAAACTTAAAATCATGTAATTTTTTATACAACTCATTATTTTCTTCTAATTCATGTAAAACTTCATTAATCATTGAATCTTTAAAATTAAAATTCTTAAAATCTATTAACATCGATAATATATCATCAGAAAAATCAAATCTATTATTAACATTAAAATATTTTAAATTCTTATTATTATTTCTTAAAATATAATTAATCAATAAATTTTTTCCAATGTCTGAAATTCTTTTAGTTTTAAAGCCTTTATATACATTAAGCAGTCTTGAAGTTAATTTTTTAAAATCCATAACTTCAACTCGTGAAAATATTTCTTCTCCAAAATAATCAATCAATCTATTTTCAATCATAAACGTATTATGACTAGGAACAAAAATTATAATATTATTTTCAAATGACTTAGAAATATCTTCGAAAATATATTTTGTTTTTCCATAACCTTTTTTAGAATGAATAAATTTAAATTTCAACCTTATAATCTCCTTAAAATTATAAAAAAAATACCTAGTTAAAACTAGGTATTAAACTGGCGGAGAAAGAGGGATTTGAACCCTCGCACCGGTTTCCCGGTCTACGCCCTTAGCAGGGGCGCCTCTTCAGCCACTTGAGTATTTCTCCAAAAATATACTTATATAAAATGGCGGAGAGAGTGGGATTCGAACCCACGGTACGCTATCAACGCACGCCGGTTTTCAAGACCGGTGCCTTAAACCACTCGACCATCTCTCCATAATTACAGAACTATTATATCAGTAGTATGCTTAAATGTCAACATTTTTATTCTACTAAATATAATAGTTTTTAAATTTAATTAATTATAGATTTCACTTTAAGTATATAACTTTGATCAAAATAATTTTCACTATATTTTTCTCTATAATGTCTCTGTTTTTCTATAGGTATTAAAGTAAAATTAAGCTGTTCAATCATAATATTTTTCATTTTATCTTGTAAATTTAAATTTGTATCTTTTATAATTTGTTCAACTTTTTTAATGTAAATTTCTCTAAAATAATCACTAAAAATATTATCTAAAACCTCTTTATTAAGTGCAAACTCTTTAAGGGAATCAATATCTTTTATTTCATCATACAAAAAACCATAATATCCTGGAGCATACTTTATTCTTTCATTACTTTCCTCTAAAACTTCAATCTCTCCATATTTTTCCCTCATTTTTTCTAACTGCAACTCATCTACAACAACAAATGCATTTTGAATTTCAACAATCATATCATTTTTCTTCTCATAATCAATATCTGAATCATTAATTATTATATTTACAAAATTTTCGTAAACATTTTTATATCTCTCAGGAATGTTATATAAAAGATCATCTTCATAAAAAGCCAAAGAATATAAATTAGCTGGATAATTAAACAAATCAAATAAAAATTCATGATTTATTCTAAAAGTTTTTCTATTATCATTAATAATATTTAAATTTTTAATTCTCTCTATCCTTAAAGCAAAATCTTCCCTTGAAGTTGGTTTATACTTAGAATATAAAATTTGTTTTAAAAGTATAACCTTATCTTTTAATGAATACTTTTCATTATTTATAATATTAAATACATCCTTAACATAACTTTTATATAAATCTTGAGAAATTTCCTGAAGTATAAAATCATGAAATGCAAAATCAATTAAATCTTCATTACTCTCTATCTTATTATACAAATATCCATAATCATCGCCTTTATATATGTAATAAGATACATTTTTCTCAATATTTTCATTTTGCTTAAATTCATTAGCATAATAAATATTATCTCCAAATTTAATAACAAAATCATTATTCTTAGTTCTATAAATCCTAATTTTTATATAAATATCCTCATATATCTTATTAGGTATTCTTATTTCATAAGCAAATTCAGACAAATCATGTTTTACCCCATCATAAATTCTATCTTCTGAATTATTTCCCAAAACTATATCTCTAATAATTTTGCTTTCATTTTCAGATAATGTAAAACTTTTAGGTTCAACATTTTCATCACTGGATATTTCCTTATAATACTCATTAAAATTAAAAGTACTTAAAAATTCCTTATAATAAGCTTCCTCTACATATATTCCTCCATATATGTAAATTTCTTCCTCATTTTGATAATATTGAAACGGATCTATATAAATTACTTTATCTTTATCTACATTATAAATTTTTATATTATCTTTAAAATAATTATTTTCATTTAAAAAAGCACTATTTTCATAATTACTGGTATTTAAATTTATAAAACTAAAATCCTCATTATAAAGTTTAGTATATTTTAAATTTTCTATATTAATTATTCCTTTATTATAAAAATATACATCCTTTCTTAAATCATCTAAGTTCCATAAAACTGATAATATAATAAACACAATAACTGTTACTATAATTATCAAAATATTTATAGTACTTTTTTTCATTACATAAAAATCCTCCTTAATAATATAAATAATTATTTTTTAGATTGTACCTTACTTAACCCTCCAAAATACTTTCTTAAAACCTCTGGTATTATAACACTACCATCTGGTTGTTGAAAATTCTCAAGTATAGCAGCAAAAGTTCTACCAACCGCAAGTCCAGATCCGTTTAACGTATGTACAAACTTAGGTTTATCATTAATTTCCTCTTTATATCTTATATTACAACGCCTACTTTGAAAATCTTCAAAATTACTACAACTTGAAATCTCAACATATCTTTTATAACTAGGCATCCAAACTTCTATATCATACTTAAATGCTTGAGAAAATCCTAAATCTCCCTTACAAACTTTTACAACTCTATATGGAATACCCAATTCAATAAGTAACCCCTCTGCATCATTAACAAGTTTTTCTAATTCACTATAAGAATATTCCTCTTTACAAAATTTAACAAGTTCAACCTTATTAAACTGATGTTGTCTTATAAGACCTCTAGTATCTCGTCCAGCAGATCCCGCCTCAGATCTAAAACATGCACTATAAGCAACAAATTTACAAACAGGATTTTCAATACTTAAATTTATAATTTCACCTCTATAAAAATTAGTTATAGGAATTTCAGCAGTTGGTATTAAAAAATAATTACTATCCTTAATTGAAAATGCATCATTTTCAAACTTTGGCAACTGTCCAGTTCCTGTAAAACTATCTCTATTGGCTAAAAAAGGAGGAAAAATCTCAGTATATCCATTTTCTGTTGTATGTTTATCTAAAAAATAATTTATCAAAACTCTCTCAAGTTTGGCTCCCATACCTTTATAAAATACAAATCTAGATCCCGTAACCTTAGAGCTTCTCTCAAAATCTAAAATATCCAAATCTTTTGCTATATCCCAATGAGGTTTAATTTCAAAATCAAATTCTGTAGGAGTACCCCACTTTCTAACTTCCACATTCGAACTTTCATCTTCACCTTCTGGAACATTATCATTTGGTATATTAGGTATTCTTAACATAATATATTCTATCTTTTCATTTAAACAATTAATTTCATTATCAATTTTTTTAATCTTTTCTCCAACTTCTCTCATATCATTAAATAAATGTTCTACATTTTCACCTTTTTTCTTTAATAGAGGTATGAGTGAAGATGTTTCATTTCTTTTCTTTTTTAACTCTTCTACATCTAAAATATAACTTTTCTTCTTATTATAAAGCTCTACTACCTCATCTATCATATTTATGGAAAACTTTTCACCTCTATTAGTCAATTTTTTTTTGACTAACTCTTTATTAAAAGCAATAAATTTTAAATCTAGCATAAAAATCTCCTCCTTAAAATTTAATTTTTGTTGAAATTATATGCATTTATAAAAATTATATCTGCCCCAGAATTAATAATGTTTTTACAAACTATCTCTCCAAATTTAATATTATCACTAACAAAAATTCTTCTTATTGCCTTAGAACATTCAAGTAACTTATGAGAATTTATTTTTATATTTGTTTTAACAGGAATAACTTTTCTAAAACTATCTCCCTTAAACTTAACAACCGAAATAAAATATTCGTTATCAATACAAAAATACATTTTATAATTAGAATATAATTCAAAATATTTATTATACAATAATTTTTCCTCAAATCTCATTAAAATTCTTAATTCTTAAAACATTCTCATCTAAAATTTGATATATGGATCTTCCTGTATACTCAACTAATATATTACACATTTTATCATAACAATCAACACAATTATTAAACCTACATTCAATCCTACACAGCAATTGCTCTAAAGTATTTATACTGCTTTTCTCTAGAATTTTCATAATATCACCTTTTGATAACAAATTACAATAACATACAATATCATTAAAAAATTTCTTATCAATGCTTCTTTCCAAAGAACACTCCTTATAATCTTTGTAAGAATCTCTTTTTCTTAAAGAAAGCTGATTTTTTAACTCTTTACAAATTTCCTGAACAGAATAAAAAATACCATTAAATCCTAAATAATTTTTATTTAACGCCAATTCATTAAAATTAAACTTATCAAATAAAGAAAACTTCAAATATTCAACTTGTTTTATTATTATAAAATTAAAATCAATATCTGAAATAAATTCTTTAATTGCTTCCATATGATTAATATTTAAATTTATATCATGTATAATATCGACCTTAATATTTCCTATAAAATTTTTATAAAATAATATATCATAGCCGTCTTTTTTTAAATAAATAAATTTATCAAAATACTTATTAAACTCTAAATTTACATTATAAGTGGTTAAAACATACTTATAATTTCCAAAATTTCTAGTATCTATACATATTTTCCCTCTTAAGTCTTTCTCTTTTCCATTTACACAAAACTCATTTTTTATTTTTACAACATCTTTAAATCCTTCATCAAAAACAAAATTTACAGAGTTTTTAATTAAAAAATTATATAGTACGTCTTTAATATTAGCTAAATTTAAAATAATTGAATCACGTAAAATAAAATTTTTATCTTTAGTAATAAATTCAATATCATTTAATTCGTTTTTCAAATTAAATTCATTGCATATTTTTTTTACAAACTCATAGCAACTATTATCTTTTAATTTCTCATAATTAAAATATGAGACCCCATTATAAACTATAATAGAGTCTTTATCTAAATAATTTTTACTATAACCTATATATTTATCTGCAATAACAAACTTCACATCATACTTAATCATCTCATAAGCCAATAACAAACTAAATTCATTAAATCCAAATATAATTAAATCAAAATTCATTGCATACCTCTTAATACTCTTAAGCTTTATAAATATTTTTCAAACTACAAAATCTACAACTAACATATATTCCAAATAAATTATAACTTTGTAAATCAAGAAATATTATCACAATACTTCAAAAGTCTTATATATTTACTATCTACTATATTTCTACTAGAATGATGATACTTTATAGAATTTAATATATCTAAAGAATAATTTAAGGTTTTCAAAATTTCAAAACTATATCTTGAATGATTAAAATATTTACAAACCTTCTCTCTATCCAAAAAAAAGAAAATTTTTCTAAACCTTTTCTTATATGAAATAAATACAATAAATGGTTTTAAAAATAAATTTATACCCGAATAACTTTTTCCAATATCATGCAATAAACACATCTTAACTACCAAATTAATTTCTTCATCATATATTTCAAAATCTTTACAAACATTCAAACACTTTTTTGCAACTCTAATAGAATGTTGTTTTTCAGTTTTTATTTACAAATCTATTATTCTTACTATACCCTTAATACTAAGATAAAATACAAATAAAAAAGTACGTAGAAAACCACGTACTTCTAAAAATATGGTGGAGATAAAGGGACTCGAACCCTTGACCCCCTGCGTGCAAGGCAGGTGCTCTCCCAACTGAGCTATACCCCCATGGTGGATCTTCAGGGACTCGAACCCCGGACCAACCGGTTATGAGCCGGTTGCTCTAACCAACTGAGCTAAAGATCCTAAACACATAACAACTTACATACTAATTATATATTTAAATATATAAGTTGTCAATACATTTTAATTTATTTTTTTAATCTTTTATTTTTCCTACAGCAATTACTTTTTCACTAACATTTGTTTTCATTAATTTAACTCCAAGAGAACTTCTTCCAATTCTTGATATATCCTCGGTTTTAATTCTAATTCCAACACCATTTGAATTAACAAGCATTATATCATTATTTTGATTTACAACACTTGCACAAGAAACTTTTCCTGTTTTTTCAGTTACTTTATATGTTTTTATTCCTTTTCCACCTCTATTTTGAATAGGGTACTGTTTTAAATCTGTTCTCTTTCCATATCCATTTTCACTTACAATCATAAGATCCTCACCTTGTGTTGCAATATCTAATGCTATTAAAGAATCTCCACTTCTTAAAGTTATGGCTTTAACTCCACTTGCACTTCTTCCCATAGCTCTAATGTTTTTCTCATTAAATATTATTGCATATCCATCACTTGTAATCATTACAATATTAGCATCCCCTCTGGTTTGCTTAACATTTAACAACTCATCTTTATCTCGTATTCCAATAGCAATAAGTCCGCTCTTTCTTATTTTACTAAATTCAGAAATAGCTGTCTTTTTAATAAGTCCAAATTTAGTTGCCATTAAAATATATCCTTCTTCATTTAAATTCTCAAGACATAATACAGCTTGAACTTTCTCATCACTATTTATTTGAATTAAATTAACTATATTTATTCCTCTTGCAACTCTAGATGCATCAGGGATTTCATAAGCTTTTATACTATAAACACGCCCTAAATTTGTAAAGAATAATAAATTATGATGAGTTGTTGTATGAAAAATCTTTTTAATAAAATCATTTTCCTTAACTGACATGGCTTGCATACCTCTTCCGCCTCTTCTTTGGCTTGAATAAGTATTAGATGCCATTCTCTTTATGTACCCATCATGAGTTAACGTAATTACAATATCTTCTTTTTGTATAAGATCATCTTTATTAACATCTCCCTCAGATGTTAATAAATCTATTTGAGTTCTTCTCTCATCCCCATATTTTTCTTTAATTTCTATTAACTCTTCTTTAATCAAGTTTAACAATACATGTTCATCATTTAATATTTCTTGAAGTTTATTAATAAGCTCAATTTTTTCTCTAAGTTCCTCATCTATTTTATCTCTTTCAAGAGCAGTAAGTCTTCTAAGCCTCATCTCTAAAATAGAATTAGCTTGAATTTCGCTAAAATTAAACTTTTCTATTAAAGTATCTCTTGCAATTTCTATTGTTTTTGATGACTTTATAATTTTAATTATTTCATCAATATTGTCTAATGCAATTTTATATCCTTCTAAAATATGTTTTCTTTGTTCAGCTTTATTTAAATCATATTTCGTCCTTCTAGTTACAACATCTTTTTGATGAAGTAAATAATAATTTAAACTCTCCTTTAAATTTAGAACTTTAGGCTCATTATCAACAAGAGCAAGCATTATAACTCCAAAACTAT
Organism: Candidatus Arthromitus sp. SFB-turkey; assembly: GCF_001655775.1. Classification (GTDB taxonomy): domain Bacteria; phylum Bacillota; class Clostridia; order Clostridiales; family Clostridiaceae; genus Dwaynesavagella; species Dwaynesavagella gallinarum. The sequence goes on from NZ_LXFF01000015.1 coordinate 29,952, forward strand.
CTTGAAGTTTGGTTAACTTATATAATTGATTTAATAAAACATTTGGATTAGCATCTTTCTTAAGTTCAATTACTATTCTAATACCTTCTCTATCAGATTCATCTCTTAAATCACTTATCCCAACTATTTTTTTATCTCTTATAAGTTCTGCAATATGCTCTATTAATCTCGACTTGTTAACTTGATAAGGAAGCTCTGTTACAATAATGTTGTTTTTATTGTTTATCTCCTCAATTAAAACCTTAGATCTAACAACAATTTTTCCTCTCCCTTTTTCATAAGCTTCTCTTATACCAATATTTCCAAGTATAACTCCTCCAAGTGGAAAATCAGGACCTTTAATGTAATTCATTAAATCATTTGTTGTTGTATTTTCAAAACCATTTTCAATTATGTGAACTACTCCATCTATAACCTCACCTAAATTATGAGGGGGAATATTAGTTGCCATACCAACTGCAATTCCTGATGATCCGTTTACTAAAAGGTTTGGAAATCTACTTGGAAGTACAACAGGTTCTTTTTCAGATCCATCATAGTTATCCATAAAATCTACTGTTTCTTTATTTATATCTCTAATCATTTCAACAGTAATTTTATTCATTTTAGCTTCTGTATAACGCATTGCAGCTGCTGAATCACCATCAATTGATCCAAAGTTCCCATGTCCATTTACAAGAGGACTTCTCATTGAAAAATCTTGTGCCATACGAACAAGAGCATCATAAACAGAAACATCCCCATGAGGGTGAAAATTTGCTAAAACATCCCCAACAATTTTAGCACTTTTTCTATATGGCTTATCAGGATATAAAGACAAACTATGCATTGAATATAAAATTCTTCTATGTACAGGTTTTAATCCATCTCTAATGTCAGGTAGTGCTCTTCCAACAATTACACTCATGGAATATTCCATATAACATTTTTTCATTTCACTACTTATATCAACCGGTAATATTCTTCCCTGATTATTTTCCATATTTCCTCCTTTTAGATGTCTAAGTTCATAACACTTCTAGCGTTATTCTGTATGAAATCTCTTCTAGGTTCTACCTTATCTCCCATCAAAATTGAGAAAATTTCATCAGCATAACTTGCATGCTCTATAGTTACTTTCATTAACGTTCTAGTTTCTGGGTTCATTGTTGTTTCCCAAAGTTGACTAGGATTCATTTCTCCAAGCCCTTTATATCTTTGAACTATTACATTATCTTTTCCAATTTCTTCAAGTTTTTTGTTAAGCTCTTCTTCAACATAACAATAATACTCATTTTTTCCTTTAGTAATTTTATATAATGGTGGTCTTGCAATATAAACATACCCTTCCTCTATTACTTTTGGAATATATCTATATAAAAACGTAAGAAGAAGCGTCCTTATGTGAGATCCATCTACATCAGCATCAGTCATAATTATAATTCTATGATATCTAATTTTTTCAATATCAAAATCTTCTCCAATCCCACATCCAAAAGCAGTAATCATACATTTTATAGAATCTGAACCTAATATTTTATACATTCGTTGTTTTTCAACATTCATTATTTTACCTCTTAAAGGTAAAATAGCCTGAAACTTTCTATCTCTTCCCTGTTTTGCAGATCCTCCAGCCGAATCACCTTCTACTATATAAATTTCGCATTCTTGTGGATTTTTAGATGAACAATCAGCAAGTTTTCCTGGAAGTGATGTTCTATCTAAAACTGATTTTCTTGTTGTTTCTCTGGCTTTTCTAGCAGCTTCTCGAGCCTTAGCCGCAAGAATTGCCTTATCACATATTATTTTTCCTATATTAGGATTTTCATTTAAAAACTCTGAAAAATCATTAAAAAATAAATTATCTACAATTCCTCTAACTTCACTATTTCCTAACTTTGTTTTAGTTTGTCCTTCAAATTGAGGATTTGGTATTTTAACTGATAAAATACATACAATACCTTCTCTTATATCTTCTCCAGTTAAATTTTTTATTTCATCCTTACCATCTTTTATGTAATTAAACTTTTTTGCATAATCATTAACACACCTAGTTAAAGCTGTTTTAAAACCTACTAAATGTGTGCCACCTTCTTGAGTAAAAATATTATTTACATAAGTTAAAATATTTTCATTATAAGCATCTGTATACTGTATAGCTATTTGTACATCTATATCATTTTTATTTGATTCAAAATATACAACTTGATCAAATAAACTTTGTTTGCCTTTATTTATGTGAGTTATAAACTCTTTTACACCACCTTTATAATAAAACTCTTCTGTTTTATCATTTCTAAGATCTTCAAGAGTAATCTTTATTCCAGCATTTAAAAAAGCTAATTCTCTAAATCTTTGACCTAAAATTTCAAAATCAAATTCTAATGTATCTTTAAAAATTTCTTCATCAGGTAAAAAATATGTTTCAGTTCCAGTTTCTTCACTAGTTCCAATTTTTTCAACCGCGTTAATAGGTTTACCTTTTTCATATTCTTGAAAATAAATATATCCATCCCTTTTTACTTTCACAGAACACTTTTTTGATAACGCATTTACAACTGAAGCACCAACTCCATGAAGTCCTCCTGAAATTTTATATCCTCCACCATTAAATTTTCCTCCAGCATGAAGCACTGTCATTATAACTTCAAGGGTCGATTTCTTTAATTTAGGGTGCTCCCCAACAGGTATACCTCTACCATTATCTACTACTTTTATAGAATTATCTTGATTTATAGTCACACTAATTTCTGTACAAAATCCAGCTAAAGCCTCATCTATACTATTATCTATAATTTCATAAACTAAATGATGGAGTCCTTTTTTAGATATATTTCCAATATACATTCCAGGTCTTTTTCTAACTGCTTCAAGTCCTTCTAATACCTCTATTTGACTTTCATCATATTGACCATAATTGTTTTCTTTCAACTAAATTCCTCCAAACATATTATATATTTGAATTTTATTTTTTTTCATCACAAATTCTTTTAATAAGTGTAGTAGGTGAAATAGAAGATAAAAATATTTTACTGTTTTTATCAATCTCTGTTAATATAACAGACTTTCCCATATTCTCACACAAATCAAAAACAAAACCATCTTCATCTGAAATTTTTAAAAATTCATTACTATCTGCACAACAAAAAGTAGTATTAAAAGAAAATATTCCTATTATATCTTTAACTCTAACACTAGTTTCAGCTCCCAATTGTAAATACATATTTAAAATCTCCTTACAAAACTTTACCATTGTAAATATTAAAAACTTTATGAGAGTCAACTATACTCTCATATAAATCCGTTCCTGTTATAAATGTTTGAGCATTTTTTATAAAATTTAATATAAAATTCCTTCTATTTTTATCAAGTTCTGATAATATATCATCAAGTAATAAAACAGGATATTCTTGAGTCAAACTTTTAATTATTTCTATTATTCCAAGTTTTATAGAAATAACCGCACTCCTTTGTTGTCCTTGTGATGAGTAATTAGAAATCTGTTTATTGTTCATCCAAATTATAAAATCATCTTTATGTACACCTATTGTCGAAAATTTTTTAAATTTATCTATTTTCCTATTTTCCTTAAGTATATCAAAAATATTATTCTTTATATCAATGTTATCATTTAAATTTTCAAAATCCAAATTCAAAAAATTTTTATATGTAATATTTAATTTTTCATAGTAATTTGAAATATCATTATGTAATTTAACACAAAAATATTTTAACTTATTTAAATACATAAACCTCTTATTTATTATAACATCACTATAAAAAGCAATTTGTTCATCATATACATCTAAAAGCATATCATCTATTTTTTGTTGCTTTAATAAATTGTTTTTCATATTTAAAATTTTATTATAATTAATTATTGAATTTAAATATTTTTTATCTATTTGAGATATATTCATATCTAAAAATCTACGTCTTATAGAAGGTGATTCTTTAACTATTTTTAAATCTTCTGGAGAAAACATTACAACTTTTATACATCCAATAAAATCCGAAATTTTTTGAATTTTCAATTCGTTAATAGATATATTTTTCTTCCCATTGTTGTTTAAAATAATATCTGTATTTATTATCCTACCTTTATCAGTCTTACATTTTATATTAACATTAAATTTTTCCTCACCAAATTTTATCAAATCTACTATTTTATTACTTCTATGAGATTTTAAAATAGATGAAAAAAATATACCTTCTAATATATTTGTTTTGCCGTATCCATTTCCTCCAAGAAAAATATTTAATCTTTCATGAAATTCAATATCCAGTTCTTTATAATTTCTAAAATTTTTAAAATATAACTTTTGTAAATACATTTTTTCTCCAACAAAATATTAAGATCATTTACAAACATTATAAATGATCCTAATTACTACTTAAATATTAAATAACAAATCTAACAGGTAACACCATATATTTAGAATTTTCATTTTTATTACTCTTAATAATACATGGTGTTATATTATTATTAAACTCAATTTTTATTTCCTCATCTTCAATAGCTTTTACTGCATCCATTAAATACCTAGAATTAAAAGCTATATCTAAGTCAATACCTTCTTTTTTAATATAAATTTCTTCCTTTAATTGTCCAAATTGTGAATTAGATTTAAGTATAATTTTATCATCTTTAATTTCTAACTTAACTAAATTGGTATTTTTATCTTTTGTTAAAAGAGTAGATCTTTCAAGTCCATTTATAAATTCATACTTAGATAAAACCACAGAAAGTTTATTTTCTTTGGGTATTATAGTTTCATATTTTATAAAATCTCCTTGAAGTAATCTCAAAACGATTTTATCTTCATTAATTTTCAACATTACAAAATTATTTGTAATGTATATATCTATTAACTCATCATTTTCTTTTAAAATTTTATTTATTTCATTTAAGGTTTTTGCTGGAACAACAATGTTCACATTACAATTATTATCTATAATTTCACTTTTTAAAGCAAGTCTAAAACCATCTAAAGCAACAAAAGTTAAAATGTTATTTTTAATATTAACAAGCACACCTGTTATCACTCCCTTTGATTCATCAAAAGAAGCTGAAAAAGTTGTACTTTTTATCATATTTTTAAAAACATTTTGTTTTAAAGAAATTTTATTATTTGAATCAACTTTTGGAATTTTAGGATATTCCTCTGAATTTAAATTAATTAAACTAAATTCTGTATTTCCACTAGAAATAATTATATTATTTTCATCTTCTTTATCATTTTTTATTTCAATTTTTTCTTCAGGAAGTCTTTTTATTATTTCTCCAAATAATCTTGAATCTAATAATAATTTTCCTTTTTCTAAAACTTGAGCAGAAACTTTTGTTTCTATAGATAAATCAGTATCTATACCCATCATTGTTAAAATATTATCATCAATTTGTATAAATATACAACTAAATATTGGTGAATTAGATTTATTAGTAATAGCTCTTTGAACAATATTTATTTTTTCAACTAATTCATTTTTATTACAATAGAATTTCATAATAAACACTTCCTTATAAATATAAAAAAAATTTTTTAAAAGTATAATAATATTAGTAATAGGTGTTGTTAATATTGTTGAAATTTATGTAATGCAGTAATAATAAAAATTTTAATAAAAAAACATTGTTGATAATTTTTATAAAAACAACAATGTTTTTATGGAAAATAATATATAAAAGTACACAAAAAGATTTTTAAACAAAAAAAATAATAGTTATTAACAAAAAAATAAAAACTATCTATTATTTAATATTTTATTTGATAATTCATTGATTGTATTATTAAAATCTTGATCAGATTCTATTTTGTTTAATATTTTTTCATAAGCGTGTATAACTGTTGTGTGATCACGACCTCCAAAGTTTTCTCCAATTTTAGGGAGAGATGAGTCCGTAAGTTTTCTACATAAATACATAGCTATTTGACGTGGAAATGCAATATTTTGAGTTCTTCTTTGGGATTTTAACATCTCTATATTTAAATCAAAGTAATTTGCAATAGTTTCTTGTATATATTCTATTGTTATTGTTTTTGAATTTTTAGTATTTATTAAATCTTTTAATGCTTCTTTTGCTAAATCTAAAGATACATTACTATTGGTTAAATTTGTATAAGCAACAACTCTTAACAAGGCACCTTCTAATTCACGTATATTAGATTTTATCTTCGTTGCTATATATATTAAAACTTCATTAGGTATATTTAATTTATCAACATCTGCTTTTTTTCTAAGTATTGCTATTCTTGTTTCGTAATCAGGTGGCTGAATGTCTGCAATAAGTCCCCATTCAAACCGTGAACATAAACGTTCCTCAAGAGTTTTAATTTCTTTAGGTGGCCTATCACTTGATAAAATTATTTGTTTGTTTGATTCATGGAGAGCATTAAATGTGTGGAAAAATTCTTCTTGAGTTCTTTCCTTTCCAGCTATGAATTGAACATCATCTATTAGAAGAACATCAACATTTCTATATTTATTTCTAAACTCTATGTTTTTGTCGTCCTTTATTGCACTTATTAATTCATTTATAAATTTTTCAGAAGTTATATATACAACCTTTAAATTTTTATTATTTTCATTAATTAAATGTCCTATGGCATGCATTAAATGCGTTTTACCAAGACCAACACCGCCGTATATAAAAAGTGGATTATATGCTTTTGAAGGAGATTCTGCAACAGCTAAAGAAGCTGCGTGAGCAAACCGATTACTGTTTCCAACAACAAAAGTTTCAAAGGTATATTTATTATTTAAATTTGTACTAAAATTATTTGAGATTTCTTTATTTGAAGATGAAACAGTCAAATTTTTAGTGTTAGAGGGTGTGTGATCTTTTTTGAAATCTTCTTTTAACATAACTTTTATTTTATAGTTTTGATTTGTTAAAGAGTAAGTAATGTTATTTAAAGTATCTATGTATCTTAAATTTATTGTTTCAAGTATTAAGGAGTTATTACAACCAATAATAATTTTTGAATCTGACATAGATAATATTTCAGTATCAGAAAACCAAGTATTAAAACTTATATCAGATAGTGTTTTTTTCAATTCAGATAAAATATCAATCCATAAATCTTTATAGTTAGGTTCCACGATAATTACCTCCAAAGAAATACAAATTTTAAAATAAACAAATTAACATTAATTTATAAACAGACATTTAACGCTTAATATGTAAAAAATAATCTATGTTTAAAAATAAGAAAAAGTAGTACTTATTAACAATAATATTTTTTATAAAAAATAAGCAAAATACTTATAAAATAGGATTTACAGATATCTATCAACAGAGATATAAACATAAAAATATATGTAGATATTTTTGTTTATAAGTTTAAAAGTTATCAACAGTTTAAAAACATAATATCATAAGAAAAGTTAAATATCCAATAAATTTTATAAAATTAAAAATGTGATAAAAAATAGTGAATTTTTTGTATATTGACATATGAAATTTAAGAATATATAATTGATTTAAAATATAAATTAGAAAATTAAATTATAATGGGGTGATTACATGTTTATGACATATCAACCAAAAAAGAGACAAAGGAAAAAGGAGCATGGATTTAGAAAGAGAATGAGAACTGCTTCAGGAAGAGCTGTCATAAAAAGAAGAAGATTAAAAGGAAGAAAAAGACTAACTTATTAATTAAAGAGGCACTTTATTTTGTATGTAAATGTGCCTCTTTAAACTTGTAAAGGAGTTATTTCAAAAATTAATTGTGTTATGAAGGTATGTAAAATACACAAAAATTATGATTTTAGAATTGTTTATAATAGAGGAAANNTTTGTTATTTATGTGTACAAAAACAAAAAAAATATTGACTTTAATAGATTAGGAATTAGTGTAAGTAAAAAAGTTGGAAAAAGTGTTGTGAGAAATAAAGTAAGAAGACGTGTTTATGAAGTATATAGGCTTAATTTGTGTAAATTAAAAAGTGGGTATGATATAGTTTTTGTAGCTAGAAGTAATTCTAGGGATAAGTCATATGCAGATATAGAAAATAGTGTAGTTAAATTATTAAGAAAGAGTTCTTTATATTATGAAGAAAAATAGTATTCCAATAAAGTTAATAAAATTTTATCAGAGATATATATCACCACGTTCTTTACCTAGGTGTAAATTTTATCCAACATGTTCTAATTATGCTAGACAAGCTTATGAAAAATATACATTTTTAAAAGCTACAATTTTAGTAATAATAAGAATATTAAAGTGCAATCCTTTTTCAAAGGGAGGATATGATCCTTTGAAATAAAAATGTACTTTTTATGTTTTTTATATTAAAATGGTAAAGATAGTAAAAATTTAAGGGTAGGGGGATTATTTTGTTTGATAGTATAATTAACTTATTAATTAAGGGTTTTGAAGGATTACATGATTTGGTTTTTAAAGTTATTCCAAATGTTAATTTATCTTATGGAATAACTATTATATTAGCGATAATAATCGTTAAGGTAATTACATTACCATTACATATAAAACAAGTTAAAACAACTAAAATTCTTCAAAAAATCCAACCAGAGCTTCAAAAAATTCAAGCAAAGTATAAATCAGATCCACAAAAACAACAACAACAAATATTACAGTTGTATAAAGATTATAAAATAAATCCATTATCTGGATGTTTACCTACTTTTATACAATTACCAATACTTTTATTGTTTTTTCAGTTGTTCTTGAGATTACCAGGTCTTCAAGAAAATACCATTTCATTTTTATGGATTCCTAATTTAGCAGCTAAGGATCCATACTTTATACTTCCTATATTAGCTGTTGTTACTGGTTTTTTACAAGGAAAGTTAAGTATACCAGTTTCAGATGATAATAAAGCTCAGGCACAACAAAATAGAGTAATGAATATTGTTTTATCAGTTATGCTTGGAGTTTTTACAATATCTGTTTCATCAGCAGTTGGGATATATTACGTATTTAGTAACATAATTTCTATTATAATAAGTTTTACAATAAATAAAGTATTGTTGAAAGATGAAGAAGTAACAAAAAAATAAATTTTAAAAATGTGGGTTGTTGAAAACAGCCCATTTTTTTATTGGAGGTGTTGATAAATGAATACAATAGTTGGTTTAGCCACAAGTATTTCAAATAGTGCAGTAAATATTATAAGAATTTCTGGAAATCAAAGTGTGAATATCATAGAAAAAATTTTCCACACAAACACAAAAAGTAGTTTAAATCCAAATGAAATAAAACACGGCTTTATAAAGTATAATGAGGAAGTATTTGATGAAGTATTAGTTAGTTTTATGAAAGCACCTAAAAGCTATACGGGAGAAGATGTTATTGAAATAAATTGTCACGGAGGGATACTTGTTACAAATAAAATTTTAAATTTAGTTATTAGTTTAGGTGCAAAATTAGCAGAACCTGGAGAATTTACTAAAAGAGCTTTTTTAAATGGAAAAATAGATTTAACCAAAGCAGAAGCTATTATAGATTTAATTTATGCAAAATCAGATTTAGAATTAAAATGTGCAATTAATCAAACTACGGGTAAATTATATAAGAAATTAAATTTTATAAAAGAGAAAATTGTTAATATTTTATCTCATGTAGAAGTTATTATTGACTTTGAAGATGAAGTTGAAGATGTTTATAAAAGTGATATAGAAAATGATATTATTAAAATAATAAATGAGGTTCAAGAAATTTTAAAATATAAAGATCAAGGTGTTTTAATAAAACAGGGAATTAAAACATGTATTGTAGGTAAGCCAAATGTAGGAAAGTCATCTTTATTGAATTATTTATGTAATGAAAAAAAAGCTATAGTTACAGATATTCCAGGAACAACTAGAGATATAATTGAGGAAAAAGTAGATATAGGAGGGATTATATTAAATTTATTTGATACAGCTGGAATTAGAGAAAGCAGTGATGTTGTTGAGTCTATAGGAATTAATATGGCAAAGGATAAAATAAAGGAAAGTGATTTAATATTTTTTGTTTTAGATTTAACAAGAGATTTAGATGAGGAAGATTTTAGGATTTATGAATTAATAAAAGATAAAAATATAATATTTTTATTGAATAAATGTGAAGAAATTAATATGTTTGATACCAATGAAATATTTACACAGTTTAAAAATAGTAACGAGGATAATTTAGCTAAAATATCAATTAAGGAAAATTTAGGATTTGATAAGTTAACAAATTTAATTAAAGATAAGTTCTTATTAAGTGATTTAAGTTTAAACACAGAAAGTATAATTTTAACTAATAATAGGCATACTGAAGCATTTAATAATTGTTTAGAATGTTTAAATGATTCACTAAAATCTTTGAAGGATTTAATGCCTTTAGATATTGTTTCAATAGATATAAGAAAAGCATTAAAATATATAATGAATATAACTGGTGAAGATATAAATGAAGTTATTGTAGATAATATTTTTTCTAAATTTTGTATTGGAAAGTAGGTAGAATATGTATTATTTAAGAGGAGAATTTGAAGTTATAGTAATTGGAGGTGGTCATGCAGGTATTGAAGCATCTTTAGCATGTGCACGAATGGGAATAAAGACATTATTGGTTACATTAAATCTTGACTCAATTGGATTTATGCCATGTAATCCAAGTATTGGAGGTACTGCTAAAGGGCATTTAGTTAAGGAAATAGATGCTTTAGGTGGACAAATGGGATTAACAGCAGATGAATGTGTAATTCAGGGAAGAATGTTAAATACTTCTAAAGGTCCAGCAGTACATTCTTTAAGGTTTCAGGTTGATAAATTAAAATATCAAAAATTTATGAAAAATATTTTAGAGAATCAAGAAAATTTAACCTTAATTCAAGGAGAGGTAAAGGAGATACATATTGAAAATAGAGTTGTCAAAGGTATAATACTTACAACTGGAGGATATTTTAAAACTAATGCGGTTGTAGTTTGTACAGGAGTATATTTAAACTCTAAGGTTATAATTGGTGAAAATATATTTGATTCAGGACCAAATGGATTATCAAATTCAAAATTTTTAACTAAAACTTTTTTAGATTTAGGGGTAAGTATAAGAAGATTCAAAACAGGAACACCAGCTAGGATTAATAAACAAAGTGTTGATTTTTCAAAAGTAGAAAAGCAAGAAGGAGATATAGATATAACACCATTTTCATTTCTTAATAAAGCATTAAAAATTGATCAAGTAGAATGTTATTTAACTTATACTAATGAAAAGACGCATAATATTATAAAAAATAATATAGATAAATCACCAATGTATAATGGATCAATAAAAGGAATAGGACCGAGATATTGTCCATCAATTGAAGATAAAATAATGAGATTTGGAGATAAGAGTAGACATCAAATTTTTATAGAACCAGAAGGTTTACATACAAGTGAAATGTATCTACAAGGAATGTCTTCTTCTCTTCCAGAGAATATTCAAATAGATATGATTAAAACCATAAGTGGACTTGAAAATGTTGAAATTATGCGTACGGGATATGCAATTGAGTATGATGTTTTTGATACTCAAGAATTAAAATTAACGTTAGAATTCAAAAATATTAAAGGATTATTTTCAGCAGGTCAAATAAATGGAACATCTGGATATGAAGAAGCAGCTTCACAAGGATTAATTGCAGGTATAAATGCTGCACTTTATTCAAAGAAAAAAGAACCATTTATTTTAGATAGAAGTGATGCATATATAGGCGTGTTGATTGATGATTTAATAAATAAAGGAACAGATGAACCTTACAGAATTATGACCTCTAGAGCTGAATATAGATTATTACTTCGTCAAGATAATGCAGATTTAAGATTAACACAAAAAGGTTATGATATTGGAATTGTTGATGAAAAAAGATATAAGATTTATAAAGATAAAAAAAATAAAATAGATAATGAAATAATTCGAATTAAGAATTTGATTATAAATAATTCTAATACAACAAATAAAATTTTAGAATCCATAAATTCAGTACCATTAAAAAAGCCTATAACATTATATGAATTAATAAAAAGGACTGAGCTTGATTATTATAAAGTTAAATTATTAGATGAAGCCCGAATGGAATTAGATCCAGACATATGTAATCAAATTAATATAATATCAAAATATGAAGGATATATAGAAAAACAAAAAGATGAAGTAAAGGGATTCAAAAAAATGGAAAACAAATTAATTCCTGAAAAGATAAATTATAATGATATAAAAGGATTAAGATTAGAAGCTATACAAAAATTAAATAAAATTAAACCTAGAAGTTTAGGTCAAGCTTTACGTATACCAGGAGTATCATGTGCAGATATAACTGTTTTAATGTTATATATAGAAGCGCTAAAAAGGAGTAATTAATATGAAGTATTTTTGCTTAATGAAAAATTTTTGCGACAAATTAAATATAAAATTTGATGAGAACATATATGAAAAATTTATGATTTATATGAAGGAGTTAATTGAATACAACAAAAAGATAAATTTGACATCTATAACAAATGAGGATCTCATTATAAATAGACATTTTTTAGATTCTATTTCTATATTTAATTATAAAATAGAGGAAAATGCAACAATATGTGATATTGGAAGTGGAGCAGGATTTCCGGGAATACCAATGAAAATAATTAGAGATGATTTAAAGATTGATCTTGTTGAATCAACTAATAAAAAAGTTGAATTTTTAAAATACATAGTAGATATTTTAAATATAAAAAATATAAATATTATTAATAAGAGGGTTGAAAATGTTTCACATGAAACATTTTATAGAGAAAAATATGATTATGTTGTATCTAGAGCTATGGCAAGATTAGATAAATTGTTAGAAATGTCATTTTCATTGGTAAAGATTAATGGTAAATATATAGCTCTAAAAGGTAAAAAAAGCGATGAAGAATTGGAAAAAGCATATAACACTATAAATAAAATGGGAGGTGTTTTAGATACTAAGATATATTTAAAAGAATTTGATAGTAATTTAGTTATTATAGATAAAATTTATAAAACTCCAGAAATATATCCAAGAAAATATAATTTGATATTAAAAAAACCATTATAACGAAAGCTTAACAGCTTTCGTTATTTTTATTTATATATAAGAATTTTTTAATTCAATAAATTCACTACTATTCATAACAGAATTAACGAAATCTTCTAAAGATGCTTGTTTTGATTTTATTTTATTATACCAAAAACTTTTTCCCTCATAATCAGGTGTTCTATTGAAAAAAGCTATATATACATTATCGATAAAATTACTTATTTTATCATAAATAATAATTTCATTATTATTTGTACTTTGATCAGATTCATTTATATAATAGCGATTAACTTTAGTTAAAAAATCATCCCAAAGCATCCAATTATTTTTACTCATGGAATTAGGACAAATTTTTCTACTTGCATCATAATGTCTGACTACATTTTCTAAAGGTATGTTATATTTTTTCATAAGGAAAGATGTTAATTCAGCAGCTTTGTCAAAGGCAATATTAAAATTACCATTCATATTTATACAAATTTCTATACCTAAACTATTTTCATTTGTTATTCCATATTTACCATTACCATCTCCACAATGCCAAGCTTTATCAGAATCTTTTATTATTCTTAAAACTTGAGTATCATCTACAAAGTAATGAGCAGATGATTGCCTATCGGCTGAATTAAAGAATGAAAAATGAGCATTCGCATCAGCACCTTTAGAAGTATTTCCAGTGTCATGAATTACAATATATTTTATAGAAGTTCCTTTTCTAGATGAAAAATTATATTTTACTAATTTTTCATTTATTTCCATATAAAATCTCCTTTGTAAAAATTTACTATTTAGAATATGAAAAATAGAGCCTTACTGTGAATGAAAATTCGTAGAATAATAAAATTTTTATTAGGAAAAATATTTTGTATTAATTTATTTGTGGAGGAGAGTTTAATGAAAAATTATATTATTAGGTTTATTTGCATTGTATTTTTTATGTGTTTTATAACGAATATTACACAAGTTAAATCAAATACAAATTTAAATAATTGTAAGTTTTTTTTGAGAGTAAGTGAGAAATATGATAATGAAAATAAAAGTAAATGGGAAAAGATTATAGAGGAAAGAAATAATATATTAAAATATGTAAAAGGTAATGATAAATATGAGGAATATAAGAGTTATATAAATAAGAATAAAAAATTAATTCATGTAAAAAGAAAATATGTAAATAGGCTTAATTATAGCATGGAAAATTTTAATGAATATAAAATAAAAAGATATTTAAAAGTAATTTTAAATATCTTTGAAGAAGAAAATGAAAATTTAAAAAAATATTTTAATATAAATTAATTAGTTTCATTTAAATAAATAAGACCAAGTATTCGATTTAAATCTTCTGGAGAGTAATATTCTATTTGAATATTACCTTTATTTTTTTTATCATTAATTGAAACTTTGGTACCAAAATAATTTTCAAGCTTTGTTTTTAAACTGGTTATATAAGTGTTGTTAATTTTATTTTTAGGTTCTTTTTTAGAAGTATTATTATTTAGCATTTGAATTAATTTTTCTGTTTGTCTCACATTCAAACATTCATCTATAATTTTATTTGAAATCTCAATTTGTAAATTTTCATCTTTTATACCAACTAAAATTTTAGCATGACCTTCTGAAATTTCTTCATTTAATATATAGTCTTGAACAACATTTGATAATTTGAGTAATCTTAATTTATTTGTAACTGAACTTCTAGATAATGATAATTTTTTAGATAAAGCTTCCTGAGTTATATTAAAATTATCAATAAGATTTTTAAATGCATGAGCTTCTTCAATTGGATTTAAGTCTTGTCTTTGAATATTTTCTATTAATGATATTTGTAAAATTTCTTCATCAGATTTTTCAACAATTAAACAGGGAATTTTACTTAAATTAAGATGTTTAGCAGCTCTATATCTTCGTTCTCCAGCTATTATCATGTAAAATTTATCTTTTTCACTTACGATTAATGGTTGAATTATACCATGAGTTTGTATAGATTCGGCTAAAGATATAATACTATCCTCATCAAAAAATTTTCTGGGTTGATTTGTATTTGCTTTTATTAAATTTATATCAATATCTATATAATTATTTTTATTTGTTTTAGAAGTATTATTATCTATGTTTTCATAATTTGGTATTAAAGAACTTAGTCCTTTACCAAGTACACTTTTTTTCATAAACCACTTCTCCTTTGTTTTGATATAAATTCTTTTGATAGGTTTTTATAAGATAATGCTCCTTTACATTTTTCATCATAAAGCATTATTGGTAGACCGTAACTTGGAGCTTCTGCGAGTTTTATATTTCTGGGAATAATCGTATTAAAAACTTTATCTCCAAAAAAATTTTTAACCTCTATAACTATTTCATTACTGAGTTTTGCTCTTGAATCATGCATACTAAGAATTACACCTTCTATGTATAAATCTTTATTTAGAGAGTTATTCACCAAATTAACAGTATGTATTAATTGACTAAGTCCTTCTAGTGCGTAAAACTCACATTGTATTGGTATAATCAAACTATCACTAGCAACGAGAGCGTTGAGAGTTAAAAAACCTAAAGAAGGAGGACAATCTATAAAAATAAAGTCAAAACTATCATTTAATTTACATAGGGCATTCTTTAAAATAAATTCTCTTTTTTTAACATTTGATAATTCCACTTCAGTAGCAGCTAACTCAACAGAAGATGGAATAATATATAAATTTTTAATTATTTCACTTTCTACGATTAATGAATTTATATCTAAATTTTCAACAAATAAATTATATATTGAGTAATTGAGTTTTGATTTATCAACCCCTAAACCACTTGTAGTATTCCCTTGAGGATCTATATCTATTATTAAAACTTTAAAACCTTCTAAAGCTAAATAACATGAGAGATTTATATTGGTAGTTGTTTTACCAACTCCCCCTTTTTGATTAAAAATGCAAATTTTCTTCATACACTTTTAAAGTTGCACCACCTTTTAAATTTTAAATAAGTTTCACGTGAAACGTTAGTAATAATTATTTTTAGATATTTTATATAAGCTTGAAATTAAAAAGTTTATATCATCTTGAGTATTAAAAATACTTGGACTAATTCTGATACATCCATAAGGGAAAGTTTTTATAAGTTTATGAGTGTTTGGAGCACAATGTAGGCCAGCTCTTACACTTATGTTAAAGTATTTATCTAATATAAAAGCTACTTTATCTGGAGATAAGTTTTTATAATTTATACATAATGTGGAATTTTGATTGGTTAAATTAACGTTATTGAGTATTATTATATCATTAATATTTTTGATTTCATCATAAATGTTTTTAAGAATTTGTTTTTTGTGATTAAAAATATTGTTAATACCAAATGAATTAATAAAATCTATACCGCTAAGTAATGAAGAAATTCCAATCATGTTTTGTGTTCCAATTTCAAAGTAATCAGGCATATTAGTTTTTGATACCAAATTTGAGCTTTCACTACCGGTTCCACCTAAGAAAAAATTTTCACAATTGTTTAATAAATCATCTGAAATTATAAAACCACCTATACCTTGAGTAGAAAATAAATTTTTGTGGCCTGTAAATATTATTGCCGAAAAATATAAATTACTCAAATCAATATTAACAATTCCACCACTTTGTGCTATATCTATTATGAAAAATATATTGTTTTCTTTGCAAATTTTAGATAATATATTTAAATTTTGTATATTACCTATAACGTTTGACATATGAGAAATTATTAAAAATTTTGTATTATATTTAATTTTATTTTTAAAATCATCTATATCTAAAAAATTATTACCAATACAATTAATAAAGTCTAATTCTATTTTTCCTTTGTTTTTCAAATTTATTAGTGGACGAACTGTTGAATTGTGATCTAAATTAGAAATTAATATATGAGGTTTATTATTAAATAAATCTGAATTAATAAAACTGCTTAAAATTAAATTAAAAGCATAGGTTGCGTTATATGTAAAAACTATATTTTCACTTTTATTGTAATTAAATAATGAACATAAAGCTTGTTTGCATTCAAATAAAATTTTATTTGAAGTCATAGAAAGTTTATAACTACCTCTACTGGAACTTGCACCTATATTTGAAATAAAATTATTGATAGATTCTATTACATTATTAGGTTTTGGAAAACTAGTAGAACAGTTATCAAAATATAAATTCATAAAATCACCCAAGAATAATATATCAAAAAAATTTTTTGTTTAATAGTTTAAGGAGTTAAAAATGGATTACATATTAATTTTTATAAATACCCATAATGCACTTTTGTGTGAAAAAATATTAAAAGATATGGAAATAGATGTAAATATACTACCTACACCTTCACATATATCTAATAGCTGTGGTATTAGTATAGGTATAAGTAATAATGATTTTGATAAAATTAACGATTTGATTTTAAATAATAAAATTTTTGTTAAATTTATATACGATGTTAAGAATAATTGTCAAATTTAAATAATTTTGATTTTTCTGAATTAAAGTGTTATAATGTGTCTTAACGTTGCCCTGCTACTTTTGTAGCCGTGAGTCCGGAGGGAGGTGAAATATAATATGAGAAAATATGAAACTGTATTTGTACTTAGTCCAGAAATAATTGAAGATCAAGTTAATTCAACAGTTGACAAAGTTAAGTCTATAATTGAAAAGTCAAATGGGAAAATTGAGAACGTTGATTTTTGGGGAAAAAAGAAGTTAGCTTATGAAATTAATAAGAAAAATGAAGGATATTTTATTTTAATTGATTTCTGTAGTGATGAAGATTTTCCAAAAGAGTTGGATAGAAATTTTAGAATTATGGATTTGGTTATTAGACACATAATAGTTAAAAAAGATTAGAGGAAAATATGAATAAAGTAATTTTAATTGGTAGACTTACCAAAGATCCAGAATTAAGATTTACACCAAGTGGTATAGCGGTTTCAACGGTTGTATTAGCTATAGATAGAAAAATTTCTTCTAAAGATCAAGAAAAAAGTACAGATTTTATTCAAGTTATAATATGGGGGAAACAAGCAGAAGCAACGGCAAATTACATAAGTAAAGGATGTAAGTTTGGAGTTTGTGGAAGAATTCAGACTAGAAATTATAACGATAAAGATGGAAACAAGAAATATGTAACTGAAGTTGTAGCTGAGGAAGTTTCTTTTATTGAATGGGGAAATAAGAACGATAGACGTTCGCCTGAAATGGGTAATAGCAACTTTGATACTAATGTTAATTATGGTAATTTACCAAATGATGATATGACTTTAATCGATGATGAGGATGTACCATTTTAAGAAGGGAGGGATAGAGTTATATGAACGGAAATACTACAAATAAGACACAAGAAGCGAGAAAAAATAACTTTAGAGGAAGAAAAACAAGAAAGAAAGTTTGTTCTTTTTGTGTTGAAAAATCAACAAGTATAGATTATAAAGATATAAATAAACTTAAAAAATTTATAACTGAAAGAGGTAAAATTTTACCTAGAAGAATTTCGGGAACTTGTGCTAAACATCAAAGAGAAGTTACTAAAGCTATAAAAATTGCAAGGAATATAGCGTTACTTCCATTTACAACAGATTAAGAATAAGAGAGTGTGATTAAAACACTCTCTTATTCTTAATTTTTTTTTGTATTCTAATGTCTTGATCAACAAAAAAATTAAAAATTAGAAAATCTCCAAAAATTCTTGAGGATATTCTATCTGAATAATTTTGTTGAAGCGATTTTAATGTAAAATTTGTAGATATTAATAATTTTTTATTTAAAATAATTTTTTTGTTTAAAAAGTTGAAAAAGTACGAGTAATAAAAATTATTAGGAGTTTCAGTACCTAAATCATCTATTATTAATAGATCGCATTGCATTAAAATAGAATCATCTATTTTATTTGAATTATCGTTTTTAAATGAATAATAGTTATTAAGTTCATTAAATAAATCTTCAGAAGTTTTATATATAACTAAATATCCTTTTTCTAAAAGTTCCTTAGCTATACAGTGACTTAAAAATGTTTTTCCGCTTCCACATTCCCCAGTAAATAATAAATTTGTATTTGTAGATTCAAAGGTTTTAATATAATTCAAAATATTTTTATATATATTTTTAATATTCTCATCAGGTGTAGTAGAATGGTTTCCAATGTGATTTTTAGAATAGAAATTAAAATCAAAATTTTCAAAATTATTTTCCTGTATTAATATTTTAAGTTCAGAATCATTTAAATAGAGAGAACTTAAATTTTTAAAAAAACATGAGCATTTTTTATTTAATATGTAACCAGTATCTTTACAATTTTTACAATCGTAAATGTTGTCTAAGTAATTTTCAGGTAAATTTATAGATATAAGCATATTATTTTTTTTTGATCTTAAGGAAGATATTTTTAATTTTAATTCATTTATAGAAGATTTATTTTTACATTTAATCATATTTAAATAAATAGTTGCTATATTTTTTTCAATATCTAATATCTCGGGGTGTATTTTTTTTATATAATCTCTTCTTTTTATCAGTTCGTTTAAATTAGTTTGTCTAATGTTTTTGTAAAGATTTTCTATTTTTTCACCATATCCTTTAATCATTAGAATTGTTTCCTTCATCATCATTTTTAATTAAAAGTTTTTCAAGTTTATCGTAATCATATATTCTTTGGGGGAAATTTGAAAAATTATTTTTTGATTTGGTTTTAGAAAATCCTTTTATAAATGAATTCTTATTATTTTCATACTTCTCAAAATCTTGGATAGTTAAAATTTTTGAATTTTTAAAGTTATTTAAAATTCCATCAATGTAATTAAAATCAGTTTTTGAAAGCTTAGAAAAACATATATCACAAGCTTTGTAAATAAGCTCAATAGGCATATTGTAAGCTATAAGCCATTTATTAAAAAGATCTTCTTGAGGTTTTCCAATTTCATTATCAGACATTCCTAGATAGTTAAGTATTTTTCTATAATTAACGAATTGCTTTTCACGTTTTTCAGTGTAAATCATTGCCTCATCTAATGTTTTAATATTTAAATCAGACCAAGCTATTGCTACTTTTTCAATATATCTAAAATCTTTTTTATTTTTATTTACGCAATAGCTTATTAAATAAAGAATTAATTCATATGAAAAATTAAAAATTTTAGTCCAATTTATGTAAGTTTCCATTTCCTTTTGTGAAAGAGGTCTACCTATTATCATTTCAACTTCTTTAAAGAAATCAATTAAATTATTGTCGTTAATTTCATTTATTAAATTTAATGAAGATGTAACAGAAGATGATTCTGAAAGTTTTAAAAATTCTATATTTGAAATTTTATCATCTATAGTTGTGAGTTTTATAACTCCCATATCGTTCCAGTAATTAAGGGCATTTTTTATATCTGATTCTAATAAGTTTAAATTTTTAGCGAGGAACGATGAATCAAAACCTACTTCTCCACAGGAAGCGTATTTAAGAATAAGTATAAATATTTTTACATATTCTCCTCTAGCTTTTGGAAGAAAATTGTCAATAAAATTGTTATCTAAAAGAGTGTAATTAAAAAAAGGAGTATTTAATTTATATAAACTCATTTAATTTAACCTTTCAAAAAAATTTTTATATAAAATTATAACATTTTTTTATTTAAATAAGTATAAAAAAGGAATAATTTATCAAAAATGGATAAATAATAACTCCAAATATATTTTTTTCATAGAGGAGATGACTTAAAGGTACTATGTATAGATTTAAACACAAAATGTCTATATCAGTAATTTTAATGATTATTAATTTTGTTAGTATAATTTTAATAATTTCATATTTATCGGGAAAAACTCTGGGGTATGAAATGATAATAAATGATGAATTTAGTACATATGTTAAAGATAAAAAAATATTGAATGAATATTATTTTGAAAAACTACACAATACTAGTAGTGAATCAAGAAAATTTGTAAAAAGTGATTCAATTAATTTTAATTTAAAATTGATTGATAAAGATGAGTATCTTGAAACAAATGAAGCAATTGAGTTTTTAGATAAAAATATTAATCTATATGTTGAAGGATACAACTTAATTCTTGATGGTAAAAAAATTGCAAACATAGACGGAAAAGAAGTGTTTGATAATGTGAAGGAGAGATTAATTAAGTATTATTTGAAAGAGCATAATTTAGAAAATTCTCAAATTAACTGGACGAAAATAAAAGAAGATGTAAAACTCGAGAAAGATGTAATAAATTTAAAGAGTTTACTTTCAGAAGATGAGCTTTATGATTTTATCATAAGTAATAACAAAAATAACAACACAATTGCTACAGTCGAAATAGTAGCGAGGAAAACATATTTAGAAAACAATTTAGGAAACAAAATACAAGTGGTGTCACTCTCTAGTCAAAGCAATCAAAAAGAGCAATATAATAAGAAAAATTTTGATCGTGAAGTTGTTAATGAGATTACTTATAATAATGATAAATACATTGGTATGAGAAGAGTATCATCTAAGACTTTAAAGCCTTCTTTAAGTGAGGTTCAGGGAAATGAGCTTTTCTATTTAAATAATCCTTCTAAAAATAATGTTATAACTTCTCCATTTGGGTTAAGATGGGGAGGAGAAAAACATCATGGGATTGATATTGCAGGAAATATAGGAGATCCTATATTTGCAGCAGAATCAGGGTTTGCAAGTTTAGTATCTTACAATAGTATATATGGAAATTATATGAAGCTTAATCATGGAAAAGGAGTTGAAACTTTATATGGACATTGTGATGTTATGTTTATAAAGGAAGGGGAATATGTTACTAAAGGACAAATAATAGGTAAAATAGGAAATACAGGGAGAAGTACCGGACCCCATTTGCATTTTGAAGTTAGGGTAAACGGTAAAGCAGATAATCCGTTGAATTATGTAGCTTATTAGAATAAACAAACAACAAGAGTTGTTTATTTATTCTAGTAATTGATTCACGTTAACTGTACCTAAACCTTGTATTGAAGTATCTACATCCTGTATTTTATTACAACACAATTTCAAAAGCGATAATGAGTCACGTATATTTATGGAAATATTTTTCTGTTTTAATAAAGCTAATAAGCTGCAAATATAAGCACATGAACATGAAGTTCCAAAATATTCAACAAATGAATTTTTAATTTTAGGTGGATATATATATTGATTATTTCTTTCAGGTACATATTTAGGATCTATATTTGATAGATAGATATTTTCATAAATAGATATTAGTGTAGGTTTTAGTAATTTCTTATTTGAAATACCACAGGAGGATTCATTTAAATTTAATCCTCCTACGGTTATACAGTTATTCAAAAGAGAAAGACCTTTTAAAGAAGTATAATTACTTGAATTATTACCCAGTGGAATCGTTATAATAATGTTTTGTTTTGAAAGTTCATCGAAGAAATATTGAAAAATAGTTAGGATAAATTCGTTAAATTCATTAAGTTCAAATGGAAGACATAATAATTGGAGATTTAATTTAGTTGAGTTTTCGTATAATAGATCAAGTGCTTTGAAAATTAAAGAGCAGTAAGATTTATTGTACTTATCAAAAGCTTTTATAACACAAAAATCACATTCAGATGCATTTTTAATAATGTTATTTTTGTAAATAAATTTATCTCCTATTATAGTACACATAGCGGTTCCGTGCCCATTATCATCGTATGGGTATATATAATCATTTATTAAGTCTTTAAATAATTTAATTCTATTTTTAGGTTTTGTAAAACTTTCAAGGGGATATATTCCAGAATCTATTAATCCAACTGTTATATTTTTTCCAGTTAGATTTGAATTATATGAAATGACTTTTGAATCTGGTGTTTTTACACTTGATAGTGTTTTATTTGCACATAAAAAAATTTCAGCATCTAGGGATATATAATCGATTTCTGGATATTCAATGAGGTTTGATAAAAGCCTATGAGTTATTATTAAGCAAAGTATATTGATATGTTCTAGTATGTGTATAATTTTACATTGAGTAGAGTTTTTAAGTTTTTTTATTAATTTTGGGGAGGGAGATTTTAATTTAATTATTACTCTATAATTTGTGAGTATATTTTTTTTAAATATGTTTAAAAGATTGGAATGTAATTTTTTTTTAAAATTAATCATAAAAAGTCACCTAAAAAATTTAATGTAGCTATATTAATTAGTTTATTACATTAAAAATTTTAGGTGATTTTTTATTATATATTTTTAAATTGAATAGAATCTATTAGATTATTTTTTTTATGATTATGTTTTAATATGTTAAGTGAATTAATTTTTATATAATTTGGAAATAAGATGTTGTTTAAGTTAATATTAATTTTATTAAATGACATGTAATCTATATAAAAATAATTCCATTTATTTAATTTTTCATAATTTTTTATATCATTTAAGATCAATTCTTCTTCTAATATTCTCTGTATAGTTGATAAAAATCCTTTAGGCTCTATTAATAAATAAATATTTTTGGTTAAATCTTGTTTTATATTTGATATATTTACTCTAAAAGTTTGAATTTTTGAAAGATTTTTAAAAATAGAATTTTTAATTTTAGTATAGTGTTCATAATTTAATGAAAGTATAGGAATAAAAAAATTTTGCTTTGATTTTAAATTTTTAAATGATTTTATATTTTGAGATTGAAAATAGTTTAGGTTTTCAATGGATTCATCAGTTAAGTTACAACTAATTAAATATTTCATTTAAAATATTGGTTATATAACCAAAATCCTCCTTTAACTTTAATAACAAAATTATAGCATAATGGAGAATAAAAAAATAATAAGAATTAATAATAAGTATGTAGATTTTATTAAAAAGGTAGAGGTAAGTTTATGGTAAAAAATAATAATATACTTTGTAATGTTACAGAATGTAAATTTAATGATAAAAATCAAAATTGTACGTTAGAGCAAATTAAAATAACAAAACATGAAGCTATTGCTAAAAATATAGAATCTACAGATTGCGCGAGTTTTCAGTCTATGAAATAAATAGAGTATTCCATTTTAATTTTTGGAAAAGTTGAAATGGAGTACTCCATTTTTTATATATGAATAAAAAGTTTTAATTAAAGGAATAATAACAACTAAAATTTAGAAAAATATTATGTTAATTCTTAAGAATGTTGACAATGAAGATTAATAAAATTAGAATATTTAATAGCGACTTTTAAAATAGTTTAAGGAAGATTATTTATGAAATAATTTTTAGATATATTTAAACTTAATCTAAGTAGGGAGAAGAAATGGAAAAGATTATTATAAATGGATCTAATCCGCTTTATGGAAGTGTAGAAATTAGTGGAGCTAAAAATGCAGCAGTTGCAATAATACCAGCGGCTGTTATGTGTGGTTTTGGCAAATGTGTGATAGATAATATTCCAGACATAGAAGATGTAAATAAATTAGTTAGAATATTAAGAGATCTTGGAGCTAGAGTTACCAGGATAAAGAATACTTTAATAGTAGATAGTTCTAATATTAAAAGTTATATAGCTAATGGTGAAGATGTACATAACATGAGAGCATCTTATTATTTAATAGGGGCATTACTTGCAAGATTTAAGAAAGCTGTTGTAGATCTTCCGGGAGGATGTAGTATAGGAGATAGACCAATAGATCAACATATAAAAGGATTGGAAAAGTTAGGAGTAAATATAAAAATACAACATGGTTCAGTTGTAGCTGAAGCAGATAAGTTAGTTGGAGATAGTATTTTTTTTGATGTAGTTAGTGTTGGAGCTACAATTAACGTTATGCTTGCTGCTTGTTTTGCTGAAGGAGTTACTATACTTGAAAATGTTGCTAAAGAGCCACATGTTGTTGATGTTGCTAATTTTTTAAATTTAATGGGAGCAAATATAAAAGGTGCTGGAACAGATATTATAAAAATAACAGGTGTTAAGAAATTAAAGGGATGTAATTATTCTATAATACCAGATCAAATTGAAGCATCTACCTATATGATGGCTGTTGCAGCATGTAAAGGAGAAGTTTTAATAAAAAATATTATTCCTAAGCACTTAGAATCTGTAACTGCTAAGCTCATAGAAATGGGTGTTACTATTTGTGAATATGATGATAGTATAAAAATAAAAAGTAATGAGAGATTAAGGGGAGTTAATATTAAAACTTCACCATATCCAGGTTTTCCCACAGATGTTCAGCAAATAATTGGTGTTTTAATGAGTGTTTCTCAAGGAACTAGTATAATTAGCGAGAGCATATTTGAAAACAGATTTAAATATTTTGATGAGTTAAAGAAAATGGGTGTAGATGTAAAAATAGAGGGAAGAGCTGCCATCATAAATGGAGTAAGTAGATTAACAGGTTGTAAACTAAAGGCAACAGATTTAAGAGCGGGAGCTGCTATGATTATAGCTGGTCTTGTTGCAGAAGGAGAGACTGAGATAACTTCTATTGAACACATAGATAGAGGATATCCGGATATAGAGGAGAAATTTAGACAATTGGGAGCTAATATATATAGAACTTTAAATAGTGATATTAAAGAGTTTAAGAATATAATATAGTTTAAAAGTTTATTTTGGAGATATAATTAATGTATTTTTGTTCCATAAGTAGTGGAAGTTCGGGAAATTGTATTTATGTTGGAAGTTATAAAACTAAAGTCTTAATTGATGCTGGAATTTCCAAAAAAGCTGTTACAAGTGCTTTACAGCTTATAAAAGTTAATCCTAAATCAATAAATGGTATATTTATCACTCATGAACATTTAGATCATTATAAAGGAGTTTGTACTTTATCTAGGGGTTTTGATATACCAGTTTATTTAAATAAAGCTACTTATGAGGCTTTAAAAGATAAAAAATTTGATGTTAAAAAGGTTAATATACTAGAAAATAATGAATTTACAATTGGGGATTTAGATATAAAAATGTTTAAATTACCTCATGATGCTGCTGATCCAGTAGGATATAGTATTATGAATAATAAAAAGAGAATAAGTATAGCCACTGATATGGGATATGTATCTAAAGAAGTATTTGAAAATTTAAAAGATGCTGATGTTGTTTTGATTGAAAGCAATTATAATGAGGAAATGGTAAAAATGAGTGCGTATCCTTATTTTTTAAAGCAAAGAATATTAAGTAATTTTGGACATTTATCTAATGAACAGTGTGCAAAGATAGTAGTTGAATTAGCCAAAATTTCTCCTAAGAAAATAATTTTGGGACATTTAAGTAATGTAAATAATTTTCCTGAACTTGCTTATAAGACAGTGGAAAAGGCACTTTGTATCAATGGTTTTAAAATTGGGAGTGATTTAGAATTAACTGTTGCACATAGATCTTTGCCAAGTAATTATATGAGGATTTAAATTTTGTGGTGTTTAAAAAGTGTGAGTTTTATGCATGTGAAAGTCATGTAGAGTATGTTATTGATGATTTTATAAATTTATATGGTGTGACTCCGGATTTGAATTTCAATGATAATATTAATGAGGTTTGTTGTGAGTATTGTCATGAATTTGCAAAATATGTATTGAGGTTTATTGAAGATTGATTATATTTTGAAGAGGTGTTTTTTATGAATTTATATGAAAAATGGACTAATATGGTTACTGAATTTGTTAAAACTAAAGGTGAAATTGCTTTTTGGAATGAATATAAAAATGTTGAGTTAAAAATTTATAAAGATATATTGGGAAATAAAAATTTTTCTTTTAAGTCAAGTGTATTAGATTTATCAAAAAAGTATGATATAAATGAAGATTTTATAGTTGGATTTGTTGATGGAATAAATGAGAGTTTAAATAAACAAATTGACGTTGAAAATATAACTGTTGAAGAAGAAATTGAATTTGAAATTGATGTTGAAAAATTATATTTTAATATGTTAGATGCTAAGGCAGATTATTTATACAATTTGAAAGAGTGGAAAGAAATTTTATCAAGTGAAAAAATAAAAAGTATTACAAGCAATTGGAGAAGTTCAAAAATTGTATTGAATCCAGTTAAAATAGGAAGAAATGAATTATGTACTTGTGGAAGTGGGAAAAAATATAAGAAGTGTTGCGGAAAATAAATCTTATTTGTGTTGGTAATTTAAAGAAAGAATATTTAAAAAATTTAGAAAGAAACTATTTGAGTGATATAAATTTAATTGTTATTAAAGAGAGTAATAAGGAAATTGAAAGTAATGAAATTTTAAATATTTTAAATAGATTTAAAGAGAAATTTTGTGTTTTATTTGATTTAAAAGGTAAATCAGCTAATTATTATGTTAATAGAATTTCAAATGAATTTTATAAGGGATTGAATGTATTTTTTATAGTTGGTGGAAGTTATGGAGTTAATTATAACTTAAGTAAAAATTGTGACTTGGTTTTAAAAATTAGTGATTTTACATATTCTCATCAAATTTTTAGAATAAGTTCAATTTTATTTATTAGAAAGATTTTATTTAATTTGTAATGAAAGTTAATATATTTTTAAATGAAAAGTTTATTAAAAATAGATATATAAAAGAGAGTATAAATGATTATAAAAAAAGATGTAGTAAATTTGTTATAGTAAATTTGTTGTATAAATTAGATTTAGATTTGTTTTTAGAAAGTACAAGTTATAACATAAATGTTACTGAAAAGGGTAGGTATGTAAATTCAATATCCTTTAGTGAAATCATAAATAATTGCTCATTAAATAGATTTAAAAATATAAATGTAGTTTTTGATTATAAAAATTTAAATCTTAAAGATGATATTTGTTTTTGCAATGTTGATATATTATCGAGTGGTTTTTTATATGTTATGGTTTTAGAACAAGTATATAGATCTTATAAGATAATTAATA